>JBGTBM010000001.1:0-28845 GCA_041749335.1 Patescibacteria group bacterium
ACGAAATTCGGAAGCGAAAAAGGAAAGGTTCAAAAACCCGCCCGCATTCCTCCCCAGACCCCTCCTGCGGGCGGGACGGAAGCCGAGGCGGGGCAATTCCATTCCCCCAGAAAAATAGTTTGCCCCGCCGAGTCCAAATTAGTTTTCAGGATTTTCGGCAAAAAAAGTTCGAACATCAATCAAAAAACACCGCCATTTTGTAAAAAATATTAATAAATAATTTTATGGAGAATAATATGCGTCTAAAAAATAAAATCGCGATTATTACCGGCGCCGGTTCCGGGATTGGCAGAGGAATTGCTTTAGATTTTGTTAAAGAAGGGGCAAAGGTAGTAGTGGCTGATTGGTCTAAGCAGGGTGGAAATGAGACAGTCCGACAAGTGAAAAAGAAAAAAGGAAAAGCGATTTTTATCAAAACCGATGTCAGTAATAAAGAAAATGTTTGGCAGTTAGTAAAAAACACCACGGATGAATTTGGCAAGATAGATATTTTGGTAAATAACGCGGGAATTTATCCGTTTGTGGAATTTGAAAAAATGCAAGAGGCTGATTGGGATAAATTAATAAATATCAATTTAAAAAGCGTTTATTTGTGTGCGCAAGCGGCGGTAACAAAAATGAAGGCGGGAGGAAAAATTATTAACATTTCATCTATTGCCGCAATTAAAGGGTTTCAAAACCTTGCCCACTATTGCGCTTCCAAGGGCGGAGTGAACGCGCTGACCAGAGCTTTGGCCATGGAACTTTCGCCAAAAAAAATAAATGTCAACGCGGTCGCGCCGGGCGCAATTGAAACGCCGGGAGCGAAAACTGATGAAAAAACAAAAAAACTAACTACCGGACTGATTCCCTGGGGACGCATGGGCAAGCCGGAAGATATCGCCAAGGTTGTCAGTTTTTTAGCTTCTGGTGACGCGGATTATATAACCGGACAGGTGATAACGGTTGATGGAGGATGGACGGTAAGATAATTGAGATTGCAACAATAAAATAAAATTAGAGTAAATAAAAAAAGAGCCGAAACTCTTTTTTTATTAAAAATATTAGTTTATTTGTGACAAATATTCCATATATTTTTTATTTAATTTAGTCCAGCGATTAACAATTGCCTTGCCGATAAATTTAAACATAGTTCGGTTAATTTTTAAGTCGGAAAATTTATGGGCGGTCAAATGAAAAATGTTTCCCAAGAAATCTACCGTAGTATCCAAAGCATCCCGGCCGGCCATAATATAAGAATAAAAATTTTCATAAGTTTTAATAATTCCATCCTGGAGCTCAAATGGCGTCATCTTCTTGGGTTTAAAAACCACGTGGATGCCGTCATAATTATCCCAATCGTGATGAAGCAGCCGGCCTTCTTGGCTGAATCGGTTGTAGGTATATGTTCCCGGCAAGGGAGTGAGGGCGGAATATTGCACTGTATCTATCCTGTTTTTATTGCAAAATTCTAAAGTTGGCTCAAAGACTGAACGATCATCTTCGTCGCTGCCAAAAATAAACATGCCGTGAATGCGAATATCATTTTCGTGAAAAACCTTAATCGCTCTTTCAATATCAGCCACGCTTTGTTTTTTATGAAAATTCACTAATGTTTTAGGATTGACTGATTCAAAACCGATATAGACTCGCTTACAGCCCGCCTTTGCCATCTTGGATACTAAAGCTTCATCTTTGGCCACATCGACGCGAACTTGGGCTGACCATTTCATCTTAATTCCTTCAGACATTATTCTTTCCATTAACTCATGCGATCTTTTGACATTGGCGGTAAAATTATCGTCATAAATAAAAACTCTTTTTTTATCCAATGAATGGCAGTCCTTTAGTACTCGGTCAATCGGATTTGTGCGGTACTTTCGCCCGAACATTTGGGTGACCGAACAAAAATCACAATCAAAAGGACAGCCGCGCGAAGTGATCATCGGATAAATATTTAATCTCTCTTTCTTTTCCAATAAATCAAAATTTGGCGCCGGTACGTTTTTTAAATCTAATATTTTATCTCCATACACAAAACGATCCGTGATTTTTCCGGAAATCATATCTAGAATAATATTTTCACCCTCGCCAACGGCAACTTGATCGGTGTGTTGGATCGCTTCATTTTTGAAAAAGGTAGGATGTACCCCGCCAATAATCACTTTAGACGAGGGGTTTAATTGTTTAAATCTTTTAGAGATTTGATATCCGCGCAATGCCGAGGGGGTAAGCAGGGTTAGGCATAAAATATCTCCCTGTAATTCTTCGTCGTTAACATTTCTGCCTAAAATATTTTCATTATAGATTTTAACATTATATCCGGCTTGATCTAAAATAGTACCCAAATACAGGGGCCCCATTAGCGGCAAACGCATAAATTTGGAGAAAACATTGGCTTGCGCTCCTGCCGGCTCGATTAAAATAACTTTTTTATTATTTTTTAACATATTTTTTTTCATAAATGCCAACCAATAACAAACTTATTCCCAAAAGAGTAATTGATATCGGCCAAAAATTATAGGATATTGAAAAAATCAATAAAAATGAGATCGATAAGCTTACCAGCCCTAATGATATATATTTAAATACGTTAAGTCTAGTATAAAGGCTGCTGACTCCGAAAGCTATGCCGATAAATCCTATGAATAAAGGCCATAATGTTTTTAAGTTGATCCAAGCGGTATAATTCAAATAGAAAAAGAAAGTACTGATTAAAACCAGAAAAACTCCGATTCCCATCATCGGAATTTCTACTTTGCCTTTGTTCATAAATATCAAAATAAAACCGGTTCCCAAAAGTGCCGGAAATATTGGCCAGATTTTATGTATGCCGGAGAAATATCCTAAAGTATCGGCGAGCATTAAAAAGCTTGCGGTGATTAAGGCGATCGCCAGAATATTAAATCTGGTGGAAATTTTAGAATATTTATTCAATTATATAAAAATTAACAAATAAAATTTAATATATGCTATCCAACATATCAAAAAATTTATCATCCAATAAATTATAGGCGTCGTTATTTAAATGTGAATCATTTGGGCTTGTGGCATATTCCGTCTTTAGGGCGCCTAATTCGTTAGTAATGGGATTATACATATCAAAGACAGTTACATTGTCAGGATTTTCTCTCCAAAATTCATTTAGCCAGCTAATAAATTGCTGGTGATTCCAAACCAAATAGATATCGGTATCCGCGATCACCTTAGGCAAAGCATTGCCAATAATCAGTTTGGCGCCGTGCTCTTGGGTAACAATTTTATGAATCTCTTTGATAATATTTTTATTATTTTCCAGATTATCCGCCGCCGCGTTGTCGCCCAAAAAATCTTCAAAACATAATTTAAAAAATATTATATCTTTTTTATTTTCGGGGAGCTTTCCCATTATTTCTTTTACGCTATCTACCATACCTGGGGATCCAGATAGCTCTTTAAATTCTAAAGTGTAGCGTTCTAATTGCATGGGATTTTCTTGATCCCAGCCCCAGTGATCAAACCAGCCGCGCATTACCGACCGGCCCATCATGATAATGTAGCGATCATTTTTATTATTAATCTCGGTAGTATTTTCCGGACCATTTAAATCAGCGTCCGGCTGGGTTATAGTTTGATTATTTTTTGATGAACAGCCGGTAAAAATTAAAATCGGCGCTAAAAACAAAATTAAGTATTTAATATTTTTAATATTAAACATAAAAAACTTGCTATAAATTATTAATATGTTAAGTTTATATGAATTATCAGCACCTTGCAAGGAGGAGAAAAAATCATGGGCACTCCCGGTTTTTTACAAACATACCGGGTGATTGAGGAATTTTTAAATGAATATTATCGAAGATTCGGCAGCAAAATTGTAAAATACGAGATATGTTATCGTAGCCTGGCAGATAAGCCGATCAATAAAAAAGCCATCTTGACGATATCGGTTTGGATGAAAAATGTGTCTGAACCGATGACCATAAAGCATTGGTATTTTGTTGAGGACCACTGGGAAATGACATAAAAAAATAGCCTGCGCCAAAGCGTAGGTTTTTTATATAATCGGAAACATAGCTAACTTCTAAAAATTAAACCAACTATAATACCAATAGTAATTGCGATTCCGGCGAGGATTGACATGCGAATCCCTGATTTCAGCCAATTTACTTTTATAAATTTACCAACATAGCCGCCCAATGAAAACAAACTAATTAAGGTAATTATAATTGATAAAGGCATGGCAATATAAATTGGGAAAAACAAGTAAGAAAGCAAAGGAATAATTCCTCCAAATACATAGGAAAAAAACATATACATTCCATTTTTAAAGGGAAATACATCTCTATTCGGTATTATGTTGTGTTCATGATGAGCCATCTCTCTAAAAAACAAAATTTTATTTTTGAAAGCAGCTTGCGACATCTTGCGGGATAAATCTTTTGGCCAGCCATCTTTTATATAAATTTCTACCAGTTCTGTTTGTTCAGCTCGGGGATATTTTTTTATTTGATCTTTCTCCTCTTTTAAAATTTGTTCACGCATTTCATGCTCGGATTGGTTAGATAGGTAAGATCCTATGCCCATAGAAAAAGACTCCACAGCGACAATAACGCATCCTGAAAGTAGTACAAGCGAAGATTCATTGCTGCCAATAGCGACCCCGGTAATAGTCCCTAAGGTTGATACCATGCCATCTTCAAGTCCAAACACCACTTCACGTAAAACCGGACGAATTACCTTATTTATTTTTTTTATCATTTTTGATTTTATTAAATAATATTATGATGTCTATTAATCTAATACATATTTAAAAGCTTTTTTAGTTAAAAATTTACTTTTAAATCCCAACCCAATCAGTTCGAGCAACAGGGGACGGAAAATTGCCGCCTGGTTTAAAATTTTTAAAACTTTAGCGTGCCCCCTTTTGGCTGATAAAATCTGTTTTAATTTATCAGGACGATATTTAGGATTTAAGATAGTGCGGGCGATTTCTTCGCCGGAAATTAGGGCTTGATAAATGCCTTCGCCATTAAATTCTGAGGCAAGGCCGGCTGCATCTCCTGCCAGAAAAATGTTATTGAACTCGTAGCCGCGATAATCGTTATTAATAGGCGCGGCTTCAAAAACTCCCTTGGCATAATCAAAATTATTCATGGTCATCCATTTTTTCAAATTTTCATGCATTTTATTTGCCGGAACTTGTTTGGGATCGCCTCCGGTACCGATAGAAACAAAATTCTTATGAGGGAATATCCAAGCATACCATGACTGAAACAATTTTGTATTATAATGCAATTCAAATTTATCATGAGTTCCGGCGGGCATAATATACTGCATGCCAATGCCCAAATATTCCGTTTTAAGATTTAAATATCTGCGAACGATGGAAACGGATCCGTCAGATCCGACTAAATATTTATAGAAATATTTAGCGCCTGATTTAGTCTGAATATGATCAGGAAAAATCTTCGTTACTTCTATTTCCATCAGCACATCAATCCGCCGGGAGTTAATTTTGGCAAGCTGCCACCGAGCTAATTCTATTCGATCAATAGTATAAATAAAAGGATTATCCATTTTTATCACCGTGGATATAAATTGCGCCCGGTAAGTTATTTCTTGGAAGCTTCGGCCGATAATTTTAGCCGGCAAATTTAAATAATCCAGGTCTTTTTGCGTAAGTCCGCCGGCGCAAACCTTGGGGCCGATCGTCTTATTTTTTTCAATCAGCAACACTCGCTTTTGTGATTTTTGTAAGTGATAAGCGCAGTTTAATCCGGCTGGTCCGGCGCCAATAATTATAACATCATAATTTGCTGACATTTTATAACTGATTTATCTTTATATGCATTAATTATTGCTGAAATAATAATTGATTGACTTTTGATATGAAATATATTACTTTAAACTGTTCTTTCCCATTACCAGCTCATTGCCAAGAGGAGGAAATAAATATGAAAACATGGCAAGATAAATATCGTGGTTTGATATTGGATGACAGAGAAACATCTACACATACACTGTTCGAAAGGTTGGCTGATGGGAAGGGGTTGGATTGCAAGATTGTGGAGGGATGGGAGGGAGGAAATAGTGAAAATCCCGGCTGTTTGATGATTAATCAAATCCACATCATAATCTATGCCATTAAGTTTCATAAGAGCAAAACTGAATTTTCGGTTGAATGCTACCTCTTTGGCGATCTGCCAATCGGTCTTAAGCCGGGTGTATTTCAGCTGACATTTAATAGGTTTTGCAATTGCCGCGAACTTCCCCCGGAAATGTTCGAGACCGACGATGAAGTGCTGATAAGTGTTCAAGATCTTTATGATCCTTTGCAAGAATAATTTAAAGCCCAATGGGCTTTTTATTTTGCATAATTAAGGACAAGGTTCAAACTCGCAGTTATTTTTCGGGTCGCGTCCAACAAAAGTGCCGTCGGGGCATTCTTTCGCATCTTGAGCGCAAAAAATTTGATCGTTATCATTTATTTCAAGTGTTTCTTGATTCGACTCTTTTTGTTGGGTGCAGGCAGCTAAGACAATAGCCAGGGGAATAAAAACCAAAATAAATAATTTTTTCATATTAATTTTTTTTATTGCTTATTCTATAAATTACTTTTTTATCCTTCAGTTCTTTAAGGGCATCTTTTCCGATCCAGCGAGAACTTTGGCTATTCGTTTTCATTAAATCATCAGCTAAATTGAGAGCCTGCTTATTCAAATTCAAATTTCTTTTGCCAATTTGCCTTAAAGCCCAACTAGCCGCTTTTTTAACAAAATTTCTATCATCCAGGGCGCCGTATTTAATAATCGGAAACATTTTTTTTATAAAGAAATCATCAGAAAGATCTTTATCATGAATAGCCAATGAAGCGATAAGCGAATAGGCGCTTCTTTTAACAAATTCGTATTTACTTTTGTGCCATTTTTCAATCATATCCGGGGCGTGCGGTGTTTTATCAAAAAGGTTCATACAGACTTGATCAGTATCGTCCCAGGACGTTAAACTTTTTACCCATTTATTCATTTGGGCTTTGGTAACTTTCGCCGGTTCGTCGATTAGGGCGGCAATAATTCTGCCCTCAACTAAATTACGATCGTATAATTTCAATGCCAAAGCGTGATTTTTCCCGATATCTTTGGCAATTTTACGCATTTGTATGACTGAGAGCCCCAGCCTGTTTTTGGGATTCATGCCAAAACGAACCATTCCAGCCAAATGATCTTTATTTTGATATTTTTTTATTTGCTTTAAAGCTTGGATTAAAGTAAATGGTTTATTTTCCGGCATATTAAATTATTGACTCTATTAAAATTTTAACATATTCTGTAAAAATGTTGTAATATTTTACAGCAATTTTATACTCAAAATGATGAAACTATGTTTAATATTACTATTTACGTTTTATTAATCAACGGTAAGCTCTTATATAATCAGACGTTCTTTGGCCGATAGGAGGAAAAAAATGGATTGGATGGCGCAGTTAGAGGCGGGAATAAGAGAGGCATTGACCAAGGTTCCCGTATCTGATTATTGGGTGGTGGTGCACGAGAAAGCGCAGGCATCCTGGGGTCGACAGCGGGCGCGAGATATTATATTAAAGAGCGATACGTTTGATAATGCTTACACCTTAAACGGATTGGAATTTAGAGTCATAAGTGATAGAGAAGAAAGAGAGCGGTGGCCTGTCGGTTCATTAATTCATTTTTTTAAAAACCATCAAGTGATGGTTTTAATTTTTTATCTGAATTTATTCTAATATATTTCTTTTTAAAATTTCTTTCATCCAAAAGGTAAAATTATTCGGATTTTTCTTAATTTCAAACCGGAGTTTAGTTAGGTCAATCCACCTCCAATCCATCGCTTCGGCTGGGTTTGGCTTCGGATTATTATTATATTTGCCAACAAACACGCAATCATACTCGTGTTCAATTAATTTATTGGGAAACTCTGCCTGATAAATAAAACAGCCCTTATTATTAAGCTCACAGTCAAAACCCATCTCTTCCTTTAGCCGGCGATGCGTGGCTTGTTGGTAAGATTCTTCCGGCCGGGGATGGCTACAAACGGTATTGGTCCATAAGCCGCCATTATGGTATTTATTCAGCGCCCTTTTTTGCAGCATCAGTTCATTTTGGTCATTAAATATAAAAATAGAAAATGCGCGATGCAACAGCCCCAGTCGGTGGGCTTTCATTTTTTCTTCGGTTCCGATCGGATTATTATTTTTGTCTACTAGAATAACTTTTTCCATGAATATTGTTTTGTAATTCTTTAAATAATTCCAATATTTAATTATGTATTTTGATTTATGGCTGTAAAATATCTTCTGTTCGGCCGTTAATGGAAATAACGACACTATCTACGGTCGGAAATTGCATCAGGGTTTGCGTTATCTCGGTTCTGATCGCTGTTACCATGCAAGCGCCGCTGATTTTAGATTCCAATTGCTCATTTAAATCAACTTTGGCTATTCCATTTTCAATTGTTAAGTTTTGGATATTAACACCTGAATTTATATTGGTAAAAAAGCCGGCATCCTTTTCTGATTCAGTCACACCCTTTAAAAGCTCGGTTAGTGCCACTAGCGCTACTGCCTCTGATTTTGGCACCGCTCTTTCAACTGGGAAAACTTTATCGCATGAAAATTCCGGATCCATTTTACTATTGTTAAAATATGCTTTCACAGTCATGCTTTCTTCATTCGCATCATATTTTATGGGAACTCTGAGCTCATCGGCATTTTCAGATAAGCCGGATGGATTGTTTTTTTCTAAAACCAGCGTTCCTTTTCCAGCCTTATCAATATGATAAATAAATTTGGCCTCAAACTTCACAAAATTTTCAGTCATCCAATCGCTTTGGGCTTGGGCTATGGCCGTTGCCAGTAATTTATTATTTTCATCATAAAGTTTGATCGGGAAACTTGCTTCAAAAAACCAAGATCCCCTGGCTTCGCCTTCGATAATAATCGGGCTTTTTATATCTGTGTTTGGGCGTGGCGTAATAATGCGGATCAGATCTATTTTTTCAATTTCATTTCCAATATCTTCTGAAAAAGAATTATTTCCTACGCGGCACTGTCTCGGGTAACTTTCTGTTATTGGATAACCTGCGGATGTGCAATCCTCAAAATTGGTAACCTGAGAAATATTTTCTTTTTCAATAACAAAACGCCAATAAATTCCAGCGACAGAGATAAGTAATATAATAATAACGATTATAAATATTTTTTTCATAAGATTAATTATTTATATATAATTTTAATTATTAAGTTTTATATTATTATATAAAATCATTTAAATATTTTTTGAATCCTTCTTTTTCCAGATCTTCCTTGGGAATAAACTTTAAAGCGGCCGAGTTGATGCAGTATCTTTTACCCGCCGGCGCCGGCCCGTCATCAAATACATGCCCTAAATGCAAATCGGCCTCCTTACTTCTTGCCTCAATGCGATTTACACTCATGGTTTGATCAATTTTTTTGATTATCTCTTTTTCATCAATTGGCTTGGTGAAGCTGGGCCAACCGGTGCCGGAGTCAAATTTATCTTTTGAGCTGAACAAAGGCTTGCCGGAGATAATATCAACATAAATACCTTCCCGCTTATTATCCCAATACTCATTTTGGAAAGGAGGTTCGGTTCCGCAAGTTTGCGTGACCTTAAATTGCATCTTGGTTAATTTCTTAATTTTATTTTGTTGATTTAATTTTTCCATATATTTTTTAATTTATCTTTGCGTCCGGATCCGGCTACATATTTTTGATAGCGTTCCGGGTTTTTCTTAAAATAATTTTGATGATATTCTTCCGCCGGGTAAAAATTTTTATATGGCAGTATCTTAGTAGCAACCGGCTTGCTTAATTTGCCGCTTTGGTTGACCTCTTTTTTGGAGGCTTCGGCCAGTTTTTTCTGTTCGTTGTCATGATAAAAAATTGCGGTACGATATTGGGAACCAACATCGGAAAATTGGCCAATGGCGCTTGTAGGATCAATTTGTTTCCAAAAATATTCCAGCAGCTTTTTATAAGATATGATACGCGGATCAAATTTGACCTGAATTGCTTCATAATGTCCGGATTCGCCGGTAGATACCAGTTCATAGGATGGATTTTCAATAAATCCGCCCGAATAACCCGAAATAACTTCTATTACGCCCGGTAAATTTTCTAAGGCGCTTTCGGTACACCAAAAACAGCCTCCGGCGAAAGTTGCAGTATTATATTTTTTATTTTTCATACGTAATTTTGTCTAACTTAATCGCATTATATAATAAAAAAACAGAACTGCACACATTCTGTTTTTTTTGAGGTATTAATATTAGTAACCGTTATTATTATCTTCTCGAGGTTTTTGCGGGCGAGCTTCGCTGACTGATATTGGCCTTCCGTTTAAGTCATGGCCTTCTAAATCCTTGATGGCATTGTCACCATCTTCGTCTTTTACAAAGGTGACGAAGCCGAAACCTTTTGAACGGCCGGAAAATTTATCTTTGACAATAACCGCTTCTTCAATTTCGCCTTTTTCGGCGAAAAGATTTTTAAGCTCTTCGTCTGTTACTGCCCATTCGATATTCCCGACAAATAGTTTTTTACTCATGTGTTTTTAAAATAAAATAATACAACGTAAACTTCTTCTTTGTGCGGGCCTATAGATTAATTGTGCACCTTGTTTCTATAATATTGCAAAAGAATGATTAATTAGTTTACTTTCGCTATCTTATAAAATAATGCGATATTTGTAAATAGAAATATTTTTATAAATTATTTCATTAAACAAATGCCCCATTTATCTACGGTATGGGCTTGGACTATTCTGATATCCCTTTGGATAATCTTCCAAGCCGGTCGCATCTCTGTGGGCCAGTGAATATCATCAATGACTATAATGGCGTTTTTTAGCAATTTGGGATAAATCATATTAAAATATCTTAAGGTGGCTTCTTTTTTATGATGTCCGTCGATAAAAACAAAATCAAAATGATTTTTTTCTAATATTTTTGGCAAAATATTGCCGAATTGCCCGATTTCAATTTTAAAATTATTAAAGCCCAGCCGCTTCCACATTTGCTTGGCTAATTGGGCGCGGTCGGTTAAGCCTTCCAATGAAATTAATTTACCATTTCCATTTAAACTTGCCAGTATGTAGGCCCCGGAAAAACCGAGGCATGTTCCCAACTCAAGACAGCTTTTAAAATTAAATGTTTTAATGAGCAAATATAAAAAACGCCCCCAAGCGGGAGAGGTGGTATCTTTTTCTATTAATTCTGCGGCTGATTTTTTTTGCGGATGGTAATCAAAAACCGGGGATTTAGAGATTTTTTCCCTGGATGTTTCAATTTTAAGAAAAATTTCATTATTGATTTGGGAAAAATTATTAGTTTGGAATTCTTGGATAAGATCATTTAGTTTGTCATAATCTGCCATTTTATTGATTAATTTCTTAAATGATCTATGCTGTTTATTTTGTGAATTTTATATTTCTGATCTTTTGATAATTCAATCACATTAAGAGCGGTATTATATTGATCGGTAACTTCCTGTATCCCTTGCGGACCTTTGCCCAAGATGGAAGCAATAATTGCTCGATTAATTCCTTCGTGTCCGGAACAGAGAATTCTGCCCTTGGGGTGCTTTTTTTGGAGTTTATCAATGAATTTTTGCGCCCGCTGATATAAGGCTTCCAGTGATTCACCTTTTTCAAGGCTGATTTCCTTTACTACATAATTTTCATCTTGCCAGCCTAATTCAGCGGTATTTTTCCCTTGGTATTCTCCCAGATTTCTTTCTCGAAGATCGGAATCATATTGCAAGGGGATATTGGGGTGGTATTTGGCAATTTCTTTGGCTGTTTCTACCGCTCGGGCTAAATCGCTGGAATATACAAAATCAATGCGCCAATCTTTTAATCGCTGGGCAACTTTTTGGGCTTGGATCCGTCCGGTTTGAGAAAGCTTGCCGGGCAGCTGTCCCTGAATAATCCCGCTGGCATTTTCTTCAGTTTGGGCATGTCTGGTTAAAAATATTTTCATAACTTGATTATCACTTAATTTTATTTAGAGCTCTCGCAAATAACCCCAGGAGTGTAGTTTGTCGCTATCTTCATACCAGCGTTCGCCGATATCGTCGCGATAAAACATATTTGGAATCAGAATATTTTTAATTCGGTTATAGACTTGTTGTTGAGCTTGTTTCATGGTTAGCCCCATGCCGGTCACAACGATAGCTTTGCCGGCATATCCGGTAACGGTCCATTGTCCATTGACTAGCTTAACTTCTTCTATATGTACTCCCTCCATATTGCCATTTACCTTGTTTTTAAAAACAATAACGGCATTTTTTGAATATGAATCAAAGGTTTTTTTGTCTTCAAAAGGATAGGGCGGAACAACTATTCTTACGCCGATTTGAAATCCTTTTTTAGTTTTAATTTCAAAATCATTGCCGGCTGCCAGTTTAAAGAGAAATTCGCCGGTGGGCATATTAAGTCCGTCTTGTTGGATGCTAATGGTGGGATAGCCAAAACGAGTGGTCCACTCCAAAGGATAAATACCGTAGCCATTGACAATGCAATTAAGGTCCACATAGCCGACATAGCCTTCGCGAGCAAAAGTTTCCTCCACTTTTTTTAAAGTACTATTAAAAAGTTTATTGGGACTGGACCAAAACATGCTGGTGCCCATTTCACCAGTGGCCGGGCCGATATTTCCGGGGAATAATTTTTTATGTTCAAAATTAATATTGATCGGGGTTAAAAATTTATGGCCGTTAAAGAATGCGCCAACGGCCACTTCTACGCCATCCACTTTTATCTGGAGTTGGAAATTTTTGATTATTTTAGACCATACTCGCTTATAAGCTTCCAGTACGCGGACAACATCGCTGCCATCGTCTTCCATGCCGACAAATAACAGGCGTTTGATATTTTGAGCTTCGCCACTGGGCTTAATTACATATTCTCGGGGATACTTTTTAACAAAATTTATCGCATCGTCAAAATTGTTGAATTCTTGGTATTTCAGAATATTGATTTTATGTTTTTTTAGCTCGTTTTGGCCGAAGGATCGGTCGTCTTCCAGCCGGTCGGTATAAGGCGTTCCCCCAATTACTAATTTGCCCATTTTTCTTAACTTTTGCGCCACTTCGCCCTGGCCCAAGACGTCATCAAATATTATAATGTCAGCCCAGTCCACTAAGTGTTTCCAGTTGTCGACAATCTCTATAAAACCCATGCCAATTTCGCGGTCTAGCTTATTTTCAACGTAATACTTAACCTGATGGCCCTCCGAACTTACGCGCCAAGCAATGTCGGAAATTAAGTTGTCAAGCGAGATGAATAAAAACTTTTTGGGATTTTTTGTTTTTAAAATTTCTGTGTTCATTTATTTATTAATATTAACATTAAAAATAATGTTTAACTCAATTATATTACATTTTCGTAATTAGAGAATATATTATTAAATAGAGCTTAAAAAATAGTATAGATGTGGTAATGTATTATTAAGAAATAAATAATAACAAAACAATGAAAAAACAAATCTATTTGGTTTTGCTGCTGCTCATGTTTTTTTTGGCGGCCGGTTTTGGTTGTGGAAAAAGCGATGAAGCAAAAACCGAGGAAGGGACTAGTGCTCTTGAAGATAGCGACGGCTCTTTGGTCAGCGATTTTAAGGACGCGCTAAAGCTTAAGAAAAAAATGATGTGCACCTATAAAGTATCCGATCAGGGACAGGCATACGAGCATATTTCATATGTAGAAGGAGAAAAATATCGAACGGAATATTCTGCTGCCGGCGTTGATTACACCTCCATTTTTGACGGTAAAACTATGTATACCTGGGATGAAAATACTAAACAGGGGACCAAGGTGGATATGGCTTGTTTGGATGAATTACAAACTGCCGATAGCGAAGAGGAAAGTTTAGATGATGCGGATTATGAAGAATATCAAAGTTCAGAAGATATGCTAAATACCGGTCTTAATGTTAGTTGCCGCCAGGTGTCCGCGATTGATTTTTCCGTACCGGCAGATGTGCAGTTTGTCGATCAGTGCGCTTTGTTGAAACAACAAATGGAATCATTAGAAAACCTGCAAGAGCAATTACCTGATTTGCAGGGGCTGGATTTCTAAGTTATTAATTTGAGTTGATAAAACCGCCTATAATTGGGCGGTTTTATAATATTTAAAAAAATAATTTATAGTACCTTTCGGGGGAGAAGATAAATATACAAAGCGCTGCCAAAACTAATAACTCCCATGATTATAAACATTGCATTAAATCCAAATAAGGTTACCACCGCTCCGCCGATAACCGCGCCCACTCCGGCGGTAAGGTAATTCATTGATTCCCAAGCGCCCCATTGTTTACCAAATTTATTTCCATCCAAGTGCTTGGAATAGATAGCGTCAAAGGCGGGTGAGTAGATCGCTTCGCCCAATCCGATAATGATTTGAACAATAAAAAGAAAAATAACGGAGTCGACTATTGTCATCAGTAAAAAACCGGTTCCAATTACGGTATAGCCAAATACTACAATCAATTCATTTTCTTTAATTTTATCGCTGTATTTTCCGGATACAAAAGTGGCAATGCCGGCGGCAAAAGCAAAGAGCGCACCCGCGATACTGGCATCCAATAAATCCCCGCCGATCTTTTCTACATAGAGGGCGTAGATGGGCCCCAACATCGCTCCCGCCAATAAAATAATGGCATTGGTTGACAGTAAAATTTTAAGCGCACGATTAAAAAGGAATTTTTTCATTATTTAATTATTCAAAACTAATTTCGGTAAAAGTTTTTGTATTTAATCCTTTTTGCTTGAAAAAAATTTTTAGCGAAATTTTTAGCGACGTTCTTATCAAAAGTTTTACAGCTAAAGATGTCAATAAAAGCTCTTAAGCCGAATTCATCCAGATGAACAGTAATTGTTGATGTTTCGATAAATTGGATTAAAGAGTAGCCTTTCAATTTACCTTTGCCAAACTTTTCTATCATGGGCCGGCCGTAAGGCACCATTTTTATTTTGTCGCACAATTGCAGACTAAATTCGCCGAGCTTTTTAGGGCTTTTTAAGAGTTTAAGTTCACAGTCATAAAGATTAATGGACATTAACTGTCCCCAAGGATTATTTTTCATATAATCTTTGCTTAGTTATTTATTAAATATTTTTTATTAAATCTTCTGATAATGGTTTAAAGCCTAATTTTGTCCAGGCCCGCATGGCTATTTCATTTTTAACATAAACGTTGGTTTTAACATAGCTTAATTTATTCTTTTGGAAAAATTTGATCGCGGTTTTGGTCAACGCCTTGGTAATGCCTTGTTTTCGGGCTTCTTTTGCGACGAAAGCGGCGTTTATGTAGCCATATTTTCTGGCTTTAAAAAATTGATCATTCTTATTTATTCTTAATTCAATAAAACCTAAAACTTTTTCATTAATCGCTGCGATAAAAATATATCTGTTTTTTTTGCGAATATCTTTTAAGGCATCTTTTTTGGCTACAGCGGGACTGTAAGATCTGGCCGGTTTTAACAAGGGGTCAAATTTAAAATGCAGCTGCCAAAACTGAAAATATAGTTTTGCCAGTTCTTTAACATCTTTTGTTCTAGCTTTTCTGATAGTGTAGCGCATATTTTTTAAAATTATCTATTAAATATTTAAAATCAGATAATCAGGCTTATAACTGATAACGGTTGGATTCATTTCCAAAAAATTTTAAATAATAGATAAAATTAAAAAAAATAAAAAAATTTGCAAGATCGAATAATTAATATTCTATCAAATTTTACATATTATTGGCGGAAAAGAAAATAGCAAAGCAGTAGCGAACAAAATAATATAATAAAAATTTTGCCGGCGACTTAAAAATCAAAAGAATAATCGGATAGCTATATTAATTACAGCAATCAATATAGCATATCTTATCAGCAATAAAAAGTTAATATTGCTGATAACCGGTATGAATTGATTAATGTAAAATCGCAATAAGACTAATCTAAAATTTTATAAAATCAGCGAAGCTACAATAAAATATAATAAAACGCTCAATACGTCTTGAATAATTGTGGCGATCGGGCCGCTGGCATTGGCCGGATCAATACGTATCTTGCTAAAGAGGACCGGTATAATCAGGCCGGTAAAAAGCGAAGTGGAAATTGCCAGAAATAATGCCACACTAAGAACAAAGCTAATATTAGGATTATGGTAGAGAATAATACTTACTAGATAAAGCAGGGCGCTTATTCCCAGTCCAATGGTTAGTACGATACTAGATTGCCTCAAGAAATATTTAACAAATCGCAACTTGGGATTGATGGCCAAATCACGGATAATAAATACTTCCATTTGAGTGCCTACGGCATCTGCCATATAAACGATTAGGGGGATAAAGGCCGCCAGAATCAGATTTTGGGAAATAATCTGTTCAAATTGACCAATGATTCCTGCGGCGAGCAGTCCACCTAGTAATCCCACTAAAAGCCAAGGAAAGCGGTGTTTGAGCGAATTAATCAGAGAAAGTTCAAAGATATCGTCATATGAAGCGGAATGGGTGATGCCTCCGAAACGTGTTATATCTTCAGTGGCTTCTTGATGTAATATTTTTAAAATCATATCACTGGGAACGACTCCCAAAAAAATATTATTTTGCGCAACCACCGGGATCGCCTTAATATTATTTTCGAGCGCAAGCTGAGCAACCTTTTCCTGGTCGGTATGCGCGCGCGCCGAGATAAGTTTGGCGGGGGAAAGTTCTATCGCTTTTTTTGTCTGAGGCGAGCGAAAAATTTCCTTGATGGAAACAACCCCTTTAAATTTTTTATTTTTATCAAGGATGTAAATATAATTAATTGTATCAAAATTTAATTTCTGTGTAATCAGCAAGTTTCTAATTTCCGCAAAATTCATGCCAATATCTACTGTCGGCACGCTGGCGGTCATGGCTCTTCCGGCGGAGGAGGGCGGATATTTATTTTGCTTAACTTTCATTTATATTTATTTTATTTTTTGAGAAAGATAGAGAAATGCTATTATTTTAGCAAGGAGAATTTTTTAAGTTGAAATATTTTATCCTTTGATAATTAAAAAGGCAATATAGCTAAAATAAATTAATATCATGATAAAGCCCTGCCATCTTTCAATAATATGTTTTTTACCGACGAACATAATAATAAATAAGATCGCGCTGGCAAGAATGGTAATAATAATATCCAGGTTGGAGCTTGCTAGAAATGGCAGCGGCCGGATTAAGGCGCTAAAGCCCAATATCCAAAAAATATTAAAAATATTTGAGCCAACCACATTGCCGATAGCAATATCAGCCTGTTTTTTACGAGCGGCAATGACCGAAGTGGCCAATTCCGGTAAAGATGTACCAACCGCAACAATTGTCAGGCCGATTAATGACTGGCTAACATTGAAAAATTGCGCGATGCTGACTGCTCCGTCTACGATCCATTTGCCGCCAAGGACCAGTCCTAAAAATCCGGCAATAATATATATGGTAGATTTGCCAGAACTTAATTTTTTAATATCAATTTCATCGGCTTCGCCGGTAACTTTGGAAATTCCGAAGGTATAGTATAAAAATATAATAAAGAAAGCTAAAAATACGATGCCGTCGATTCTGGTTAGACCGGAAAAAAGGTCGCCATCAATAAAGATATCGTTGGCCATGACGCCCAGCAAAATAGCAGCCAGCAAGCTTAGCGGAATTTCTTTCCAGACGGTATTTTTTTTGGTAACCAATGGAAAGACGATAGCAGAAATTCCAAGAATCAGCAGGATATTGGCGATATTGCTGCCTAATATATTACCAATCGCGATTTCGGTATTGCCGTTGATACTGGCAAAAATATTTACCACAAATTCCGGGGCGGAAGTGCCGAAAGCGACAATAGTTAAACCGATAACAATGCTGGATATTTTCAGTTTTTTGGCGATAGAAGCAGAGCCATCGACTAAAAGATCAGCGCCTTTGATTAAAATAAAAAAACCCGCGAAGAATAAAATATAGGTAAGCATATTTTATATTATTTAAAATAAAACTTGTAAAAAATTTGTTAAACTTATTATACTAAAGTTTTGGTAAAATTCCAAAAATTAAAAAAGCAAAAACTATAAAGATGCCGGCGGTGTTTATTTTAATTAGTGCGATATCGGCTGGGATTTACGCTAAGTAAACAATGCCGTTTTTCTTTATTGGTGGTAAAGAGGTGAATTCTGAACCCGATCTCGTTAAAAATTTTGATTAAATCTTCTTCAGCGAATTTTTTACTTATAAAAAGCAGGATTTCTTCATTTTTTTCAAATTTAATTTTGGCTCGGGCGATATGGAATTTAATATCCCTTTTTAAAGTCAGATAACCTTCAATCTGTTTTTTATTTTCATTCCAGCGAATATTGAAATCTCCATCCGAATTTTTATACTGATACCTTTTTAAGGTATTAACAACAAATTCATAGCCGGATTTATTGCGATAATAGTTAATGATTTTATTTATGGCCTGTAAATTGGATAGTTCATTGCCAATAATTAAATAATCGGTAGAAAATAATGAGTCTTTAAAGTTTGATAAAATCCTGCCGGTATTGCTAAAGTTGCCTAGGGTGTTGCCCAGAAAAAAACAAAAATTTAATGATTTTCTGTTATGCGCGCTGATTAAAACTTCCGGGAAGCTTCCTTTCTCAAAGTCTATAAGAATAGGCTTGGTTTTGACTTTGAATATTTTATAAATATGGCCGGCGGCGTGATCAAGCATATTTTGGCTGATATCAATGGGAACATAATTTACTTTATATTTTTGGAATAATCCGCTTCGTTTTAAATAGGAAAAAACAGATTCAATCGGCTGGCCATCGCCGCAGCCTAAATCGACGATATTAAATTCCGCCGCTTTATTATTTTTAAGTTCGGCAAAAATAGCAGGCAAATTTTCAGTCATTAATTCATTTTCAATTTTTTCCACTCCGCCGGACTTCCGACTCATTTTGGCGATGTTGGTCCATTTTAGATAGCCGTCGCCCAAGTAGGCAAATTTTAATGGGACAGAACCATGAGCTTCCAAGGAAGCCAATAGTTCCAGTTCTTGAGATATATTCAGTGAGTTATTCTTTGGCAAATTGGTAAAAATTATTTAAGTAAAATATTTAGATACAGCCTGTGTTAATGCCGCCATAGTTAAGAATAAAAAGTATGTCTGCAATGAGACTAAAATATTTTGGCCAATCTTTATTTCTCCGGTTTTATTGAAGAATGATGATGGATTATCTTCCATTGTCCTTGTTGATTCTTTTCCCAGACAAATGAAAATCTTGCTTCAACTATTTGCCTATTATCATCCGGACCAACTTCGAAATTATACATGCCGGAGTGCAAGTAGCAGCCGGAGTTTATAGTCTGAATTTCGTCCGCTATAATTTCACCGGCGGGATTTTTTTCTAAAAAATGTTTAAAGTATTCTTCCGCGCCATTTTTTCCTTTTTTAAATTCACCGGAAACTGTGGGCAGGAAGGTGGCTTTTTCGGCATAGAGTTCGGCAACTTTCGCCGGATCCTTGGTAAGCAAAGTTTCATTCCATCGCGAGAAATTAATTTGAGCTATATCTTTGGCACTTTCCTTTTCTAAATTTGCAGTTTCTAATTTTTCCGTCATTTTTATTAATTAATTATTAAATCGATTAAATTATAGCATAAGTTAAATAGACTGTTAAAACAGATTAAAAAAATCTTAATTAAATTACCAATAAAAAGGCAGAGACGCAATATGGTAATATAGGTAGCACTATTGGCGCTGTTTAATTATTTATTCTTTAAACGATCGCTTATTTCTCTCAATAGCAATGTTTCTTCGGTCGGTTCAGCCGGCTTGTTCTCTTCTTTCTTTTTTAATTTATTCAATTGCTTAATTACCATAAAAATGGCGAAGGCGATAATGAAAAAATTAATTATGGCATTAATAAATAAACCATAATTTAAGGTAACGGCTACCGCAGTATCGGTTGCTTCTTTGAGAGTAATAGAAAAAGTGGAAAAATCTATTCCGCCAAGCAAAAATCCCACCGGAGGCATCAAGATATCTACAACAAATGAGCTGACTATTTGGCCGAAAGCAACTCCGATAATGATGCCAACGGCCATGTCCATTACATTGCCCTTCGCAATAAATTCTTTAAATTATTTGAACATAGTTTTTGTTTAATTAATTAAAATTTAGCATAGAAATTCAGATAATAGCAGCGAACGGATGAGGTTTTTCATCCGGCACTATCGAGCAGGTGTAGTGAGCGATGCATAAAAATACCATTACCGAGATATCTCGTTTAATTTTGACTTCATTAAATCAATTTCAGCCTGCTGGCCGGCAATAATGTTATTGCATAATTCCTGAATTTCCGGATCTTGGATGGCGGCTTTATTACACATTAGAATGGCGCCGGCGTGATGGGGGATCATTGATCTTAAAAATTCTTTATCAGAAATCGCGGTTTGCTGTCTAATTAAAATAAAAAATACAATCAAAGCAAGCACGCTGATTCCAATCAGGAGAATATTGCGTTTTTTGTTATGGTACATGGCGCCCATGAGTAAAAGCTCTAAAATTATCATGGGAGAGGTCATAACTCCGGCCATATACAGCTGGTTCAAATTGGGAATCACATTGGAAAAATTATCTACCATCGAATACATTAGCGCGAACATCGCCAAAAAATGCAAAGCGGCCATGATAAGTAAAATGCGATAGGCATTATGGGTTTTAGCTTTTTCCATATTATTATTTAATTTTTATTATCGACGTTTGTGTGTATCTGATGTCCGTCGTAGGTAGATATGGGCGAAGGAAATTGTGCCACTTTTGAAAATTGTTAACGCACCTTTTCTTGAACCTCATAAACGCCGCTAGGCGATAGATTTATTTCATTTTTTCCTTGTATATGTACCAAAAACTGTTACGTGGTCTCTAAGGTTTGGAAATTCTTTTTCTTCGGGGCCCCGTGAATTGCATTATATTCTTCGGATGTAATTTTATTTTCTTCAACCAAATCACTCACCCAAATGTTGGTATGTCCTGATTTTTTGTATTTATCAAAAGTCTGACGGGTGCAGTTATCCCATTTTATTTCCATGTCGCTTTTATCATCCCAAAACCTGATATAATTGTCATCCCGCATTACTTGTGCCCAGCGGCCGTCGATTTTCACTGCATCTAATAAATTGGGACGAGGCGTTTGTTCAATGGATTCTTGTTTTTCGAATGATGGTTCTTTTTCAGACATAGATAATAATAAGTTTGAAAAATTAAATAAAATTTTGCCTAATGGACAGCGTTATCTCTTCCATTCTTTAATATGCGGTGAAAAATCAAGCTGATAATCTGGAATACCGAGTGACACACCATATTTTGTAACATCTTGATATTGTTCTGGTTTGGAGCGATCAATCTTGAAAACTTTATTGCGGAAGATGATGTAATGAAATTTATCATTTTTGAAATCGGCGTACCAATCACGTTTAGAATCTAACGAGTTGCTTAAATCATCCGCAATTTTATCAGCTTGATTTTCTAAAATTTCAACGGTGTGTAAAGTCCATTGTTTAATCCAAGGAGTTTTGTGTTTTTTAGTGACTTCTTCCACTTTTGTTTCAATTATTTTTACTTTTTGAAGAACATCTTTATTTTCAAGACTCTCTTCAATAATTACGCCGTTGAAATTTGTCATATATTTAAGTTAAGAATGGAAGTATATAAAATTGTTGATTGTAGCTCGCCGTAGTCCAATTACATATAACGTTTCGGTCTATCCGAAGTTGTTTTGAATTAGATTATTTCTTTATATTCTTTAATTCTTATAGCAATTTTGGATAGATCGTGTTGTCGGATGTATTGTTTTGCTAATTTTTATTTAAGTACAATAGAGTTTACAATTTCAGCCATTTCATTTAAAGCCCGGATTAATTCAGTCGAATTATTTTTCGGAAGATTGTTTATATTATCCGTTTTATAAGATAAAGTGATAACAAATTGCCTCGGAGGGGTGATTGATGAATTTAGTTTTGTTGGATCGCCAAAATAACCGTTATTTTTTGTCGTAATGTATGAGAAGTACCATAATTTATCTGCACTAGACGGGGCATTACAGGTTTCAGACGCATCGGCGCTACTGATATAATAATCTAAACGTGTTAATTTATTAGAAATATTTTTTTCTTCCGATGTCCCACATGGTTCAGATGGATGAATCGTTATTACTAAATCTACTCCCGGCGCACCTTGAGCAATTTCCGAAAATCTTCCCCCCTCGACACCGCTGGCTTGAGTAGTATTAGGGTCAATGTAAAGAATATAATTATTTTTAGTTATATTAACCGAATCGCCGATTTCCTTTATCTCCCATCCTTGGTTTAAGGTAATTTTCAGATATTGATTTTCAAAAGCCTTGGTTTCATTGGCGGTTGGTTCATTTTGGGGTTGATTTGTCGGTTCGGGTTGATTTCTTTCATTTATTTGTCTTTGCAGTTCTAAATTTTGCTCTTGGCTCGAATTAATTTGATCTTGTAGCGAGCTGACCAATGATTGAAGATTAGAAATTTGATTAATTTTAATAACTAGAAATCCAATAATAGCAATAATTACAATTATTAATAATGCCAATGTAAATTTTAAAATTAACGATGTTTTGGGCGCCATAATATTTGAATGAATTTTGAATGAATTTTTATCTGTCATTATTTTTTTAAAAACCCCAGCTCATAAACTTGAGGTCGTAGTTTATCACCTAGATTTTTGTATGCTTTTTCAAAAGGCTTGAAATCCACTGGCGCAAAATCACCGCCAATTTTATTTCTTTCTTGCATTGCTTTTCTGATCTGATACCAACCCACATCAGGCCGGTTCAATTTCAATTCGTCTCTAACATTTCTGGTGTCGGTATATTTAAAATAAGCTTGCCATATCTTTTTCCCTGCTTCCAATACTGATTTAGCTTCGTTAGATAATTTTTTATCAGCTAAATACTTTACCATAAAATCTGATTCAAAACGCTCTGGCGCGCCAACTTCTTTTTCCGTAAAAGGGATAAAATGATTGACAATTGACCATTTTTTATTATTCCATTCTAAGTCATTGGCGCTGGCTGTTAAATTACTACCGTTAAACAACATCCAAATTAGACAATCATTTTTAAATTCATCGGTTAATGGCTTAGTGGGTTGTAGAAATTGATCACGATCATTTATCCAGGTATGTTTAATAATTTTTCTAACTGTAAAAACTACACATGCTATCCCAAAATTATCCGGAGTTATATATAAGCCACCTACGGTTCCATAAATTGAAGATAAGATAAATGTGTTTTGTCCGGCATGTTGTAAATCATTTCCAGCACAAACAAGAAAAGCAATAGCATTATCACAAGTAGATGATCTAAGTAATTTCCCGGTATATGGTGTTATTGCATTTTTTAAGGCAATACATGGGATACCATTGCTTTTTGGTCTATCAATCCATGTATTTAAAAAAGTTTTGTTTGGTAAATTATAAAATCTTTTTTCACCGATTGGTTTTGTGTTCTTATCAAAAATATCTGTTGTTATTTCAGTGATTGGTGTTTTTATTTTTGCATTTTGATCGGTTTTCCATATTAAAAAACCAATCGGGAAATCTCCTTTTAATCCTTCAAATGCTTTACTATGAACAATAAACCCACCCAGATATTGCGCATTCCATGCTTGTCTAAATTTTTCAAAATTAGGAGCATTAACATATTTTAATTTACTAAACATGGCCAGGGTTGCATTGGGAATTTCTTTAGCTATGCGGGTAATAAATTGAACAAACAATTCACGACTTCCCATTCCATCTTCAGAAAATAAAGTTTTTGCAATTTTAGTGGTTTTTGAAACATTGTCTTTATGCGAATATTCCTCTGAAAGTCCACTTGTTGCTTCTGCGTAAGGAGGATTAATCAATGCTATGATCTTTTTACCGTCGGCAATAGCCTTGCGCAAGTCTTGAGGCATTTTATTAGTGAGGGTGTAATCAATTTTGCCATCGTCAGTTATGTCATCATTTAAATAATCATATTGAAATCGCCCCGCTGCTGATGCGCAGGTTTTAGTAGCCTTAATTACATCAATATCAGCTTTATCAAGCGTACTCATATAAATGTTTCTCGGATTGCTGTGCTTTACTTCCAGATTCCCAACACCGCAACACATATCCCAAACAATATATTCTTTTTGCCAATTATTACCCAAGACCTCGGTAAGCTTATCGTAAGCTTTGTCTACTACATGAAGCGGGGTAAAAAAAGCTCCTTTATAAATTCTCTCGTCTATCGGAATTAAACTGTCTCGCCTTTCAAGCAAATAATCTCGGTATTCTGTTTTGGGCGGCCGATGATATATTGCCCAAAACTGACGATAGCCTTCTTTGCTTCCAAGCTCATATATTTTTCCTTCCAAAGTAAAAACCGGAGAGTTATTTTTGTGCAACAATTCTGCGGGTAAAGCAGTGTGTGTGGAGACCGTGCCATCGCTCATAATATCGGCAAAAAATAATAGCGCATAATCTTTTTCCTCAACGTCTTGTATTTCTCTTCCTATCATCTCTACCCACTTATCAAAAACTTGCTTTAGATTGTCCGGAGTGATTTGTGTTCTGACTATATCACCGCTTTTGATAGCGTTTTTTATGGCTTCAATAAATTCTTTCTCGTGAGTTTCAATTTTAAAAGAAACAAAATGTGTTCCAATATGAGCCGAAATGACATCTAGCGCCTCTTGCGTATAGCTAGTGGCTGACTTACCCCACTTTATGGTTTTCTTTTCAAGAAGAGGAAGAGCATCAGCTGTTTTCATAATTGCCGCTTTTTCAGTATCAATGACAGCCAAAAAAGGAGGAATATCCTCACCTTTGTTTAACGCCTCTTGAACATAATGCAAAAGTTGCGTGAACATGGCGTAACTCGATGATTTCGAGTTATGTTTAGCTTCAAACCAAATCTCTTTTGTTTGGATGTCTATGAGGTTTTTTTGGTATTCTTTTAGCCCAAGCGCTTTTATGTAAGCGTCTTTAACATCCTCTTCGCTTGTTGATTGCTGTAATTTTTGGAAAAGAGACATATTCTTTGTTATCTAACTATTAGTTTATTGGGTTCCCCTCTATAATTAAAGAAAAAGGAATTTGAAAATTTTTTAAAACAATTGGGTGCCTGTTCGCCGAAGCGTAAATGGAGGAGGGATAGCCCGAAAAAGAAAAGGAATATTTCAGCTAACGTTCGAGAATAGGCGATGTTTCGGTACATCCATATTTTAACATTTTAATTGGAGTAACGGAATATGGGAGAGCGAAGTGCAACGCGCCTTGCGTAATTTTGAAAAATTTATCAATATTATTCCGTTTTTGGCGGGCTTTTTATTATTGTATTTAATTTTTTCCCGTTTTGAAAAATGAAAAAGGGGTTAGGGGTGAATTTCATTTTTCAAAACACATTACTTTCTTACTTTTTTAGAACTCTTACTATTCCTTCATTCGCATCTACTTCTACCAGATCGCCATCTTTTAATACCTTGGTGGCCGTTTTCGTTCCAATAATACAAGGTTTTCCTAATTCTCTTGAGACAATAGCGGCATGACAAGTAATACCCCCATCATCGGTAATGATTGCGGATGCTTTTTTCATTCCAACCAAATGTTCAGGTCTTGTCATTGGAGCAACTAGAATTTCTCCAATTTGTAATTTTTTGATATTTCTTATTGTTGTTACTATCCTTACAATCCCTTGAGCTTTTCCTGTTGATGCAACGGTACCATGTAGCTCTGATACACCTTCATTATTGTAATTGTTAATTTTATTAAAAAAGGCGCTTACTGATTCTCCCATTATGATTTTTTTGAGTTTCCCTTTTTTATGAATAAATAATAAGTGATTGTTTTTACGTTCTTTTAAAACTTCAATGTTAATTTTTTTAGTAAGCACATCTTCGAGTTCTTCTGTTAGCGCATATTCAAGATATTTAATATTAATTTGAAATCTTTCAGAAATTTCTTTTAGAATTTTGTTCCTTAAGGCAGCGTAAGTAAGAGTATATACTTTTCTCTGGTCTTGCCATTTAATAAACAAATCAGATATTTCAATTATAGCCAATATTTCTTTATTAAATTTGTGTTTTTTTATTAATTTTTGTTTTTCTTGTTTGTTTTCAGATAATTTTTTATTTATCAATTCTGAGTTCTCAGCGTGTTTTTTTTCAAGTTCCAAATGTTTTAATGTATATGGTTTAAAACCGAAATAGCCTGAATTGATCCAAGCATATTTGTTAATAAACTTTTTTCTTTCTTTTGAATTTGACAACTTTAGCATTTCAACATCTTTTTCGTTAAAAAAAGATGGTTCTATAGAAGCCGTTAAGGTGGTAAAAATTTCTATAAAATTTTTAATTTTATTTTTTTTACAAAATTCATCAATCAATTTATTTATACGTTTTTCCGCATAAAACATAAAACCATCTAAAAAGCCCGGCATAGATACTTTTTCACGATAGAAATTATAAATCTCTTTAGATAATTCTATAAGTTCATTGTCATTTTTACTTTTATAATGATCATTATAAACTAATTCAAATTTTTTCAGCATTTCATTGAATTTTTGATTCCAATTGCTATAAAGCTTTTTTATATTTGAAGGATTTTTAAGATAATCTTTTACAATACTGTTTCCTATTTCGTTTTGATCTTCAACAAAAGAAATATAATCTAATTCATCATTAAAAAAATGACTAGCACCTACGTTGTAAGATTTTAGGTGATTGTTAATTAATCTATCCGTAAATCCTGCCATGGTCATTTCAAAATAAACTGGTTTGCCATCACCATGTTCGATTGAAGAATTTTCACTAGTAAATTTCGCCAATTCTTTTTTAAATATATCATCTTTTATATTAGTCTTTTGCAGTGTAGTAATCGGTCTACTCTGCACAATATAGAACTTTCCATTTTCTTTCGCCCACTCAATATCGCAAGGAAAACCATAATGATTTTCAATTTTTACTATAAGTTTAGACAATTCAATAATCTCTTTTTCAGTTAAAACTTGTTTCTTTCCTTTTCCTTCTAATTCTTTCCATTCATTTCCGCCTTTAGTTTTTTTGTATAGTGCTTTTGTTTGCTCAATTACATTTATATCTAAAATTGAAAATCCTTGTTTATCTATAACATAACTATCGGGGGTTATTGAGCCTGAAACGATCGCTTCGCCTAAACCAAAACCCGCTTCAATAATAATCTGATTTTCATCTTGCGTAACGGGATGAACAGAAAAAGCGATTCCCGATTCTTCACTATCCACCATTTTTTGCACTACAACCGCGACAGAAATTTTATCTTTGCTCAATTTATTTTCAAACCTATAAAAAATAGCCCTCGGAGTAAATAATGAAGCCCAGCATTTTTGAATATTTTCCAAAAGAGTTTCTTCTGTTGTGTTAAGGTAACTATTTAATTGTCCAGCCCAAGCAGCAGAAGCGGAATCTTCCGAAGTTGCAGAAGAACGAACCGCAACAAATTTACAATCTAGGTTTTTATAGAATTTCAGAATTTCTGTTTTAATATCTTCAGTCATTTCTCTGGAAAGAATCATCGCCTGAATTTTTTTAGCGGCATTTTCAACGGTGTGAATTTCTCTAATATCAACTTCGTTTAAAACAGCGTTAATTTCAACATTCAAATCTGTTTTTTCAATATATCTATCAAAAGCATTTGAAAGAATGACAAAACCTTCAGGAACGGCAATGTCTGCTTGAGTCATTTCGCCGAGTGAAGCCCCCTTACCTCCTGCAATTTCAGTATCTACCTTGGAAATTTGTGTAAAATTTTTGATTAAAGTTTCAGTCATATTTTAGGGTTATGATTTAAAGTTTATAAATTAATGGTTTTCTGAACAGGGCGGAATTTTGCCTAATGTATAAGTATATGAGAAGTTTTTGCGTAATGAAATGAAGCAAAAATTTGGGTGAAAGAAAAAGTGCAACCTTTTAAAATTATTTACACACTTTTTCTTGAACCTCATATACTTTGTTATACGCTGTTCTAAACTTGCCGACGTTGTTCTAACTTAAATGGTTTCCCATGACCAGGTACTATGTAATCAGCAATTTTTAAAATTTTTTCTCTGCTTTTATGCAATGCTTCCTTATCTTTCATGTATGGATCATTAAGATTTAGTAAGCTTTCCTTGTCAGTTTGCTGTTCTTTATTGTCTGGCCACCAAAATAAATCCGCAGAAATCGCAACTTTGCCATATTCGTCAGTATCCACCAAAACAGCACAGTGGAATTGATCGTGGCCTGGAGTTGAAATAATCTCAATATCCGTGCCAGGTATTTTTTTCTCATGCTCCGCTATTTTGCCGTCGAAAGAATACATAGAGCTGTCATCTAAAATTTGAGCATTCTCAAAAATACCGGCCAAAAGGCAATGGTCGAG
Source organism: Patescibacteria group bacterium (assembly GCA_041749335.1). Taxonomy (GTDB): domain Bacteria; phylum Patescibacteriota; class JABMPQ01; order JABMPQ01; family JABMPQ01; genus JBGTBM01. The sequence goes on from JBGTBM010000001.1 coordinate 28,446, forward strand.
ATGCGTATGTGTTAGTACGATATAATTGATATCTGCAGGAACGAGATTTTCTTTTTTTAACGAATCAATTAACAATCTCCGGTTCATGCCGACATCTACCAGAATATTGAGATTATTATTGCGAATAAGGGTAACTGACGAAGAAGCATATTCATCATCATTAATCTTCTTCGCGTAACCTTCAATTAACACTTTTATTTTAGCCATACGGTTAAGAAAAAATTTTAAAAATTAGTTTTTTATGCTCTAGGCAAGTTTAGAATTGCGTATAATGGCGGCGGTATATCCGAAGTCCCGCGCTGTAAATTTATTTGCATAAACGGGATTTTGGATATACCGAGTTAGGCGAAGCCGCGCAGCGGCGCAGTCTAACGAGGCGAAAGCCGCCGCCATTAGGCAA
>JBGTBM010000002.1:0-54192 GCA_041749335.1 Patescibacteria group bacterium
ATATTCTTGAGAAACTTGAGGAGTATTTGATTGGAAATTAAGGTGGCGCGCCAATGAAATTGGCACAGCCTCAAATTCCGCCGAAAAAAAGAATCGTCCCAGCGAGGGCGTGGCGGAAGGGGGGTTTGGGGGGAATTCCGCTTTTCCTTTGCGAAATCAAATTGTGGACAGCCCCGCCACCTGCCTGAATACTTGGAAGGCAGAACACCGCAGAAAAATACTCTTTTCATTAGAAGAAAAAGAAATCGGGCGCGCGCAAAATGAAAAGAGCAAAGAGTATTTTTCTGTGGTGTGGCGAGCTTGTCGAGCAGTGGCGGGGCTGGCTTCCTTATTGGGGGTTTTGCTCAAAAAAAGTTCGAACATCAATCAAAAAACACCGCCAGAAAGCTTAGATTTAAGCTTTTTTGTTGTTTACAAGCTGGATAGACAATATTTTAATATTATTTTATAATGTAAATATCATAAATAAACAATTAATAAAATAAAATGCCCCAAGAAAATATCTCAAAAATTGAATCGCCAGAAGATAATATTGAAGAGAGAGTAAGGGAAGCTCAAAGAGAAGTCACTTTATTCTCCTGGGAAGCTGCGGAATTTAAAAAAAGTGAATTTGATCCGTGGAAAATTGGCGTACTGGCGGCAATTGGAATCATAATAATTATTTATGCTGTTTTTACTTTAAATTACCTTTTTGCCTTAATCATAATTATGGCCGCCATTATCTTGCAAATCTTTATTAAAAAAGAGCCTGCCAAAGTAAATATCGCCGTCACCACACAAGGCATCAGAGTTGATAATAATTTTTTCTCCTACGAAAATGATTTAAGATCTTTTTGGATATTGTACAATCCGCCCCAAATTAAAACTTTGAATTTTGACCGCAAACAAGCTCTATTGCCCGGATTAACTCTTCAAATCGAAGATCAAAATCCGATTAAAATCCGCGAAGAGCTACTTAGATTTTTGCCCGAAGATATTAATAAAGAAGAAGGGGTGGCTGAAAAAACCGCCCGCCGTCTTGGTATCTAATATTTTATTCTAAAATTTCCAATATTTACTATAATAAAAATTGTTTTTTGTTTTGCCCTCATAGCTCAGCTGGATAGAGCGTCGGCTTGCGGAGCCGGAGGCCAGAGGTTCGAATCCTCTTGAGGGCATTGTTATAAATATTTTTATCAAATAATTAAAATTCTATATTTTAAAGTTTGATTATCGTAAACATAGATTCACTCAAAGAGATAATTATTATAACGAATGAATATCAATCTCTATTCTCCGATCATAGATTATCGCAAGATTGATAGTAAAAGAAAAAAGGCATTACAGAAATTAGGCCTTATAACGATTAAAGACCTCATTTTTTATTTTCCAAAAAGATATGATGATTTCAGCACCATTACTTCCATTAAAAATTTACAGATTGATACTCAAAGCACCGTTAGGGGGCAAATAAAATCGATTGAAAATGTAATTACTCCGCGGCGCAAGATGCGCATCACTAAAGCAATAATATCCGATGAAACCGGCTCCATTACCGTTATTTGGTTTCATCAGCTTTATCTAAAAAATTATTTAAACCCCGGCACCTACCTTACATTAAACGGCAAAATCGAAAGAGGTTATCCCCATGGCTTACAAATTATCAGCCCATCATTCGAAAAATATCACAAAGATTCTATCCACTCGGGCAGAATTGTTCCTATTTATTCTGAAAGCGCTTATCTAACATCGCGCTGGCTAAGATTTATTATCAAGCCCTTACTAAACAAAATAGACCGGCTCAATGATTGGATGCCTAAATATATTATTAAAAAACACCAATTAATTGAAATAAATCAAGCTTTAAAAGCAATTCATTTCCCGAAAGATTCCAATGAACTGCGGCAAGCGCAAAAAAGACTGGCCTTTGATGAAATGTTTTTACTGCAGCTGCGCGCTGGAAGTAATAAACTCGCTTGGCAAAATAATAAAAGCTACTCAATTAAATTTGACAAAAAACTTATCAAATATTTTGTAGAAAATCTACCCTTTCAATTAACTAATCCGCAAAAAATATCTTCCTGGGAAATCTTGCAAGATCTTACCCAAAAATACCCAATGAATCGGTTATTGCAGGGAGATGTCGGGTCAGGGAAAACTGTTGTAGCGGCAATGGCTATTTTGCAAACTATTTCCGCCGGATTTCAAGCAGCCCTGATGGCGCCTACGGAAATTTTAGCTAAGCAGCACTTTCAAACACTGCGCAAATATTTTAAAAACTATCCGATAAAATTCGCCTTGCTATCCAGAAGCAACGCGATAACCAATCAAAATAAAATATCCAATTCCGCTGATATTATTAAGGCGATTAAATCCGGCAGGCTTGATTTAGCCATCGGCACACATGCTTTAATACAAGAAAAAATAAGATTTAAAAATCTAGCGCTAGCCATCGTTGATGAACAACATCGGTTTGGTGTAAAACAGCGGGAAAAATTAAAAAAAATCGGCGACAGCAAAAATAAAGCTCCCCATCTTTTATCCATGACCGCCACTCCTATCCCCCGCACTCTTACTTTGAGCATATTCGGCGATTTGGACGTTTCTATTATCGATAAAATGCCCCCGGGCAGAAAAAAAATAATAACTAAATTAGTCGCTCCCTATAACCGCGATAAAGCATATCAATTTATCCGGAAACAAATTGTAAAAGGCCGCCAAGCTTTTGTAGTTTGTCCCTTGATTGAAGAATCCGACAAACTGGGAGTTAAATCGGCTAAGGCAGAATATAAAAGGTTAAATGAAAAAATTTTTCCAGATTTGAAAATCGGCATATTGCATGGCCGGCAAAAAAAGGAGGAAAAAGACCAAACTATGCGGGATTTTATTAACAACAAAATTAATCTTTTAGTCGCGACTGCGGTAATAGAAGTAGGTGTAGACATTCCCAACGCCACCATTATGATAATTGAAGGAGCTGATCGTTTCGGGCTGGCGCAGCTGCATCAGTTTCGCGGCAGAGTGGGTCGATCAGATCATCAATCGTATTGCCTGTTATTTACCGATTCGGAATCGGAAAATACTTTTTACCGGCTGGAGGCAATGACCAAAATATCTAACGGATTCAAATTGGCTGAAATAGACTTAAAATTGCGGGGCGCCGGAGAAATATATGGCATCCGGCAATCCGGACTGCCGGATTTACAGATGGCCTCGCTAACCGATCTTGCCCTGATTAAAACTACTCGAGATGAATCCCACTTTATTTTAGCCAAGGATCCTAAACTAAACGAGCATCCTTTGCTAAAAAATAAGCTGAAAAGTTTTTGCAGTTCTATTCACTTTGAATAACGATAATTTAAAATATTATTGACATTTTCAAATAAAGTATTATAATATAAACAGAAAAATCAGAACCATTTTCAACCGGGAGGTTTACTATGAAGCGGATTGTACTTTTAATAGCACCTTTCATATTTTTTACCTGCGCTTGCTCCGGCGGCGATGACAGTGAACTCCAACTCGGAGATTCATGTCAAATTCACCAGTGTATTGATGGCGTATATTACCATTGCCTGCGCGCAAAAGATGATCAGCCGTATTACAAAATTGACTTGATTGCGAGTTGTAATGATGTGTGCCAGATAAGACCGGAAGGAAATTTCGTATTTACCGGCACTTGCGGTGAATTTTTTCCTTATAATGTAGCAGAAGGCTGCTGCAACTGTTATGACCAAGAGGAAGATTGGGAAGCATGCGTCGGTGTGATTTATTAGTAAAAAATAGGTAAAAATATATAAATAAGTTTAAAGCGGCGCTTAGCTGCTTTTTTATTATTAAAATTATTGACATTGGGTTTATTTTACGATAAAATTTTTTTATGTTCATTTCGGGTGAATACTCACCTCGATTCCAAACCAGTAGGAGGGAACATGAAGTCCAAATTGAATTCACAAGATGAACAAGAAATAAATCCGGATGGAAAACCACGGATAGCTTTCAAACTGCAAGGGGTACGATCAGGCGATCCGCTGATTCCAAGGCAACTGCTGCCAAATCGAAATGGGCAGCGTGAGGTAATTGTTCTTTCATTACAAAAAACCATACATGGGCCCGGTATTGCCCATGTATGTCTATCCAACAATCCCATGGGTCGCAGCTATCCAATATCCGCCACCTATCTGCCAGAAGAAGCCTTCAAGCTCTTCCGCACCTAATATTAAATCAAATGCACTTTCATAGCCAACATTGTTGGCTTTTTTTATTTTTGGGAGATATATAAATTATCTTTTAAATAAAAACGCCAAAGTAAATCTTTACTGCTACCCGCATAATCTATGCCAATCCGCCTGGCACTAACGATTGCGTTGTCTTTGATTTTACATTTTCCATTTGCTAGCCATAATTTATCAGATTGCAAACCAATTCCATTTAAATTTTTATCAATTTTCAATGCTTGGCATAACTTACCCGGACCGTTGCTGATATTTTTTTTATCCGCCGATTTTATATTTCTATTTTTTGCCATTTGTTCAATTCCGGAAATCGGCTCAATCGCTCTTATAAGGACAGCCGCGGGAAAACCTGATTTTTCTGTCGCAATATTTAAACAATAATACTTGCCATAAATCATATAAATATAAGCCCGGCCTCCATGACCAAACATTACTTCATTTCTTTTCGTTTTGCCCCGAGCCGCATGACTAGCTTGATCATCAAAACCGATATAGGCTTCTGTTTCCACAATTTTGCCCACTAACTTATAGCCTCGATGGTTTCTGAATATATACTTTCCTAATAATTCTTTGGCTACCGTAAGTGTGGGCTTTGCATAAAATTTTAGTGGTAATGTATTTTTCATTACACCTTATTCCCATTTATTTAATGTAGGGTGGGATCTTATCCTGCCTCGTGTTTTATCTTTTGTTTATCGGCAGGTTGAGAACCTGTCCTACTTCTACTCTATAATTAAAAATTTATTTTAAGACAATTTTAATGGCTTCTTTAATGCTTTTCACTTTAATTATTTCAACATTGGTAATCTTGATATGATCTTTTTGCCAAGGGATTAACATCTGCTTAAATCCCATTTTGCCGGCCTCTTTCATTCTTTTTTCCAATTGGCTGACATTTCTTAATTCTCCCGCTAATCCGATTTCGCCCCAAGCAATAAGATTAGGATCAATCGCCTTATTTAATAAAGAGGAAGCGATCGCCAAACTGACCGCCAAATCCGCCGCCGGTTCGGAAATTTTAAATCCGCCCACGATATTTAAATATACATCCCGATCACCTAAAGACAGATTCGCCCTTTTTGTTAATACCGCAATCAAGAGCTGCATGCGGTTAACATCAAATCCAGATGAGGTTCTTCTGGGATAGCCAAATACGGTTTTGGTAGTTAGTCCCTGCACCTCCAGCATAAAAGATCGGTTGCCTTCCAGGGTAGAAGTAATGATTGACCCGGTCGCCCCCGCCAGTCTTTCCTGTAAAAATATTTTGGCTGGATCGCTTACCTCCATAAGTCCCGCTGCGCTCATTTCAAATACTCCCACTTCATTGGTAGCGCCAAAACGATTTTTGATGCTCCTTAAGATCCTTAAATTATGATAACGCTCCCCTTCCAGATACAAAACCGTATCCACCAGGTGCTCCAAAGTTTTTGGTCCGGCCACATGCCCGTCTTTGGTCACATGTCCGATTAATATTATAGGAATATTCAGCCTTTTGCCGGCTTCAATCAATTTTATCGCGCAATCTTTGACTTGAGATATACTGCCGGGCAGCGCGTCAATTTCACCGGAGTAAACGGTTTGGATGGAATCTATCAATGCTAAATTGGGTTTTAGCTTTTCTACCGTGGCGATAATATTTTCTACCATTACCTCGGAAATAAAATTAATCCGGCTCTCGGAATTCTTTATCCGATCGAGCCGAGATTTAACTTGTCCGGCTGATTCTTCGCCAGATACGTATAAAGAGGATTGCCCGCTGCCTCCGAGCAGATTACAAACCTGGAGGGCGAGGGTTGACTTGCCAATCCCCGGCTCTCCTCCCAGCAGAATGACAGATCCAGCCACTAATCCGCCTCCCAACACCCGATCAAATTCATTTAGTCCAATCATCTTTCTGATGCTGCCAAAAGAAGAAACTTCGCTTAAATTTTGCATATTGGTAACATCGCCGCGATAGTTTAAGCGGCTACTGCTTGCTTCTACCGCTTTTTCCAATGAATTCCATTCATTACAGGTCTCACATTTACCACTCCAACGCAAATACGAGGCGCCGCAGTTTTTACAAATATATGTTGTCTTGGTATTTGGCATAATTTTATTAAACCAGTATATATTATTTTATTATAAATATCAAAAAAATCCCATCATTGTGGGACCCTTTAAACTAATATAATAATTTTTATTCTATCCAAGTATCTTGGCTTACCATATCTAAAACGCTCATATAACTATCTGGATTTATACATCCTTTCCAAATTTTTACTTCTTCTCTATCTATATAATCAAAATCCCCGCAAATCTCTCCCTCCAAACAATCCTCATTAGCCTCACACCAGTCCACGCAATACGAATCACCTTTTTTTATATACTGTACTGATCCATCCGAATTTTCTATAGAATATGTTAAAAATCTGCAAGTATCCAAGGAACCCTTTTCACAATCTTCATCAATATTACATTGCCCAAACCTACTGATACTTGGATCCTGATCAAGAATTTTAATAGGTTCTTCCTTCTTAGAACTTAATAAATATATAACCCATATGATTAACGCTAAAACAACCAAAATAATGATTCCGATTAATATTATTTTTTTTATATTAATATTTCTTGCTTGGATCATATAAAGACTTACCTTCTTTACACCTATCGTAATTATTTAGCATTTTAACTTTAGCCCCCCTTAATATATTGCCATAATCTTCAGTATTTTTGACTAAATCATTAATGTTGCAAGTTTTATATAATTTTTCTGCTAGATAGGTATCGCAACAATCCGATTTCCATGTTCCGATATTTATATCAAAACATTTTTTGTTATATCTATCAGTTATAACTTTATTCCCCCATTCTTTTTGTTTTTGCAGTAATTGCTCTGCGGTAGGATTTGCGGTATTATAATCTTTTTTAGCCGTCGTAATCATCCAATTAAGAGCCGCGGGTCCGCTGCCAGCTGCTAAATAAGTCATTAAATATTTTTTTCTTTCGTCGTCTTTATAAATATCTGCCGGATTATTATTTTTATAATAGTATTTTTTATTCAAATATTCTTGAGAGAATTTCCAACAAGCGACTTCTCCGTTTACTTCAGGATCAAGCAATTGATCTTTGGTATAGTTTGTTCCATTGGCCTTGTTATAGCTTTGTACTTCACTCCATGATATTCCATACAAACCCTGATATTGTATGGTAACGTTGCCATGTTTTAACTGGGCACCGGTCTGAAAACCAGACTCATTATATGCCACTACTTCAGAAAAACACCTATCAACGCCCCACTTTTCCTTACAATTATCAAAGACACATTCAAGGCCATTGCATAAACTTATTTGTGGAACTTCAATCTTACATTGAAGCAAGTATGGATTTAATACCGTAAATAATGTCCAAGATGTTAAGGCTAATATCATTCCAAATAATGCTCCCGACATAATATCTTTGGCTGTTTTTTGCTTTCCGGAGTCGCCCATAGAAACCAAATACATTACCCCGCCGACAGCAACGACTAATAACGCTATTCCTCCGGCAATCTGGATCGCAAAATCAAAAATAGCCTTCCAGAAAGCACAGACATCTCCCGTAACCCCAAAAAATGATTTAGTGCCGGAAGTTGTAGTTGCGGTAGTAGCCGCGTATCCCGAAGGTTTTAAAATTAAAAAAATTAAAGCAAAAAAGGTTACACTTAGTATCTTTAAAATTTTCATAAAATATTTGCAAATAACAGCTAAAATTTATTCCGGAATTGTCAGCGCTTTTAATTGCCCGTCTAAGCGGCTGGTAAAATAAAATACCTTGCCGTCACTGGAAAGATAAGGCTGGAAGGCATCATAGGTTTCATCTAAATCTTTTGACGATTTAATTAATTCCGCCCGCTGGGTATCGGTATTAATCCGATAAAATGAATCGGTGGATATAAAACGAAAATTATAATAATCATTCGGCATCACCAAGGTATCAACATAAAAATCCGGCACCGCGCAGTAGACCGTAATATTGTCTGGTGCCCAAGCGCATTTATCCACCAAGGTATTAATGCCTAAATAACGCCCCTCCTGCATTCCTTGTTTGTCAGTCACATAGAGCTCAAGCTGGCGCGGATTTTTTATGCTCGTTCCGGTATAAATAAATTTGTTATTATCTTGAGAATATAAAGTCTTAACCGCGTATTTATCTCCTACCACTACGCGCAAGGTGCTCCCCTCGGAATCCGTTACTGCGACCTCTCCCGCCCGATAGCCGGACGTCTGCGGATTGAACTGGATGTAATTATCATCAAACCAGGTTAAATTAACATTGGCATCAGGGTAAGAATATAGTGTTTTAAAATCAGAGGTATCGGCATTGGCAACAGATATATTCGATATGCCTTTTTCTTCGTCGTAATATAGATATGAAATTTTGTCGCCGTTGGGATTAAGAGTAACATTCTGAATTTTATCATCATAGTTAATCACACTCTGATCTCGGAGATTGACATAGCTATACTTTCGATCCTGGCCTTCGTTTTCAGAAGTAACAACAATCGCGCTGTCCCTTCCTTGAGACCAATGAATATCATATACATTTTTAAAGTCGGCTGAAGTAACCGCGCGCGGATTATTGCCATCCAAATCAGCAATCACAAAATCCTCTTCTTCCTTGTCAAAATAAATAAGATTTTTACGATCCGGCGCCAGCGTGGAAGATACAATCTCTTTTCCGATTATTGGCTTAACCGCCGCTACTTCCGGTTCGACTGGAATAATTTCTTCACCTTGTTCTAACAATAAGCGCCGCTCTTCTTCCAATAAACTAATTTTTTCGTCCAACGTTAAACCTCGATTAATTTCCTCTTCGCTTAAAGTCAATCTTGCTCTTTCTTCCGGCGTTAATTGAGCTTCCGGTGGAATTTCGCGAGTCGGGGCATAAAAAACAAAGTATCCGACTACGCCGGTAATAACTACTATGGCTGTAACAATTATTATAATGATTAAATTCCTTCTGCTCATATTTTTTAACAATTTAAATTATCATTCTGAATAGGACTCGCATAATGTATCAGTCATTTGACATAGATTAGGACCATACCATTGAATAACTGTTACAGTATCCCATTGACTGGTGCTTTTTGAAGCACACCATTTTGAATCAAATAAAGTACGGGACAATGGCGTAATTTTGTCACAACCGCAAGCACCCTTATTATTATATTTCCTCTTTAATAATTTTTCATGCCCGAATAGCCAAGTCCCTTTAATGCATTGTACTTTTGAGTAAGTATCCACATATTTAATATCCCGACCCAGCCTATTTCCACTTGTCGTTATTGCATGAACACATTCGTAATAAATCTCATCCTTGCACTGTTTTATTTCTTTATCGGTTTTACAACTTTTACCTAAATAATCTGTGCAATTTTCAGTCGCAATATCTTGAGCCCGGTCAAGTTGTGGAATGCTTATTTTTAATTCCACCAGCCTCGGATCCATTAATTTTAACAAAAAATATCCTCCCAAAACCAGAGACAATCCAATCAGAGCTCCCGAAATTAATGTTTTTGATTGGCTAATAACCTCTTGATTACCCATGGAGCGCATGTAGGTCAACCCGGCATAGGCGATTACAATTAGAGAAAGGCCGCCCACGATCATTGATCCCCACGTATATACAACTGCGATATATTGAGGCGCGCTGCCGGCTTCAAAAAATTTTGTTGAACTGGTCGCCGCTTCAGATGACGTAGATTGAAAGCCAAGAATGACGCAAAAAATTATTGCATAAAGTGAATAAAAAATAATATTTTTTGATTTTTTCATCATTTATTTTTTATTTTGTTTATACCCGTAGGCAAAAATCATAATAAGCATAATCAAGCTGAAACCAGCACCAAAATTTAACATTCCGCGCAAATTAGTGGGTAAAAATTTGCTAATAAAGGCTTCGTTTCCGGAACCGGAAAAATTTATGTCTTCTGCAACCTCCATTACAATATTTTTACTAACGCTTTCAATCTCTTCCCCTTGTTCATTGCGCGAAGTAATAACAACCGTAAACTCTTCGGTTTCCGTAAAGCCTTCCTCGCTACCCGCGACAAAATTCAATTCTCCGATTGGCGACGAAAATACAGATTCAAATTCGGTATTATGTCGCGTCCAGTTAAAAACGTAATCGGTTGCCGGCTTCAAATATTGCGCGTTAACCCGTAAGGTAACATCGGAATTTTTAAGCAATTGAATCTCATTGCTGCCACCCACGTTAGTTGGCGATCTTTTTACTCCTATACCAATTAGATCAAACTCAATAAATGGTGCCAATACTTTAATCCCGTCTTCCGCCCTAGAAACCAAATTTTTATCCTGATCGTAAACTTCCACTCGGATTTCATAGTCGTCGGCATCGCTAGAGTCTCCCGGCGTACCCCTACTATCAGCGGCAATTCTCGGATTAGCACTTGATTCAAATTCGATGACTCTTCGCCCCTTCCCGCTCCAATCTTTTTTTTCCGTACCGTCAAAATACCAAATATATGTCAGAGAATTCATGTACTGTTCCTCTTGTTCAGTGATGTTTGCCGGCGTAATAACTTGACCCTGTTCATCTTTTAATTCTACTGTACCGCAATAGCTGGCCTTATACCCCACCAAATTTGCCGCGACCCGAATTAAATCATTGGATCTTACTCCCCCCACATCATCCGGAGATACCTCTTCAATCGTCTGATCATCTTCTGTAACCCCCTCGCCAACTCCCTCATTGCTATTGGGTACATTACCGATAATGCTTTTTGTTAGAACCGTTTCCATTTTTATGGGAACTTGAATTTCAGCTGTCGTAGTCTGCTGGGTAGAAGGATCAGTCACCTCCAATAAGATCTTGGCAGCATTGCAAGCGCTGCTGGCGCCCAAGCTAGCTGGAAATACCAGCGAGGTCTTGCCATAGCCGGATTGCTCGCCCAAGAGCCTCGTAGCCTCCAAAGCTTCCGGCGTACAAGGGCACACTTGGTTTAACTTTTCTCCCGGAGGACTCTGAATCGGAATATCATTTAAATACCATTGGAAAAAGAATAATTTGGAATCAATTACATTGGAATTGCCAATACCGGCCGCTACCGTAATTTGATCAGAAAGTGTCGCTGGATCCGGGCCGACAGATAATATAATTTCCAAAGGTAATTCTCCGGCTTGTTTAATATTTCTTATTGCGTCCGCTCGGCCAAAATGGGGCTGCTTGGTATAATTCCCGCGATTTATCGGGCCATAGGCACGCGTTGTAATTATATAATCATCATCGCCAACTTTTTTATTGAGCTTAATTTTTATTGTTTCTTGAGATAGGCCGTAAAAATCCAGCTCATCCGGCACTCCATCACCATCAGTATCAACTTCTAAGGGATTTGTTCCCATAACAAATTCCTCGTAGTTATTTAATTTTTTATCTCCCGGTTTATTCAATGAGCCCAGCGCTCCACCCTCCACTCTATTTCTCTCAATATAAGGGCCCAGTCCCCCCGCAAAGGGTTGAGAATAAATCCGATAATCCCTTTTCCATTCTCGATAAGCCCGATTGGTCCAATCAAAACCATCTCCTTCCCAATCGTCATTGGGAGATACTTGCTGTAAAAAATAAAATAATCTATTATCCCGGTCGATATTCTGCTCCTGTGGAGTTTCCCCAAATCCGCAGCAAGAATTAAAATGCACCCTGGCCTTTTTTTTCGGCTCCGAAGGCTTGGTTATTTCTTTTCCGGCCAATGCACCAAAATGTTTCATTTCCCATAAATCCGGAATACCATCCCGGTCTCGATCTTTATAAGCCGGTAAATCTTCATAGGGACTGCCATCTTTATATAATTCGCCTTCCTTGTTTTCATCATCGGCATCATCAAGGATATGAAATACACGAGACAGGTTAACCGGATTTTCTTTCATATTTTCGCTATACCAATAGCTCCTATTTTCCCCCCATGAACTTTGAATAAATCGATTGAATATCGCGTCATAGGCCCTGCCAACTTCTTCTAAATCTTCATTAAAATTATTGTCTTCACCAAAAAAAGTTTCTCTCCAATATTGCTTAAATTTAATTAAATTAACATTTACCTGGATCGGCTCAAAAATTCTTAAGTGGACATTGTAAACATTAATCGTTTCTCCATTTTCATTGGTTTCGGTAACCGCAATTCCATTTTCATCAAAAACCTGCGCAATAGTATCCCAAAGAATATCAACTTCGTATCCTTGAATTTCAAGACGCTCTTCTTCAGTTGCCGCATTTCTGGTATCAAATACTTCATACGAATCATAAACCGGCAGTTTTACTTTGCCGCCTTGCAAGAATTGTGGCTGGATGCTTTCCGGCACGTTGCTTAAATCTATACCTTCAGTTCCATAATCTAAAACTCCAAAATCCTGAGCTTTAACCTTTTCCGCTATATTCACCGCCTGATCCTCATTTACCAGCAAATAACTCCTGCCATCACTTTCAATCAAAATATCAGTTCCGGCCAATCCAACCGTTTCAGCCAATCTCCCCAAGGAATTATTATCTAAATTTTTTTTAGAATATTCCGCAGGAACCATCTCTCCTCTAAATTCCGGCTCCAAGAAAATCGGGTTCATTGGGCCATCTTCCTGCTCCATCCCGACAATCAACGCCTTAACTACTCGCTCCAGAGAAAAAGAATTAAAATTAACCATAAAAACAGCCTTCCGTGTACTGCCAATATTTGTTTTATACCACCAATTAAAATTATCCGGATCCGCGTTGAGAGGCCGCACCGGCGAGTTACAAAAACCGCTGCCGCCGATCAGTCTGCCGTATTCACCCTGAACCTTGGGAATATTTACTGTTTCGCCTCCTTGTTGAATTTCTTCAAAGGTAATCTTATCATTAGCCCCGGCGTAAAAGCTATTTAGAGGCACGCCGTCTATACACCAATTGGTAAATAAATTATCACCGGTAAATCCCTCTTGCTCTACTGTTAAAGTAATTTCTTTATCATTCTGGAAAGTTTCCGGAATAGATGAAATTTTCATTGTAGGAAATTCCGGAGTGTCCACTTCAGCACTCATTGCCCACTGAAACGAAAAAATAAGCAATGTAATCGGAATGATTGCCAATAATATATAACTAATTTTTTTTATTCTATACATAATTATTTATCTTATAATGCTACGCAACTCCCACTACCCATAATAATACGGTCAATGCTACAAAAAATATCATAATTAATATTCCAAATATCATCCCAAAAATGCTCAAAAACGCTCCGATCGACTGGAAAACCGTCCTAATAATCACTTTTTTTGATATTCCCCTTTTTACTCCCTCAGATTTCTTTTCCATACTGTCACTCACGGCGGGTTGATCCGGAATATTTTCAACAGTACTTTCTGCTTCCGGTTTTTCTCCATTTTCTACCCCCGCATTTAAGGATTCTTCTTCTCCCTTTATCTCCTCAGCTCCATCCATACTATAATTCAACCTTTTAATTTTAGCACCGATATTATATTTTTTTTCAGAAACACTATATCGGGAAAAATCACTCGCGGCCGCTTTTGAATCACTGCGGTCTTCAATAAAATATCCCTTAATCTTGCTAAAGTATTTTTTGCTTTTAGGAACAATAATGGCTTTTTTTTCTAAAAACTCCTCTTTTTTCTTTTTTAAATTAAAATATTCGGTAAAATACTGTTCACTTTGGATAGGGTTTTTATTATCCATTTTAATTTATTGCCAAAAAGCACTATCTAAAAGCCATTTCTCTCCTGATTTTATAAAATTCATTTCTACTAATTGATAAAATTTGTCTGGCGACTGGCTTGATTCAATGATTTCTTCTCTTTCACAAGTAACTAGAATCTTATACCCGGTGCTGCTGGAATTAAGCGTCCCGGCCGATAAAGCCTTGGTGGTAATTCCATAAAATGCCGTTGATTCGCTCGCTTGATAACCGGCAACTTTGCTATCAATCCACTTATTCATGCCTTCGGACGCATAAGTTTTCAAGTTTTTAAAATTTTTAAACGGCTCTAGATCTTTATTGGTAAAAGTTCCATAAATTTCCGCGAGTACTTTGCTTAATTTTAATACTTCTTCTTCATCCGTAGCTACACCTGATGTGACATCCGGTTGAGAAGCTTCATTGGTAGCTGTTGTTCCAGTATCTAAGCTGGCATCTTTATCTTCCACAGCTGAATCATTAACTAAATTATCGCTCGCCGTCGGATCTTCAGTGGTTGGTGTCAAAGCGTCATCCAGCTCGGTAGTCGTATCGGTTGTTTCTGATATAGTTACTGACGAATCGCTGGTAGTATCTGTAGTAGCGCTTGGTTCCGGAGGTGCAAAAGTTACTTCAGAAGCGGCAGTATCCATGGATGTTTCCTCGGTTGCAGCCTGATCTTCCTCGTTCTTGCAGCCAAAAGCGGAAAAAATAATCACTGAAATAAAAAGGAGGCTTAATTTTATTAATATATTATTTTTTGTTTTTGAGTTCTTCATATTATATTTATTATAGCATTATTTGTTTTCGCTGTCTGCAAATTGTTCTTTGGCTTTTTCAATTTCCAAAATTTGCCGAGGGTCGGTAGTAATAATCTGATCTTCAGAATATGAAGCCACTATTTTTATGGCAACATGCTTGGACCCGGCGAAAAATATCCCCTCTCCTACATCGGATTCCAGCAATAAATATTTTTCCTGTTCGGTCAGATGAAACACTTTGGTCAGAAGATCTATGTTAGCCGGCGACTGCTTTAAAAGCAGCTGCATTGACGAGTTAGTAACAATCGCTTTGCCATAATCGGAATTTAAAAAGTCATTTACATCCTGGCTGATGGTAGTTAGTCCGACATAATATTTTCTGCCTCGTTTGGCCAAGCTAAACATAAAGCGGGCTGAATCTTCATACTGCATCATCCACCAAGCTTCATCCACCACAATCATTCTTTTTTTCATTTTCGAGCGGACAATATTCCAAATATAGTTTAAAACCACATACATCGCGATCGGGCGCAATTCATCTTCCAAATCCCTAATGCTGAAAACTACCAAGCCGGTATCCAAATCTACATTAGTTAATTCGTTAAACAAGCCAGCGAAAGTTCCGGTAGTATATTTTTTAATGCGGGGAATAATATCTTCCGTACCCTCCATGCCTTCCAAAATATCCTGAAAATCCTGCATGGTTGGAGATGTTATTTTAGCTAAATCAGTATCGGGAGTAATATCTTTCTTGGCATAAGTTTCGATTAAGGCATTATCAACTAAAGCGTCTTCTTCTTTTGTCATTCGGCCCAGCATCAAGCGTAGCAAGCCCTTCAAATTGATAACGGCCGAGCGAATAACATCCGCAGTTGTCATATCTGATATTCCGGCTGGCAGATCAAAAGGATTAATGCGATATTTGGAATCCAATGAAATCCTTAAAAAAGTGCCTCCCACTGATTCCGCCAAATATTTATATTCATTTTCCGGATCGATCACTATAACATCAGTGCCAAACATTAAATTACGCAATATTTCCAGCTTAACCGCATAGCTTTTACCGGCGCCGGAGGTGGCGAATACCACCGAGTTGGCATTGGGCAATGAAAATCTGTCAAAAAGTATCAAGCTGTTATTGTGCCGATTAATTCCATATAAGATTCCATCGTTGGAAGTAAGTTCTGACGATACGAAAGGATAAGAAGTTGATAAAGGTCCGGTATTCATGCTGTTTACCACCCCAATTTCATCTTTGCCATAAGGCAGCGTAGTATTAAAGCCCTGTTCCATCTGGAAGTTGGCCCGGCGAGAATAGATCAAGCGCTGGCCCAATATGCCCTCCAACATTTTGGTTTTTTCTTCCAATTCTTTTTTGGTATCTGTATATAAAGTGAGATAAAGCGCGAAATAAAAAAATTTTTCTGTCCCCTGAATCAGCTTATCTCTTAATTCCTCTACGTCATGCAGCGCAGTTTGCAGCATGGGATCTCTCACTTCGCCCTTTTCCGATTTGGATGACATGGTGGACTCAATCTGCCCCACTTTGGTTTTTAACGTTTTTAATATTTTTTGCGAATCAACCGGAGTAATATACATTGAAATGTCCAGCTCTTCATTAAGATTGATAATCGGCGCGAACCAGCCGGTAGAAACATAGCGGGGATAAGTAAAAACAAATAGGGTTCGTACAAATTTTTGGTTTAACCGCAAATGATCCGCTTCTACCTTCATCGCCGAAGGAGCGATCATATCGCGAACCGTTACCACGCCTTTGCGAAATATTTCTTCCGCTTTCAAAAGCATTACCTTTTCCTTTTCAGAAAGATTTTCATAACTTTTCTTTCCAATCGGCATTTCGTTGTCTGAAGGCGGCTCAATATTTAATTGTTGTTCGGTTCCATTTGTCATAATAATATTATTCGACCTCAATATTCAGCCTTTCCAATTCGGCCAAAACTTGGCTACCGGAAAGCTCGGGATTATAAATAGTATAAAATAATTCCACCACTTCTTGAGTATTTAAGCTGGCGGCTCTGATTCCCATGCTGCGCAATCCTTGCACCACCCGACCAATGCGCAAATTCAGTTCTTGAATGGCCTTATCATAGCTTTCTATTTCCACTTTAGCCTCTCGGGCGGGATTAATAAATTGCTTTACTTTGTCTGTCATTGATTCCTTTCCGCTGGATCCGGGAGATCCGGTATAAGAAATCACGACATAATATCTATTGGTGGTAATATTGGCGAGCTCCACCAAGGACTTAATATACGTCTGATATTCACCGATCTGAATTTTTAAAAGCTCATTTTCTTGCATTCTCTCCAATTCACTAAGTTTTTCCAAATAATTATTAATATTGATAATGCGGGATTGAATAGTGATTTGGATAGGAAATTCCAAGAAATTTAAAAATTCCTGATATCCAAAAAGCATCGCCTTCTGCTCATCGCCAGACATCAGCGCGAAATTTACCGAAGAAGCCATAATAATTGTTTTAAAACTGCCATCATCCAATTCCAAAACGCCATTTCTGATCCCTTTAATTTTCATAAACCTTTGCGTACTGGTGCCGGCCTTGGTTGATTTTTGATCTTTTGTTATTCCTCCTGGAAAAAGCGAAGATAAAAAAGATTTTTTATTATTTTTCGCTTTAGGTTGAATGGGAACCGGCTGCGCTGCTTGCTCCTGTTGCTGAATTGAAGCGGACTGTGTGGCTTGTGGCTGCTGCGGCTGTTCAGATTTTTGCGCCGTTTGTTGCTGCATAGCCACTTCTTGCTGCCGCGATGCTTCCACAGACTGCGAAGAGTCGGCTTGCGGTTGAACGTTGCTTACGGGTTGCTGTTGTTGTGGCTGTTTTTCGTCTGCCATCTAAATCTTAATTTATTTTATATTATTATTTTCCGGTTCAATGCCTTGGCTACCTAAAAATTCTTGCGTCGCTTCCTGATCTAAAATACTGGACAATCTTTCCAGCTGGCTTTTAACCAAGCGCTTGCCGCCTGAATAGATCTCTTCTTCCTCTGCCGTAATCGCTTTTTCTCTTTTTTTGATTGAAGTTTTTAAGCTTTCCAAGCCGGATTCGCGATACCAAGTCCTTAATTTTGGCTTAGTCTGAAATTGGATAAATGCTGTCAAAAAAATCTGGAAGGGACGGCCGTTAATTTTAACAAATGCAAACGCCGCTACCACCGTGATGGTGATTAACGACAATAAAATAAAAAGCGCCAAATCCGCCAAGCTCCAATAAACAACCATCATAACTCCTCCGATTACCAAGTAAATAAACTGTCGCACCGTTAATGGTCCGATTACCTTGTCTTCTACTTCAATAAATTGTGGTATCGAGAATTGCATCTTAAAATTTCTTAAAATCTAGTTTCCAAAATATTATCAGAATAAATAAATCTTTATCATTAAATGTCATTGCGAGGAGCTTGCGACGAAGCAATCTCTTTTTTTCCCATGGGATTGCTTCGCTACGCTCGCAATGACCAAAATAAAAAAATAATATTATTAAATCTATAACTAAAACACCTTACTCAAATCCACAACTACTTCAAATTCCTTTTTGCTTAAGGATGGTTTACCCATTTTGGCGCGGGCGCCGATCACTTTGTCCACCGGCAGACCTGTCTCCATGCCCTCCTGGGCAATTTCCAAATATAATTTATAAAGATCGCTTTGTTGCCACATTTCTTTGGCTATAATAATATTTTCCGGATTAGCTTGAATTAATTTTGCCGCTTCGCTTTTTATTTTTTCCGCGGCCTGCGCCGGATCGGCGGATATTTTTCGAAAAACATCCGCATTTAACTTTTTAATGCTTTCTACCCCTTCCATGCTAAATGATATTTCCTTCTTTGGTTCAGGAACCGATTTGGTAAGCGGCCCTGATTGCCGCGCTTCTGTTTCTTTTACAGCTTCTTGTTTTTGTGGCTCTGGGTCTTTTCCGTCTTTTTCTTTACCAATATTTGCGGCGGCTGCTTTTCTTTGTTCTTCTAGTTTGGCCCAAGCTTCGGCCGAAACCACTTCTTGTTCCTGCGGAATTAATTCTTCACTCGGCTCTTCTGTGGTTTTTTCAAATTCTATATCCGGCAATTCTTTTCCTTCGGTAGTCTGGAACTTAGCCCTAAGCGATCCTGCTTCTCCAATTACTTCCACTCCAAACATTTCCGGAGGATACGCGCCCAATCCAAAAGGCTCATTCACCTTAAGCTTGGTTTTTTCATAAAATTCCAGTATTTTTTTCAAATAATTCTTGCTTTCGGCATCCAGAAACTTCACGTTGGGGCTCTGAAACAAATATTTTGCGATATCAATCTTAATATGCCTACCCACTCCCAAAAAGTTATTGAAATCCTGAATCCAATTTTTTATATATCCTTTTACATTTGCCTTCTTCTCTCCCAATAATATATTATCGCCTAATTCTTCCCGATTATTCTCTAAAGCCACCCGCACTTTTTCCAGAAAATCATCGCGAACCTTATATGATTTTTGCAGTAAAAAATTTTTGATGCGCTCTTCAAAAGCCACGTTGTATTTCACTAAATCTAAAATATGTTCTTCCATAAATTTTAAAAGCTCCTCGTCATCCATGAAATCCAGCAAATATCCTTTGAGTTTGATTAAATTTTTATTAATCTGGGAAAATAAATCCGGAGCAGATTTTTTTAAATTCGGATTTTCCTTAATAATTTTATCCAAGCTAAACATGGTAGCTATTTTTCCGGGGATATCCTCAGCCGCTCGCCCAAAATTATCAAGCTCTCCCACCTCCTGCTCTATTTGTTTAATTATTTTTGGATCTTCCAATTGTTTTAAAGACAAATTTTCCATTACTTTAAATAATCTTAATTTAATATTGAATAAAATTTACGTTATTCATTGTCGGTTTTCTGAAAAGCTGAATTACCTAAGGGCCTGCCGGTATCCTTGCCTTTGCTCGCCGATGAAGCAGCAATAACAGTTATTTCTCTTGCTCCCTCAATATTTTTAGCCGCGGCATTATACTGATCTTGAATATTTTTAGCAATATTGTGTTTACCGGCCTTTTGAAGATCACCAATTTGTCTTAT
Source organism: Patescibacteria group bacterium (assembly GCA_041749335.1). Classification (GTDB taxonomy): domain Bacteria; phylum Patescibacteriota; class JABMPQ01; order JABMPQ01; family JABMPQ01; genus JBGTBM01. The sequence continues at coordinate 19,758 of JBGTBM010000002.1, forward strand.
AATTTCATCCTTGGATCTAACTATTGCCTGTTGGGTTTTTAATGACATTTGTCGATCAATTCGCGCCACGCTATCTGCGGACGGACCATGCTTTTGCATAAATATCTTCATTCCATTTTGCAATTTTAATTCATCATTCACTTTTCCGGATGCATCTAAGCTCTCTGCGGCAAATGAATGCCGGCTAAGGCTATCAAATTTGTCCGCGCTTAACTTGCTTAATGAAGAAGCCATTCCTTCGGCTTGCTTAGAATGTGACGCAAAACGAGTCTTTCCGTCCGGAGTAATTGCAAGGCTTCCATCTAATGTATAGTCGCCATTATTTTTTAATGAACTATTGACATCCCCCATTAGTTGTACCCCGTGCTGCTCTCCAAACATATTTTTGAAAATATCCTGCACGGTATGATATGAATAGCCCTTGGCAGAATCATGGGCCATTTGCCATTCCTCCGGTCTCTTTGTTTTATCAATTTTTTCACCGGTTGCCGGATCATAATACTCTTCATTTCCCTTGTTTTCACGGCCTGATAAAAATTTCTTAGAATGAAGCATATTTGAAAGCTCCGGATCATTAACTAAGTCATTTATACTACCAGAACCTGCCAGCGCCCTAATAATTGCCTCTTGTTTCGCTTCTTGCCCCTTCTTTCCAACAGTATCTTTAAGCTCAGAACGTAGCAGTTCAGAATTCATACTGGGATTTCTTTCCTTGAGTGCCTTTGCCTCTTCATCCACTTCTCTGCGATATTCTTGCTTGACATAATCTGTTTGGTCCTGATCTCTAAACCAATTATTCATTCTATTTCTTACATAACCGACACCACCTCCATAAGCCTTTCTGTCTAATCTTTCTTGTCTTTGTTTCCAAGCTTCAGATACTGTTCTAGGACTTAAAAATCTCGCCATATTTCCAACTCTATCAATTCGCTCTTGTGCAGCTTTATCACCAGCCAACGCTCTACCCAGAGTTACTGGCTGGAACAAACTTCCAACTCTACTCAAAGTCTTTCCCACCATGCCCTCATTGCCTAATGCTGCTGATCTACTAAATCTTCTACCGGCCCAACCGGCTCCCCAGCCGGCCGCTTTGCCTGCTAATCTTCCACCTCGCTGGTATAATCCCATCGCCATGCCGGCCGCCATCGGAGACAGCGCCCTAATTATCATAATTGACATGTAAAGAAAGGCAATTACCAGAACTATGCCCAAAAAAGCATCTGTTTTCATCAGGCCGTATACTTGATCTTGGTTTTGAATAAGATTTAATCCGGACTTGGCCCCAATTTTTTCCTTAACATCTTTGGCTAACATTACCGCTAAATAAACACAAAAACCGGCTATTGGTCCGTAAAATGTATATTTTAAAAATTCGTCCCACCACCGCTTCGCATATTGAGCGGTAACCGGTAAAATATTTAATACAAATGCCACCGGAGATAAAATAATCAGAATCATCAACATTAATGATCTAACCACCATCATCAAAGTTAAGCCGGCAATAGCAATCGATAAAGCCACCACTAGAATAATCGTAATAACATAACCAACAATAACAGTATTTAAAACCTTAAATCCGTCAGTTGAGCCAAAGGTTGGCCCTTTGGCAATTGTACCCGTCCCTGCCCCAAAAATCACCTGGGCAAATGTTTCCGCAATGGACCCTTTAGATAAATTAAGTAATGTTGTCATTAAAACATTTGAAAAATCAATTAAAACCGTCGCGATAGTGCGACTAAAATTTACTAAAAGAGCAGCATAGATTAATTTAGGCAATAAAACTTTATATTGATAAGACTCAATCCTAAGAATGGTGGCAAAAGCAATTATTAATAATGCAACCACAAAAAACATATTAAGCACATCACGTGTTAAGCCCCATCCGACAGAAATAACACTATACTGGGTAATTTGAAGAGAAGCGTCCCATATAGAATTAAATGCCTTTCCCCACAATCCCATTAGCCACGACGATATCGCCAAAACTGCCATTAATATATATGCAAGAACTAGATAAACAAAATTTATGGGATGACTCGCCCAGCTTAATATATTTTTACCAGTTTCTATAATACCGGCCGCACTACTTGTACTGACAGGAATAATTAATCCAAGCAAAAAAATTATCACTCTAGACAAATAAAATTTTATTCGATTATTTTTTTTGTTTTTTATCAATTTAGTTCTTATTTGCTTTAGGGCGTTTCTTCTAGTAAGTCTGGCGATTCAGGTAAAATACTGGTGTCAATACTGGAATCGGGATACTCAATCAGCTGATTTTCTCCGGACCGGCTATAGCTTGGCGCCAAAGTCGGCTGTTCGCTAACTAAGTGTTTCGCCAGCCATTTTTGTAAAGGGGTCAAGGCATGTGTTTCAATCGCGGAAGAAATTGACATTTTAGCCAATCCTATTAAATCAAGTAAAAGCTGTGATTTTAAAGTCTGGCCGAATTGATCTCCAGCCGCGCCTCCATTCTTTTTAATTGTTTCCGCTAATTCACCATCCACGGTTTTCTTTTTGCAGGCATCCGGCTGAAATATCTTATCGACTTTGCCTCCATCACACACCACCGCTTCTGTTTCTTTATCTGTCCCAAAGTTATAACCTAACTTCTTGATATAGGCCATATCGCACGAACAGTCTCTGGTAGTAAGCAGACCGTTTAACGACAATTCTTCTCCCACCTTGCCGCTCTTTGACCCAACTTTATCAATGATTGCTCCGGCAGCTTCCAAAGTTAATCCGACATCATTATTGGCTCCGGTGTTGGTTATTTGAATACTGGCAAAAAATTTCTTTTTGAGCATTTCTGATTGCTTCTCAGGATCCGCCTGAATAAAAGCGGCTATCTCGCTGCGATCGTAAGTGCAGCTGGGAGTAAATTTATTTAGGCTGGCAGCCATATTATTTAATCCCAACTTGATATTTTGATTTATTTTTACGCATAAAGTAACTCCGGTTATTTGAGAAAAGACGGCATTGGCGGCCTGGAAAGCCAAATCTTGAGTGGCCCATTTTTTTATTTCTTCTTCCGTTAAAAACCAATCTCCCTTAGTAATAGCCGTAATTACTATTTTTTGTAGTAGGGGATAAATGGCAAATTTCCAGATGGCCAACAACACATTTTCGATAAGTTTTTTCCAATCAAATACCGGAAAAGCCTTAGCTGGCTTAGGAATGGCAAAAACGCCCAAACCGGAAAATACAAACAAAATAGTAATTCCTAAAAAAATTATTAATGCCTTATTATATATTTTCATAAATTTTTCTTTAAATATTTCATTAGGCCGTGACTTGTTCAATTTTGGTTAAAATCTGATCGAATACCACATCATTTAAAATTGAGGCTAATTCATTAAATCCATTCATCACATTGATGGTTGAAGCCTCGTCGCTCTGATTATAATTTTTCTGGATTTCATTCAAAAGACTTTCGGATTTTACCAATCCGCCGATTAAATCTTTGTGCAACTTAATTAACTCCGGATCATTGGGCACTTCGACCTCTTTTATTTGATAAGTGGCATTTTGGATAAATAAAGTAAATTCTGACATTAGGCCCAGTCCTTCTCCGTCCAAAGACAAGCTGCCATCGTTATAACTGTCAAACACGCTGATATTTTGTGAAATAATATTTTCAAGGTTGCCGGCGTATGCGCTTTTTGCTTCGCTGCTGCTGCCATTGGCTATTTTAATTGCATCATCGGATATTTCCGGTAAAACTATTTCACCGCTTACTTTTTCAAGATCGCCGTCAGCATCGATATAGCTCACCAAATTTTCCTTAAAACTATATATGTTATCGGCAGACAAAGCATTTTCAAGATAATTAATTTGTTCCCGATCCTCATCTTCAATATCAATAACAGTTTCTCCTGTATTTTCATTGTTTATTTCTTCCGCGGAATTTGCTACTGCCTTAAGGGCCAAATAATCTGATAAATTAGCTTTAAGCGGATCATTGCCGGAAGCGATCTCTTCACCATCGCTATATCCATCAAAATCCGTGTCAGCCAAATTTGTGTTTGTACCGTATTTTTCTTCGTCTTCTCCGGTTAATCCATCGCCATCAATATCCAAGTGTTTATTGGATTGTATTTTTAATGGATCTGAACCCGACTTCACCTCATCGCCGTCATTAATGCCATCGCCATCCGTATCTTTTAAATAAGGATTGGCGCCAATTTTCTTCTCTTCAAAGTCCAGCAAACCATCGCCGTCTGTATCAATATTGTCCGCTGCCACTTCGGAAAAATCAGCTGTCGGCATCTCTTTTTTATTAAAAAATCCCCGCAGACCAAAAACCAGTGCCACAACAAGCGAGGATATAATTAAAACTCCCAACAACGAAAGAAACAAAATTTTTGACTTCTTTGCTTTCATTAATAAATTATAATTTTTGTTTTGTTTTTCAGATCCTTCATTATGCTTATGCAAATTATATCACCAATGCATCCCGGGGTCAATTTGGATCAGGTTTTAAATTTATTAAAAAACTCACTACTTATTCCTTATTTTAAGCCATTTTTAGTTTTTTTTAATATTATTATTATTTTCTTAATATGTTTTGTGGATAACTATAAAGATTTAAATAATTTTTTTTGCCGTAAATTCGTATAAATGCCGCGCCAATTATCTAAATTTAAGTCCTGTGCTCTAGCTAATGGATCAATACCAATTCCTTTAAAAATTTCTTTTACTTCGGCGGAGGAAATTCTTAACCCCGCCGCTAAATTGTTATGCAGTTGTTTTCTACGGCTGGCAAAAGCAATTTTCAGCATCATAAAAAATAATTTAATATCAACATCTTCAAAAACCGGCTTCTGGTAAAGAGTTATTTTAAGAATAGCTGAACTGATTTCGGGAGCGGGAGAAAACGCAGCACTTCCCACATCCATTATTTTTTCCGCCTTGCCATAAAACTGCACTGATAATGACAACAAACTGTGACTCCCCGCCTCGGCAATAACCCGATCGGCCACTTCCTTTTGCACCAATATCGCCATGACGCTTGGCCTAATGGAATTTTCCATAAAATATCTGATTAATCGAGAAGTAAGATAATAAGGAATATTGGAAACTATTTTATATTTTAAATCCTTTAATCTATGCTTTTCCAAATTAATAGAAAAAATATCGCCATTAATAAACTTAATTTTTTGGTTCTTAAAATCTTGCGTGAGAGTCTGATAAAGCTGCGGATCTTTTTCTACCGCTATTATTTTTCCGGCCAAAGATAAGATTTTTTCTGTCAGAAAACCCAGCCCCGGTCCTATTTCTAAGACAAAATCGTCTTTCTTTAGGTTTGCAACGCCAATCATGGCATCCATAACTTTATCATCAATTAAAAAATTTTGTCCGAGCCTTTTTTTAATTAAAAAATTATGTTTTTTTTCCAATATTCTTATTCTATCCAAATATTGATTTTTCATATTTAAATCCGCTATGCTAATTAATAAGATTAAATTATAATTACCGCGATTGGTTAATTAAAATTTCAAATAAATGGCACAAATAGATTTTATTTTTTCTAAAGAATCCTCCGAAGACATCACCCTAAAAAACCTTTTGCGTGAAATAAAGCTGGAGCACCCCAAAATAATCTTGAACGAACTGGAAAAGGACTCCTCGGCCGGTCAAAAATATGTAGAACAACTGGGTATTTTATCCTTCCCGGCAATTATTATCAATGATGAGCTTTTTTCAACCGGCATGGTAACTAAAGAGGAAATCTTGGAAAAAATTGACCCCTCAAATTACTAATCCTCTTCCCGCTTAACAATTGGCGCATAATCTTTTGCCAATTTTTTTATACCATATTGCTGGAAATTGATTTCAATTACATTTTCATCCAAGCCCTTAATCACTCCCAGGCCAAATTTAGGATGCGTGATTTGGTCGCCGATATTAATATCTTCACTGACATATCTCTCTTCGCCCTCTTCGCCGCTAACGCTTCCATCAACATCACTACTCCACCCGCCCAAAAAATTATTTGACGCGTGGCGGTAGTCCAACAAATGAGATGAAATATCCTCCAAAAACCTTGAAGGAAGATTAGACTGCAAACTGCCGTATATCTCCCGCGCTTGAGTATAAACCATATATAAATACTTTTTGGCGCGCGTCATCGCCACATAACAAAGCCGCCGCTCTTCTTCCAATTCAGCAAAATCCAGCATACTGCGGGAATGCGGAAATATATTTTCCTCCATTCCGACGATAAAAACCGCTTCGTATTCCAATCCCTTGGCTGAATGAACGGTCATCAAAGTAACCGCATTGTCATCCCGATTGATCTGATCGGTATCCGATACCAAAGAAATATCTTCCAAAAAAGATGATAAACGATCCACTCCGGAAAGCCCGTCATAATTATTAGCAACGCTCTTTAATTCCATAATATTTTCCCAGCGGTATTCTCCTTCTTGCGTTCCATCTAAAATAAAATCCTTATAACCGGTCTGCTCCAAAACATAATCGATCAATTCAGTCACCGTTAGCTTTTTGGATTTTGCCCGGGCGCTGATCATCGCATCTACAAATCTTTTTAATTTATCATTGTTTTTTTCTTCCAAATATTTATTGATGGCTTTAAGCAAGTCGCGCTTATCCAAGTCCGCAGCGATTTTTTCAATTTTTTTTAAGGTCACCTCGCCAACGCCTCGGCCCGGAACATTAATAACGCGCTGCAGCGCAATTGAATCTTGGGGATTATGGATAATTTTCAAAAAAGCCAAAGTATCTTTTATTTCCCGGCGCTCATAAAACCGCACGCCGCCGATGATGCGATAGGGAATTTGGAACTGCAGCAAGACCTCCTCCAAAGCGCGCGATTGGGCATTGGTGCGATACAAAACCACAAAGTCGTTATAGCTAAGCTCCCCGCTAACTTCCAGTAATTTTTGCATTTCTTCCACCACAAATTTTCCCTCGTCTTTTTCATTCCCGGCTTCATACACCACCGCTTTATCCCCCGCCCGCCTATCAGTCCATAATTTTTTATCCTTTTGGTTAAAATTTTTGGTAATCACATCGTGGGCGGTATCAAGAATATTTTGCGTGGAGCGATAGTTGCGTTCAAGCTTGATAACCTGTGCTCCCTTAAAATCCTTTTCAAAACTTAGAATGTTTTTAATATCCGCGCCCCGCCAGCCGTAAATAGACTGCCAATCATCACCTACTACAAAAATATTTTTATGCGCCTTGGCTAATAAATTTACCAACTGATATTGAGTATTATTTGTATCCTGATACTCGTCTACCAGGATAAATTTAAAGATATTTTGATATTTTTTTAAAACTTCCGGATATTTTTGGAAAATTTTTACTGTATAGAAAATCAGGTCATCAAAGTCGCAAGCATTATTTTGTTTTAAAATATTCTGATAGCTTTGATATATGGAAGCTGCCAATTTCTCAATATGCGAATTGGCATGACCCTCATATTCCGCCGGATCCAGCAGGTCGTTTTTAGCGGAAGATATTAAGGACTGGATCACGCGCGGATTTATGCGCTGCGTATTAATCCCCTTGTCTTTCATCACCGATTTGATGGTTTTCATCTGATCATCGTCATCATAAATAGCAAATGCGGGCTTGATGCCCAGCGATAAAATTTCCCGTCGTAATATTCTGACACAAACCGAATGAAAAGTGCCAAGGGTCGGCATATTAATCCTATCGTTCGGGTTTATATTTTCGTCATATAGCGCCCTTTTTACCCGTTCTTTCATTTCACCGGCCGCCTTATTGGTAAAAGTTATTCCAAGAATATTCAAAGGATTGACACCGCCCGCTATTAAATAAGCGATGCGCTGAGTTAACACTCTGGTTTTGCCCGATCCCGCTCCGGCAAGCACTAAAACCGGTCCATTTATAATTTTAACCGCCCTTTGCTGCTCGGTATTTAAATTTTTTAAAATTGTTTCCTTGTCCATATTTAAAAATAATTCAAATTGAATTTAATAATAGCACGCCTTTTGATATTTTTGAACGAATATTTGATAAAAAACACTCTAATTGTCCCGACTTCCGATAAACTTGCTTAAATGTCAGATTAGAGTGACACCGTTGTGGATAAAACACACCCCGCCATTAAGCCAAATTGAGGAGGTATAATTCCCTTTTTTGCTTTATTTAAGCCATTTAAAGTATTATTTATTTTCTCTTGACAAAAAAATGACCTGTAGTAACCTATTGCTTGAATCAGAATATTATCTGGTTCTCAAATTGAAGATGATAAAATAATAATTATTGTCTTAGCTGGATAGCGGTTGTCATTCTGTTCACACTTGAACTGATAAAAATAGTAAAAAAAAACAGGGGGCCTTACTCAATATGAGTAGGCATAGAAACGGTCACCAGCTAAGCGAAAAGGATTACTACTATTAGTACCAAAAAACTACTTGCTCTTCTAAAAACCCAATCGAGTGGGTTGAGCAATAGGATATCTTCAAGTAAACAAAAACAAAAAGTATCAATCAACAATATAAAGCAAAAAGTAAAAGGCCTACTATCGAATAAAAGTAAGTATTTGGTTTCTCTTGGGGTAATTATTATTGCCTTGGCTGTCGCCGGTTTCAATGTTTATGCCAAGAATAATCCCCAGAATATGAATGATAGTAGTATTTTATTAGGGCTCATGACCAATGAAGATGAAATGTATGAAACCGTCACCAGTAATATTGATCGAAGAATTAATGCAGACGGAAAAGACCGCTTTTCATTCGTTTCAGTAGCTAGCGCGAATTCCAATTATCAGGCTTCATTATCAGCCTCCATGATTGGCAGCGCCAAAGCTAATAAATCAGAGTCTTACGCCTTAGTGGGAGACAATACATTGGTTAAAAACAGCCCCGCTGAAACAGAAATATCAGGCGAAAGACATGAAACAATTAAATATGTAGTAAGAGAGAGCGATACAATCTCGGCTATCGCCAATAAATTTGGTATCGATGCGGCAACCATTCTAACAGAAAGCCAGAAATACGCTGACGATATCATTAAGCCAGGAGATGAGCTGACTATATTGCCAGTATCGGGTGCTACCGAAAGAGTAGACGCTGGCGAGACTTTATCCGGCATTGCTAAAAAACATGACGTTGAAATGGAAAGAATTATGGGCTATAACGGATTGGTTAATGCTACTGACATCGAAGTTGCCCAAATCTTAATTATCCCTGACGGTAAACGTTCAATTGAAATGAGGCCAAGACCGGAAATCCAAGAGCCGGAAACAAGAACTCAACTGGCATCCAATACCAATACCACCAGATCAAATACTGCTGCAACATCGACTGTATCTCAGCCAGTGGTACAAAAAGGTCCCATAGTTGGAAATCGTTTTCCTTATGGATATTGTACCTGGTATGTCGCCGGCCGCAGAGGTGATGTTACTTGGCGCGGAAACGCCGGACAATGGCTAGTCAATGCTCAAGCGCAAGGCCGCGCTACCGGAAGAATACCGGCCAAAGGAGCTATTCTTGTCACTAATGAAAGCTGGTGGGGCCACGTAGCCGTGGTAGAAAGCGTTAATGGAAATTCTGTAACCATTTCCGAAATGAATTATAAGGGTTTTGGCATTCAAAGTACCAGAACAATTTCCAACAGCAGCCCGGTTATTAAAGGTTACATTTACTAAGTCGTTCCTTTTTAAAATATATTCACACAAAACCCCGCGTAAGCGGGGTTTTGTAATAGTAATGCGTTGTGCTTAAATAAATATAATATTTTTTTCACTAAGAGACAATATTGTTTAGCTGCATTTGTAATGACGTGGAATAATTAAGTCATTGAAAGGAGTGTAACAAGAAGTAAGCTCATTTCGTCAGACCAGCTGTATTTAAATGCTATAAAACCCGCTTTCCCAACGGGTTTTTGTAATGAATTTTTTTAATTAATAATTGAATATTTTTCAAACACCCACTCAAAGCCGTACCTATTAACATATTGATTGAAACTGGAATATTTATAACCGCTTAATTCACTTGCTCGTGAAATTTTTTTATGTTTGATTGGATTAAAATGAATATAATTTAGATATCCAAAGAATTCCTTTTCCGATCTAATAAATCTATCCCAATATTGATACCACACCTTCCTGCCAGAAAATCCATCAATCCCATTAATGATTCTTGAACTATCCTTATGCGTTTTTCTTATAAATTCTACAAGAGAGTATTGCCTTTTATTGTGGTTTGACGAATTGAATTCAAATTTTTTTGAATGAAATTCGTTATCTTTATTATCAGAAAATTCCAATAATAAATGATAGTGGTTGTCTAGTACCGCCCAACCATAAATATTTACATCAAATCCGGCTGCAGCGACATTAATAATTTTGCACAAAATACTTTTTCTTTTATCTGTACAAAAATAATCAATTCCCCAATATGTTTTGCCGGTAATAAAATAAATTTGCTTATTCTTATAAATATGTTTTGGGCGATGAATATTTCTATCTTTTGGTTTTTGTCTCAATTTTTGTTTTTGAATATATGGCATTATTATATTAAGCTAACGAAATTCCCTATCGGTCATTTCGTCATACCGATTATTTTTACACGCAAAATATCAACTCCTAATCAGCTAATAAACAAATTAGATAACTACTCTAAACATCCTGCCTCGGACGATACTGCAAGGCTTCAGCAATATGGCTGGTTTCAATATTTGGCTTTTTATCCAAATCGGCGATGGTGCGCGAAAGCTTTAAGATACGAAAATATGCGCGCGCGGATAAATTCATTTGATTTACCGCTGAACGCATTAACTCTTGAGAATTGTTATCGATCTGACAATATTTTTTAATTTCTAGATTGCCCATTTCAGAATTGGCGGTAATTTTAGTTCCGCTAAACCGATTAATTTGTATTTCGCGTGCTTCCTGAACATGGTCTCGCAACTGCTTTGAGGGTTCAGCCAAGGTCTCATCGGTTAATTTTTCGTATTTTACTTTGGGAACTTGAATGTGAATATCAATACGATCCAAAAGCGGACCGGAAATCTTTTTTTGATATCTGGCAATTTCCATGGGAGTACAGCGGCACTCTTGATCCTGAGACCCATAATAGCCGCACGGGCAGGGATTCATCGATGCCACCAGGGTAAACTTAGCCGGAAAGGACAAAGTCTGCTGCGCGCGCGATATTTGAATTATATTATCTTCCAGCGGTTGACGTAAATTTTCCAATACCCGGCGGTCAAATTCCGGAAGTTCATCCAAAAATAAAACACCTCGATGCGCTAGACTAATTTCACCCGGGCGAGGATAAGCACCGCCGCCCACCAGAGACACTCCGCTGCTGGTGTGATGGGGCGCGCGAAAAGGCCTTCTGATAATCATCGGCTCATCCGCTGGCAACAAGCCGGCAATACTATATATTTTTGTCGCTTCCAATGATTCTTCAATACTTAATTTTGGCAGTATTGTCGCCAATGTCCGGGCTAATAACGTCTTGCCCGAACCTGGCGGTCCGCTCATCAAGATGTTATGTCCGCCGGCAGCCGCGATTTCCAAGGCTCTTTTGGCATGTTCCTGGCCTTTTACATAAGCCATATCATATTTTGACTGTATTTCTTCTCTCTCAATCTCTTTAATTTTACTACATTTAATCGGATTAATCTGAATTTCATTTTTAAAGTGTTTGATAAGTTGTAATAAATTTTTTATGGGATATACATTGATATTCGGAATCAAGCTTGCCTCTTTGGAATTAATCTCGGGAACATAAAAATCTTTTATTCCTTTTTTTCTTACCATGGTGGCAATCGAAATAATGCCATTAATATGGCGCAGTGACCCGTCCAGGGCCAATTCGCCCACAAAAACCTTGCCTTCCGCGTCAAAATCTATCTGTCCCGATGCTTTTAAAATTCCCAGTGAAATCGGTAAATCATAAGCCGGTCCCTCCTTCTTTAAATCGGCCGGAGCTAAATTAACCGTAGTGCTGTTTGTCGGATAAAAAAATCCGCTATTTTTAATAGAAGACTTAACACGATCTCTTGATTCCTGGATGGCCATATCCGGTAGGCCGACAATCGCGGTTTTAGGCAATCCATTGAAGATATCCGCTTCCACTTCAACCAATTCGCAATCCAGACCGATAACGGCTGCGCTATATACTTTGCTTGGCATAAACTAAATCTTATTTTGTATTTATTTTTTAAATTCTTTTATGATCAAAAAACCCACGCCCACAATAATCATGCCGTCAGCTAAATTAAAAGTTGAGCCAAAAAATAAATGAATATAATCAATCACAAAACCATAATGTAGGCGATCGATCAAATTGCTTAATGCTCCTCCCAATATGAGGAAATATGATATAAAGGCCCATAAATATCCGCGCTGAATAAATTTGTAATATCTCCGGGAGATTAAGGCTAGCGATAAAATAATTAGCGGCAATAGTAAATAATAAGGAATAGGGATTCCAAAGGCGGTGCCAAAATTCCGGTAAAATCCGATATCTATAATTTCTCTCCAATTAAAAAAACCTCCTTTTTCATAAACCCGCCATTTTAACCACTGGTCAAGACCGGTAATCGCTATAATCAGCAGAAGCAATAATAATTGCCAAGCTCTGCTTAATTTTACTTTATACATTAATATTTAAGATTTAGCGCAATCAAGACACAACTTGGCATGCGGTATCGCTTCCAGCCTTTCGGCTTTAATTTCGCCCTTGCATTTCTCACATTTGCCATATACTCCTTTTTCCATCTTTTCCAACGCATCATTAACATCACGCAATTGTAATTCCAAATTAGCTTCTAGCGATAAATTATCCTGATAATTGGATACCTCCAGCGCTTCAGTTGAATGATCCATCGGTTCGCTGTCTAAATTTTTATATTTGGCGTCATAGTCATCTTCCAAATTTTTATCCTTGACGGCAATATTGGAAAGATCATCTTCCAATTGCTTCTTTTGCGCCAAAAGATTGTGTTTTAATTGGGCTAATTTTTCCTTATTCATATATTTATTATTATTTTTTTATAAATTTTATTGTTTTATATATTAAGATAAATAAACCGACAAATAACAGTAATAAGCTGATAATATGAGTGGCTGTAAATTCATATTTCCACAAATTAAAAATAGCGCTATCCGTTACCCTTACAAATTCTATCATGAAGCGGATAAAAAATGTTAGTGAAAATCCCAAAAGAAAAATAAATCCCGGAAATATCTTAGCCGCCTTATTTTTTATTATGCGGCTGGAAATAAGCCCCAAAACAATAAAACATAATAAATAAGCAATAAATTCATATATTTGAGTAGGGTGCCTTAAAATATTATCGTTTAAGGCGGCAATCTTTATTCCCCAAGGTAGGCTTGTTTCTCGGCCATAGTCCACTCCCGAAGTAAAACTGCCCAGCATTCCAACCGCATGGCCCAGCATGAGAGCAATCATGGCGGAATCCAGCCACGGCCATAACTCTCGGCGGTTTTTAGTATAGAGCCAGACAAAAGCGGCGCCAAAACCAAAAATTAATCCGCCGGTGAAATTAAGCCCGCCCTGCCAAATCTTAAATATTTCAATCGGCTGCCCGAAATAAAAGTTGAGGTGCATCAACGCGTATCCTAATCGAGCCCCAATAATTCCCAATAATAAAATCCAAAATATATTATCTAAAATCCTTTTAGTTTCTAAATTACGGCGTTTTAATTCCCCATATAAAATTAATATGCCAACCAATACCGCAATTAACAAAAAAATCCCATAGAAGTATATGGATATGGTCTGTCCCCAAAGCTCGAAAGATATTAACTCTGAATTCATATATTTATTTATAGATAAATCATAACTTAACTTTTGCCATCCTTCAATATAATCCTGGAAATTTCAAAATAATTTTGTTATATTATCATTAATAATCAAATGAAAAATACTATCAAATTTTGGGAGAAATTTTTATTAACAGTTATTGTATTAGTGCTTGCAATATCGCTATATTTTGTTTGGCCTCCATCTCAACTGGAAGATCAGGAACAATATTTTGGCTATCTGGACGAGGAATTTAACGGCTTACCGGAATTAATTTACTTTAAGCCCAGAATTAACGCCAATAACCAAAATATCGAGAAAGTCACTCCTCCAGCTGCCGTTTCCATGGAAGCTGACTTATTGATTGAAAAATTAAGCATCAACGCTCCCATCGTCTTCAATGTCAATGCCGGAAGTAATGTAGAGTATCTTGAAGCGTTGGAAAATGGCGTAGCGCATTTCTCCGGCACCGCCCTGCCAAATTCCCCGAGCGGCAACACTTTTATCTTTGGCCATTCCAGCTATTATTATAACAGCCCGGGAGATTATAAAGAAATTTTTGCCAAACTGGAAAATATTTCTTTAAACGATGAGATCGTCATCACTAGAAAAGATCAAAATCAAACTTTTAAATATGCCGTGCAAGACATTAGCATAGTGGAAGCGCACAATATTGAAGCCTTTAATCAGGAGGGAGATAAAAGATTAACCTTGATGACCTGCTGGCCCGTTGGCACCAGCAGGCAAAGGCTTTTAGTAATTGCAAGGCCGGTAGAATAATTTTAGGCATTAGTGGAGTTAGTCAATAGTCATTAGAGATATTAAATTGGCCGTTATCATGTTCTTGTATTTTCATAATTTCTACTAATCACTAACGACTAATTTTACCTGTGGCTAATTGCCGATTGACTTTTTGCTATTTTTTTGCTAAAATATAAGTAAGAATTTAAAATATTTCTATATAAAAAATAAAAATAAAAACATGAAAGCAGTCAAAATCACTAAATATACCACAGCAATAGCGGTGCTTATATCAATTATGGCAGCTGCGGTTCTGGTTGTTTTATTTAATAACAAGGATAATATTAATACCGCTAATGCCGATGCTTATATTGATCTAACTAAAACTCCAAGCGCAACCCAAGTCCCAGCCGGCACAACAGTAACTTATACTTATGTAATCACCAATATTACAGGTAATAATAAAATTGAAAATATTGTTTTAACTGACGATATATTGGGTGTTATTACCTGTCCTCAAAATTTTTTGGACCCAGGAGCATTTATGATGTGTACGGCCAGTACGACTATAAGCGTAGATACAACTAATAATGCGACTGTAACAGGTCAAATAGAGCAAATTGGCACGTCTCCAATTCTAGTTACTGCTGCTGCATCGGCTACTGTTGTTGTTTCCCCTTCTTTTATAATAACTAAAACTGCCAACCCGACCACGGTAACCGAGGAAGGGACTGCCGTAGATTACACCGTAACTGTTACCAACGATGTTAGGACTAATTTTAACCTTCAATCTCTAGATGATGATATTTATGGTGATCTACATGGGCAAGGCGATTGTAGAACCCCACAAACCATCGCAGCCGGTGCTAGCTATAGCTGTACATTTACCAAAGTTGTGCCTTGTGACGAAAACCCTGCTTTAACCGATACCGTTACGGCAACTGGAAATTTTGGGGCTCAAGGCGATGATCAAGTTCCAATTCCGGTCAGTAATAGTGCTTCTGCTACAGTAAATGTCGCTTGCGAAGAACCAAGCATGGAAGTGACTAAAAAAGCGACCCCCGCTAGTATTACAGAAGATACTGATATTGATTATGAAGTTAGCGTTACCAATAATTTAGGCTACGCTGCCACTCTCTCTACTCTTACAGACAATGTATATGGTGATTTGAATGGTGAGGGTAACTGTGCTACCGGAGGTACTATCGCTGATGGAGCTACTTATACCTGCAATTTCCCCGGTGAAGTGACTTGCGAAGACAGCCCCTCCTTAACCGACACCGTAACCGCTAAATTAACCTATACTACCGATGATGGAGCACAGAATGAAGCTTCCGATAGTGCTTCCGCTACTGTAAATGTCGCCTGTGAAGATGAACCTTATTGCGGCGATGGTACGCTTGACGCCGATGAAGAATGCGATGACGGTAATACTACCGATGGCGACGGCTGTAGCGCAACTTGTACTACGGAAGAGAACGGAGAAGAGCCCGGATTAGCGACTATTCACGGTAAAGTCTATAATGACGCCAATCGAAATCGTGTTTTAGATGTCAGCGAGACGGGAATCGCTAATGTGACTGTAACATTATTAAATCACAGTAATATTACTTTAGAATCCGACCAAACAGATACCAACGGAGACTTTTCATTTGACGAGTTGGATCCGGAAACATACGCTTTACGAGAAACTGATCTGGTTGGATATTCATCATCTACTCCAAATGACATTTCTGATATAGTTGTCGCATCTAATGACAGCTCATACCATGTATTTGGAGATTATCAAGTATCTACTCAACCTACGACTCCAATTACCCCTACTGCACCCACAACTCCTACCACGCCTACCGACACTTCGGTTTTGCCTACAACCGGACCGGAAAATAATCCTTATCCCCTATTTGCCGCTTTGGCTTTAATTCCCCTAATGGCAGCCGGTTACGCTCTCTATAGCTACAAACGTAAGTAAAAGCCATATCATATTATTTGATAATAAAGCACCGCTCCTCTACAAGCGGTGTTTTTTAATATAATTAATCCAATTGTTTTTAACACAAAGATTTAACAATAAATAAAGATTAGTTTGAATAATTACTTTAAGAAAAAATTTAATCTTTTGATGAGAATTCGGATCATGTTTTCTGACAATAAAAAAAGGCGCCGATTGCGCCCATTTTTTTATATTTAATGGCGCTCGGCGCCCAGATCGCCTAGTGCTAACTTTTCTACCTCCCGAAGGAAGTAATAAAGATTTGCGCACTTGGCATCATTGGACGTCCGACGAGCCTGATAATTCTCATCAGATCTCTCTCTTACCATTCTTGTGGTAGTAAAAGCTATTTTGGCTCCTCTACCTACGTTTTATTTTTGTTTTTGTCCCCGCAATAGCGAGGAAAGAAGGAAAGAACTCGTAAATGGAGGTATCAGCCTCCTCTACGAACAGTAAGAGAGATTTACGCGCATCTCAATGCGTTTAAATCCCCAATACCGTTCTAATACTTTTATGTTCTATAGTTATTATATCACCAATTATGATAATGATCAATGGTTATTTATAAACAGCTGTGTATAAAATATAGTTAGTTTAAATTGCCTTATATAAGCCATTATATAATTTATTTATGATATTATTAATTATTGGCAACAAGTTATCAACAGTATCACAACTTATCCACAATTTATTAAATATGTTTATTGTTATTTTTTGCCTTAATATTAAACCATTTTTTTACTTCTTTGCAAATATCCGCCGCCTTTATATATCCGATGCTCATTTCCGGTAAAACCTTAATAAAATCATCTCCGTAGTTAGCATTAAGCAATCTGCTGTCTAAATTTATAAATACCCCCCTTCCTTGCTTGTTTTTAGCAATTCTTTGGAATATCTTCATATATTTGAAAACTGCCCGAGGCAAAGTTTTGATCTGAAAATAGTTTTTCTTGATGGCGCTGTCTGTGCTCGATTCTTCGGTTGATATCACGTCAAAGGGAAATTTTAACAATATTAGGCATTTAATCTTATCTGATGGAAATTCTTTATCCATAACCATTTGGTTTGATGCCAACAATATAGAGTCCTTACGGCTTAAAAACTGGCTATAGGCCTTATCTTTGCCCCCGGTCACTCCTTGAACAAAAATATTAATATCATTTTTTTTCAATTCCTCTGCTAAATTTTGATAAATCTTCTTTAATATTGCCCGCGATGAAGCACTAATCACCACGCCGTCTCTTAGAGTTAAGGCAATATCTTTAATAATATTACCGGCAACAGCGCTAAAGTTGGCATCGTTAGGGTGAGGAATATCGATTGGAGCGATCAGCTTGATTTTTTCTTTCAAATTCTGCCGGCTTTCAAGTGTGATTTTTTTAATTTCTGAGCTGATTTTAAGCTCATTAATCAGAAAATTCTTGGTTTTTTCAATATTATATATACTTATCGCAATATTCAATGAATCCGATTGATCAATTAATTTATTTAATAAATTATCATTAAGGCCGCAGGGTTTAATATTAATTGCCAATTTGTCGTAATATTCCTCTAGCCATATTTGGCTGCCGGAGCTGCTTTCGGGTAATATTTTCTGAATTTTATTGGTAATTTTATATAAATCATAAGCTAGTCCCTGAAATTCCCGGTTCACATCCTGATATTTTTTGGCGGAAATTATCTTTATAATAGTATTTAGGCTTATTATTAGATTGTTGATTTGAGAAATAAAATGTCGGGTGGCATTCTCCATATCATTCCAGCCCGCTAAATTTACCGCTCCGCTATTGATTAAAATGCGCTTAAATCCATAATCGGTTGATTGTTTATTTAGCATTATGCCCAGAATTCCGAAATATAGAGCTGATTTGTTTTTTATTACCGCCACATCTCTTTCTAATTTATTTGCCAATTCCTTAATTTTTTCCCCTTTGGAAGAATTTTTCGAACAATTTAATAAATTTTTGATATTAATCTGTAATAAGTCCAGCTTTGATAGTAATTGCTTATCGTTAATAATATCCCGATAATAGGTTCGATAACTTTCCTCTAAATTATAAGCGCGGTCTAAAATTATATTTTTTATTAAACTCTTATTCTTGCCAAAAAAATGAAAAAACAGCGCCGGATGATCGCCTAAAACAATATCTGATTTTTTAACTTCTTTTAGAGCTTTATAGTAATAACAATCTTGATAATTTTTACAACCCTTTTGAGAACAATATTGAGAACGGCAATTTATTTTATCTTCAATCTCTTGGTCGCTATAAAGCCAGGCAGTTTCATTAAAAATTCCCGTTTGCGTAGTCGGCAGCCATAATAATAATTTTACAATCGCACTTAACTCTGACTGATTAAATTTCCCGATTTTTAGATAATAAGTAAAACGGCGCAAACAAATATATGATGCCGGCGTAAGCAGCACGGAATATGTAAAATCAAATGCGAGAATCTTTCTTAAAAGATTGATTTGATTTGAAATTATTTCCTGAATTTTTGAGAAATTTTCTAAGCAAAGAAAAACATTTTGGTTAAAATTATTCGCATGGTAAGCCGAAGCAGCCAGATAAGCCATGTCTTTCCCTACTCCAGGCGAGATCACAATAAAGCTATTTTCCTTTTTTTCAAAATTTTCCAATAATTGGCGCATCAAATTTACCTGCTCCGAACGATATTCATACTTGGTAAAAAATTTTTTAATTTTCGCTTTTCTTTTAAAAATTTTATCAATCGCCTCAATATTTTTTTTAATCTCTTCTTTTTTTTCTTCCTTGATTATTTTTAATGAAATAACAGCCCCTTTGGACTTTTTAGCATAAATATCCTTAAATATATCCGCCATATCCCAGTTGGTGTCTTTTAAAACCACAGTTAAATTCTTTAAAACAGCAGCGTCAAAATCATATATTTTATTAACTAAAATATTAAAAAGATCCACGCTGGCCAAAACATCGGCTAACGCGCGGTGGCTATCAATATGTTTAATGTTAAAAAAGGCAGTCAGCGACTCCAGACTATGCGAAGATAGGCTGGGAACAAGCATGGCAGCTAATTTCCAAGTATCATATTTTTTATTTTGGAAATTAAATCCCTTATGATTCAAAAAATTTATATCAAAATCAATATTATGCCCCACAATTGCATAATCGCCCACAAACTTTTTGAATTTCGGAATTAAATCGCTAATGGCGGGAGCTTCCACCACATCAATATCTGATATTCCGGTTATGGATTGGATAATTTGAGGAATTTTTCGGCCCGGATTAACCAAAGACTGGTATTGCTCGATAATTTTCCCTTTTTTAAACTTGGCCGCAGCTATTTCAATAATTTCTCCCTTCGACGGAGTTAAATCGGTTGTTTCAATATCTAAAGCCACACAAGTTTTTGAAAAATATTTTGCCGCCATGCCTATAAATTAAAAAAGTAGTTATCGATTGCTACTTTTTAATAATAAATTCAAAATTCTTCCCTTATTTATTCTATATATAAGAAACTTTTAATCTTTAGCTTGCCCTCTCCAACACGAACAGATATCGCCGTGTTATCAAACATCGAAAATGTTTTTCCTAAGATATTATCAAATTTAAAATAATCCTGCAGAACTTTATTGTCAAAATATAAAATATTATTACTGCCCGACTGATAAACCTGAGAATAGGGATAGCTAAAAAATCTCTTTTTCGTCAATTTATCATTTTCCGAAGTGGCCGAAACAATATTTTTTAAGGAACCCAGCGAAGTACTGATAATCACTACATTATCATTGATAATATAAGAAATTTCATGGCCAAGCGACTCGCCCTCTATGACGTGCGCAATTTTTCCCTCAAAATCAAGGTCGGTAAATTGAAATGATTCCGGATCTGGCATCAATTCAGTCGCTTCCGTTCCATCAGATAACATCATCTTCTGTTTTTTGGGATATTTATTGCCAAAATAATTTGAAGCGGCCTCTTCAAAAATGTTCATATTGGCTTCCGCCTGGCTATTATCTGAAAATTTTGTAATTAGATTGTAATTTATTTTATCACCGGAATAATCAAGCGACACCAGAAAATCATTTTCAAAAAATTTTAATAAATCGCCATCATCAATCCTGGCGCTTTCTTCAAATTTTCTTAAGGAATCAGCCAAGTAAAATTCCAAGGCCGGATTTGATACCGAGATATCGCTTTGCATTTCTTTCCAGTCTTTACTTAAATTCTTACCCGCCATAAAAATCGAATTGTTGGCAGGCAATAAATCAATTAATTTATTATTCAGGCCTCCATCAAATTCATAATCCGATCCATTTAAGCTGATATCCAACAGCAATCCATTTTTCTTTTCTTTTAAGGCTAAAAAGGTGCTATCAATTTTATAAGTTGCTGCGCTCCAAATATTAAATAAATTGCTTTCTGAATTTAATAGCTTATCAATTTCTCTTGGTTTCGCATAAATATAGGCTATTTCGTTAAACAGAAACCAGGGACTGGCGCGATGATATTCTTTGTTTTGAGCTAAATTCAATCGCTTGCCATAAAATGTATCAATAACCGCAGCAACGCCTGTCCTTTTTTTGCTGACTACAAGATGGCTATTCAAAAAAGATAAATATAATTCAGAATTTTTATCATCCCCTGATAATTTATAAATAATTATATTCTCGTAATTTTCTTCTGTTAATTGAGACTTAAATTTAATCTTACTTAGAATATTTTTTAAAGCATCAACATCCAAAACTTCAAGCAAAAGAACAAATCCGGCATCATCGGCGCTATCGATAAAACTAAAACTGAAATTTTCTCCCAAAAAGGGCTTAACATCTTGAGAAAAATCTAAACCATATGCGAAAATTTCATTATTGGCAGCATTGATTAAATAATTTCCAACAAAATCCATGCGTCCATCTAAAGCAACCGGCTTATCGCTACCGGGAAAATCTATCAAGCTTTTAATATTTAATTTGCCATACAAAGAAGCTTCGTAAGGCACTAACTCAGCTGTTTTATCCTTGGCAATTGAATAATTAAAATATAAATATCCGGCTATTAAAGCAAAAACCGCCAAAATTATAAATATAATAATAAAAATCTTAAAAAATATTTTACGGCGGGGTATTTTTTTGCCGCCATTATCTTTTATCTCGACAATATTTTTTACCGGAAGTTTTTTCCAGCGAGAAGATTTCTTATGAATATCGTCCATCATCGGACCGGACAAATCTTTCAGATCTTTCTTATCATAAGATTTCTTTATTTTAATTTTAATTTCGTTTTCCTTATTTTTCATTTGAATAACTTAGTCGTTATTTTTGATTGAAATAAAACCTTGCGCCCATCCTCCCTCACCAATATATTTATTCAAAAAACCAAAGCTTTCAATTTTTCTAAATTCATCCTGAACAGTGGTATATTTCAAAAATTCATAATTGTCCAAAAATTCGAAAGCATTTTTCATATCTAGATAAACCAACCGAGTAGCATCGCTGCTTTTAATCATTTGATAATTATTGTTAAATTTAGCACTGCGGGCCAATGAATTTTGCTTGTTATTCGCAGAATCTATTAATTTAGTCAAGGCTGGTTTGCTGGTTGCTAAAACCAGTTCATTTTCTAAGACCGCATAAAAAATATCGGCCTTAATATCCTCCGAAAGCTTAGCATAGCGGTAACTTGTGCCTTTATATTCTCGATCTATAAAAGAAATTTTTTTGTTTTCATCTTTAATTAGATTTTTATTTATTTGTTCCGCCGCCACCTGTTCGATTTTTTTCATTTTTTCCGTCAGTTCTTTTTGGTCTTTGGTTTCCAAGATTAGCCCGGCTGAAAAACCCTTGCCTTCCTTAATCGGAAAAAGCATAAAAGCATATTTACCGGACAAATAATTAAATAAATCTTGCTCCATGTCTACACCAAACTGTAAATTTAATCCTCTCTTTAACAATTCACCTTTGGCGGCAATATCTTTATCCGATAAATTTTCGCCTTGACCGGCCAAAAGCCTCTCGGTAAATGATTGAATGTCTTGGCCCTCAATATACAAAGCGACATCATTGGGAACTTTCTCAGCCAAACCCGGTTCAAACCCTTTTTTCTTCTCATAAGACTTTCCGCTTCCGCCCAATAACATGTTGGCCTCCACACCATCATCACGTGCGCTAAATACCGCCCCCAAATTAATTCTTTCTGACGAAGCAACATTGTCTAAAAATGAGAAATCAACTTGACGGCTAAAGCTGGAAATATATTTCAAAGTATCAACAATATCAACAAAAGCAAAAACTACATAATCGTTTGCTTTTAACTTTCTTTTCAAACTATTATATACTTTATCAGACGAAAGCGAACGATTTCTACCCAAGCTGGTATCAATCATCATTTTAATGCCCGCCGGATCTTCTGAGACCAGCAAAAAATTTTCGCTCATGGCATAAGCCACATCATTTTCGCCTTCAATAAAAACAATATCAACCCCCCTGAAATCTTCATGGGTAACCACGCTGCCGCGTTTTTGAATATTATCGTTGATAATGTTCAATACCTCCCGCGCTTTTTCAATATTTTTCACCTCAACCAAATGAGCTGATCTGTCATCTGAACTGCTGATTTTAATCCGACTGATTATCAGCTTATCTCCAATCCACGATTTCAAGTCTTCTTCATCAATTTTCAGATTTTCTGCCGATATCCCCTTAAAAAACTGGCTCTCGAGATAATTTTTAAAAATATTTTCATTGCCCAGATTTAAAGCTAATTTTTCCAAAACAAGATTTTGTTTAGAATCGGGATTAATATTTATTAACATCACCGAGATTGGATTTTCCGGAATAAAAGATTCCGCTTTAAGTTTTTTAAAAAAAAGTTGGAAAACAAGCAGGGAACATAAAGTCAAAATAATCAAAACTATAACAATAATTTTTATTGCTTTTTTGTTCTTCTGCTTGTTTTTTTCTTCTTGATATCGCTGTGACATTGAATCTATCGCAATAAAAGAAAATATTTATTTTTTATCTTGAATCAAAGCTAAATTAACCCTGCCTACATCATCAATTTCAATCACCTTAACTTTGACTTGATCGCCAACTTTGACCACATCTTCAACTTTATTCACGCGGTGCGGAGCTAACTTGGATATATGTATCATTCCTTCGGTACCGGAGAATATCTCAACAAAAGCTCCAAAATCAAGAATTTTTACCACCTTGCCTGAATAAATTTCACCAACTTGAGCTTCTTTGGTTAAATTATTAATCCACTCGGCTGCTTTTTTAGCTGCTTCCGCGTCTTTGGAAGTAATCATTACCTGGCCATCATCCTCAATATCAATCTCTACGCCCGTAGCGTCAATGATCTCATTAATTTTTTTACCGCCCGGGCCAATAACGTCGCCAATTTTTTCGGGATTTATCTTTAAAGAAGTTATGCGCGGAGCATATTGAGATAATTCCAAACGAGGCTCTTTAATAATGCCTGAAATCGCCTGTAGAATTTCCAAGCGAGCCTGACGAGCCTGCTCAAGAGTATCTTTCACCATATCATCTGACAAACCATGAGTTTTAGTATCCATTTGTACTGCGGTAATTCCATCGCCAGTGCCAGCCACTTTAAAGTCCATACCGCCCTCAGTGTCTTCCAAATCTTGAATGTCAGTTAAAATCTTATAATTATCATGCTCATCCGTTACTATACCCATAGCTATTCCGGCTACTGGTTTTTTTATCGGCACACCCGCATCCATCAAAGCTAAAGTCGAACCACAAGTCGATGCCATAGAAGATGACCCATTTGATCCCATGACTTCAGATACCAATCTGATTGTGTAAGGAAAGGTTTCTTTATCGGGAATAACCGGCTGCAGAGCTCTTTCCGCTAAAGCTCCATGGCCAATATCTCTTCTGGAAGGCCCACGTAAAGGTTGTACTTCGCCTACGCTGTATGGCGGAAAATTATAATGATGCATAAATCTTTTTTTATACTCCTCTTCCATGTCTTCCACTGTTTGTTCCAAATTGGGAGCGCCCAAGGTAGCTACCGTCAATACCTGAGTTTCACCCCGCATAAAATATCCGGTTCCATGAGTGCGCGGCAAAAGGCCTACATTAACTTCTAGCGGTCGAATTTCGTTCAGTTTTCTTCCTCCGATTCTCTCTTCATTTTGCATTATTTTGTCTCGTACCAATCCTTCAATAACTTCCATATACATGTTTTTAACTTCATTTTCATCTGAATCCTCATATTTTTCCTTCATTTTCTTGGCGACCTCATTGGCAGAATCATAAATAATTTTTTTTCTAACATCTTTTTGATCAGCAAAAAGAATTTTACTAATTTCAGGCAAGGCCAACTCTTTTATTTCAGCATACAATTCCATATTTTTTTCCGGCACCGGCATTATGATTTTTTCTTTTCCTTCTTTAGCCTTAATTTCTTTAATTAATTCAATAATTTTTTTAACCTGCTCCTTGGCAAATTGTACTCCGCTATAAAATGTTTCCTCCGATACCTCATTGGCTCCAGCCTCTAGCATTACTACTTTTCCAGGTTCTGTGACAGAAACGATTAAATCAAGCTCTGAATTCTTCTTTGCTTCGAAAGTGGGATTAATTACCCATTCGCCATTTATTCTGCCTACTCGTATAGCTGCCATAGTGTCATCAAACGGTATATCTGAAATTGACAAAGCGCAGCTGGCAGCGATAATAGCTGGAATATCCGAATCATTTTCTTCATCAGCTGACAAAACTTCAGTGATCACTTGAATATCATTGCGGATGTATTGTGGGAAAAGCGGCCGCAATGATCTGTCGATCATTCTGCCGGTAAGCACCGCCTCGTCAGAAGGTCTGCCCTCTCTCTTCATAAAACGTGAACTTTTAATTTTACCGGAGGCATAAAGCTTTTCTTGGTAATCCACCATCAAGGGGAAATAGGTCACATCAGAGCGTATATCAGCGCTCATTACCGCAGCACCCAATACTTTGGTATCTCCATACTGAACAGTGCATGATCCATTGGCTTGGCGGGCAAATTCCCCCACTCCAATAATCAATTTTTTGCCGCCCAATTCGATTTCATATTTTCTTTCCATATAAATTTTCTTTCCGGCTCTAAGGGCAATAAATATCAGGGTGCGTTTAAAAATTTAATAACTTTCAAACGTTCCATGATATTATCAATCCCAAAGGCCAATTAATTATTATAATAAATATTTCTTACTGCTTAAATCAACGAAGTCGTCAGCCTCTTCAATTAATTTTGATGATGCGCTTTTCTTAAATGCCGCGACCTCTACTTTACAGCTCATGGCTCTTTTCAAATGCTGCAGCAAAGCCACATAATCCCCATCGCCTGAAACTAAAATAATAGTATCCAGTTTTGGCGCAAGCTCTATGGTATCCATAGCAATTCCAATGTCCCAATCACCTTTTTTCGCGCCGCCATAAAATATCTGCAAATCCTTTGCTTTTACTTCAAACCCAATTTTACCCAAAGCATCAAAAAAATCCTTTTCCTTCTGATACGAATCTGTCTTTATTACATACGCAATCGCTCGAATTAGTTTTCTATTTAAAACCACATCTTTTAAAATTTGCCCGAAATTTACTTTCTTTTTATAAATTGCGCGCGCTGAATAATAAAGATTTTGCACATCCACAAAAACTCCGACTCGTTGTTCTTTATGTTTAGTAGCCCTAGTAGTCATATATTTTGTTAAAAAAAGAAACGGAAGTTCGTTTCTTTTATTTTTTTAAATTTAGCTTTTTAATTAAATCCAAATATCTTTTTTCATCTTCTCGTTTTAGAAAATTAAGTAGCTTCCTTCTCTGGCTAACTTTTCCGAGCAACCCTCTTCGAGATGAATGGTCTTTTTTGTGTGATTTTAGATGTTTAATTAAATAGTCAACTTCGGCGCTTAAAACGGCGATCTGTACCTCAGGTGAACCAGTATCATCCTTGTGGGTCTTATATTTTTCTATAATGTTCTGCTTTTGTCTTTTGGTTAGCATAATTTTTCTCCTACGATATATCCAGATTTACCATTAACCACGCGGCAGATCCAGAAAAATCGTATTAATTAATAAGTAATACCATGCTACCACAAACCTGCATAAATGCAAGTTATTGTTATAAAAACACACACGTCGTACAATATCATTATTGGTTAAGGAATTAAATTTAATAATATAAATAATCAAATCTTATTTGATCTAAAAAATGATTTAACAGATTGACTTTTTTCTTTATTTATGTTAAAATTACAGTAATAAAATAATAAAATGCCTCAAAAAGATCCCAAGGAAATAAAAAAAGAAATTAATAAGTTAAAAAACGAATATGCCAGATTTGAAGCTAAAATTAACCATTTAAAGCATGAACAAAATAAGATTGTTAAAAACATTTTGGCAAGATCAGAGAAGGAAGAGATAAAAAAAATTAAACAACTATTAAAATAACTCCATGTCGCCATCGCCGGAATTAGAAAATAGACAACCTGAACAACCGGAGGATAAAATAGAAGCTCCGGAAAGTTTAGAATTTTCCCAGGAAGAATTGGATAAATTCGCTGAGGGTTTATTTTCTGACGTCAAAGAAGAAACATCCGAAGTTTTTCAAGCCTCCAATCAAACAATTGACCAATTTGAAGCCGATTTAAGTCCGGAAGAGTTCAATCAGCTGGAAAATATTGAAGGACAAGCCCAAAAAGCCCGTAAGGATTTTAAAGAGAGTGTCTATACTCCGCCTTTTGTGATAATTAGAGAGAAACCTTCTATCCAGAAAACATTTGCAGAGACAGCCTCAAAAGCAGAAAACACAAAAGGCATGCCTAAAGAAGAATATGATCAAAGAGCGATAGAGGCAAGAGAAATAATGGAAAAGGGGGTCGAAGCTGCCAAAAAAGAAATATTTGAAAAAGCCGGAGAAAGATCTCCAGAAGAAGTCAGGCAGCTCCTGGGAAAAGTAAGAGAAATATTAAGAAAAGAAAAAGAGCAAGGCGCCGGAAAATTAGCAGATAATATTAGTGCAATTGAAAATGGTCCTAATGGTAAAGAGTGTTTTGTTGATAATGGAGTAGCTTATCTACCGCGAGAAGGCGATGCGGTATTTATCGGAGACACCCACGGCGACGCCGACGCCACTATTTCAATTATTGAGCAATCTCGGTTTGTGGAAAATATGGAAGCTGGAGATAAGGATAGAAAATTAGTATTTTTAGGCGATTATGCCGACCGAGGCAGTGAGCAATTAAAAAATCTTGAAATAATAATGAATCTCAAGGTTAAATATCCGGACAACGTGGTATTGCTTAGGGGAAATCACGAAGAAGAAGGCAGTGGGATAACATATGGTCTGCTCAAAGAGCTGGGGGGGAAACACAAACAAGAAGGTCTTGAACTATTTGAACAGTATAATGAAATCTTTCAAGAATTACCCGGAATTTTAGTGACAGCCAGTGGCGTTGCCGCCGTACATGGCGGAATACCAAGTAGAGATATTTCCAGCCTCAGAGAATTACAAGACCCTGATATCCAAAAAGAAATGCGCTGGAATGATCCCACTGATCAAACTGATGATCGAGGAAAGCCCGGAAACCGAAGCAATCCCAATTCAAAAAAATTTGGAAAAGGTGCTTTTAATAAATTTCTGGAAGCAACCGGCAGCAAAATGATGATTAGAAGCCATGAGGCTATCCAAAGCGGAGCCGAAACAGCTTTTGATAATAAATTAATGACTGTCTTTTCAAATGGAAGTGAAAAAAGCAAAGCTACCGGCTATGGTTCAGTAGAAACGGCCCAAGTGGCAACTGTAAGCCTGGAAGCTCCAAGCGAAAACTGGCAAGATGATAACACAATGAAGGTAGATTATATTCTGCCTGAATTCATGCAAAGCGAAGAGCCGAAAGCCGAAAAAAAACCACTTCCCAAAAAAGAAACTAAAACGTCAGGCGTGTCCTTGGAAGGAATAGACTGGGGAGGATTTTAGATTTTATGGACACTAATATTAATAATTTAATCACTGAATTCCTGGAATACTGCGAAATTGAGAAAAATCATAGCCAAAAAACCATTCAAAATTATGATCACTATTTAAGTCGGTTTACTGCCTGGGCAAAAATTGATAAGCCTAATCAAATAACATTGGATTTAATCCGAAAATATCGCATATTTTTAAATAGATACACTGACGAAAAGGGACAAACTTTAAAAAAAATTACTCAAAATTATCATATTGTTGCTATTCGGGCATTTGTGAAATATTTAGCTAAAAGAGACATTGAAACCCTCTCTGCAGAAAAAATTGAACTCCCCAAAATCCCCGAACGAACGGTAGATTTCTTAGAAGAACATGAACTGGAAAAACTATTAGCTGCCCCCGATCTATCCAAACTGGACGGCCTGCGCGATAAAACCATCTTGGAGCTTTTATTTAGCTCCGGCATGCGCGTTTCCGAATTAATTTCAATTAATAGGGCTCAAGTGGCTGGCAAAAAAGAGGAGATAACCATTCGCGGCAAAGGAGATAAGCCTCGGGTGGTTTTTATATCTCCTACTGCCAGAAAAAGTATCAACAATTATCTCGATAAAAGAAATGACGATCTCACTCCTCTTTTTATAAGCATTCCCCGCGGAAAACAAAAAAAAGAAGATCCATCAGATCCTGATTTTCGCCGCTTAACCCAACGAAGCATTCAACGAATTATCAATAAATATGCGAAAATCGCCGCCATAAACAAACATGTTACTCCTCATGTTTTAAGGCATTCTATGGCCACAGATCTGCTTTCCGCCGGAGCGGATATCCGCTCGGTTCAAGCCATCTTGGGACACAGTAATATCTCCACTACCCAAATTTATACCCACGTTACCGATAAAAAACTTAAAGAAGTCCACCAAGCCTTTCATGGAAAACAGAGAAAAAATTGACTTTATTAATTAATTATGTTATAAGTATAAATAAACAAACGTTCTTTCAAGGAGAATGAGTATGCAACTCTTGGCAGGAAATTGGAAACTGATCCTTTCGGGCAAAAATGGTGACATTAGTATGCTCACCATCATTGATGCGGATGGCACAGTAATCGAGGAAATTGAAGGCAAATTTGCCGGAATTGCACCCCCTCAAACTCCCCATAAAGTAGATTTTTTTGAGCCAGCAGAAGGTTCACGCCTTTATTTTAAACGCAAAAATGGAGTTATCTTCGTATCTCCCCCCATTACTGACGCGTCTGCTTGGCTGGAAAATTCCTACTCCAGCATGTTTAATATCGTTGACTACTAAAAAACCGCAGTCTAGCACTACGGTTTTCTTTTTTAATAATATGATATCGTAATCATCGTTCAATTTTCCTTCGGCGTACTCTTAACCTAAACTTTCCGGCTTAATATCTTTTTCAAAGTAATCATAAATAGCATCCTGATTTCTCCTCGCTTCTGCTGCTGCTTTTTCTCCGATCAAGCTTCCTTCCGGCACAAACCGCAAGCTTTTTATTTTTTCACCCTTATCGTCTTGCATGTCCGATTCAACAATTTCCACTTCAACCAAGCCAGTTTTAGCAATTCTCGCCGGCATGGCAAAATCATAGAAAAATTTCGTACCCTTGACTTGTTTTTCGCCGGTAGGAGCGGCCGGGATATTATTATACTCTTTGGCAGCTGTCAGCATCCTTGCGCGATCAAATTCTTTGCCGGCAGCTTTCGCTTTTTCTCCTGTCTCGTTAATTACTTGCTCAATTTTTTTCATTTTTTCGCCAAAATCTTTAATAAAACTGACATTATCCAATGCCTTGGCATCTACTCCGCTTTCTGCAAGAATGCCGCGAAGTATTGCCTTATCGGCCGAAAATTCTTTCTGCAAACCTTCTGCCACATGTTTTATATAATCTTCATCAGCACCCATCACATCCAATGTTCCAAGGATTGATGCACCGGCAAGAGCTGCCCGTTCGTTATCATCAAGGCTTGCCAAAGAATCTTTTTCGATGCCATATTTTAACAGCATACTTTTTTGTTGCTCGGCAGTAAGCCTTGATTGGTCCGGATTCTCCAGATCCCGAACATTAAATAATGGCGTCGCGAACCTTGTGCCCTCAATTATAATTTTAGCAACTTTGACTTCATCCGGACTTAAACCCAGTTCATCAGCGTGATCTTCAACGAACCGCTGGCTGCGAGTCTCGTGGTCTATTTTATTAGTGCCGAAATTCGGGTCTTTTTCGTAATAACCCATATCGTGCATCAGCGCAGCTACCGTAATTATTTTTTCCATATTTTTAGGAATCTCAATTCCTGTCTCTTTAGAAACATTACGTAAGGCCTCTAATCCATTTCGAGCTTCACTAATCACATGTTCAGCATCATGATAAGTAACCTCGGGATTCTCTTTCTTTTTATCTTGAACATCAGCTCGAGCAAAAAGCTCGAAAGACTTTTTTATAGATTCCTTGTCGCTTGCATCCTCAAACTGCTCTAAAAGAGCTTCTTGGGAATTTTTAATAAATTCATTATTTTCAATATATTGCTGAACCTCAAATTTTTCGGCTTCCTCCACCATTTCCTTGGCTGCATATTCTCCATTTGGCATATTGATTTAATTATTTATTTTTTATATTTTACCATTTTTTCTTAAAAAAGTAAATATTATTTATAGCTTAACTTGACAATTTACCACAATATTATATTATATAATATCGCGTACCTTTAAAACATGGAGGCTCTCATGAGCGGTGGGCAAACCGAAAGAATTGATATTTATTCTTTGGTTGAAGAATTATTGTTTTGCTGGTTTCGTTATCATCTCCCCCGAGGAAAAAGAAAGCAATTAATTAATATTCTTGGAGTAATCAAGGCGGCGGAAAGTGGAATTCTTTTTCCGATTAGAGAAACAAATTACATGGTTTCCTATCAACCATCCAGAGCGAATTCCGCGATTCTCTGCATTCGCAGAAAAAGTTGTTCAAAAATTCCCGATAAAAGATTGGGTTTTATGAAGAGCATGCTTGATCAGGCGAAGCTGAAACCCGAGAATATCCATTTAAATTCAGTCAGTGCGATTTTAACGCCCGATTCTTTGACCTTTACTATTTCTCTGACAAAATAAAAACAAGTATAATTCAAAAAACTTGTTTTTTTAATTATTAACCGGCTAACCTTTCTAGACCCACTAAAATTGCTGATAATTTTTCTTTTTCTTCATCACTCCTCTTTTGATATTTTTCCGTTCTGGCTTGAGGATAGCGAGCCATCATATCTTGTAAACCGATTATGGCTGTAATTTTTTTGTTAATTAAATCGCTAATATTAATATCATAGCCCTCCTGATAAGATTTTTCGGGATTATCACGCAGTTCTTGAAAATTTTTAACAACTAATGACAAGGCATCGCTCGCTTCTTGAATTTCTTTATAAGCGGAATAAGTTTCCTTAACTACCAGATTTGCCGATTGTATCTGTTCTTTAGAATCTAATTTAGCTTGATCTTCCAAAATTTTTATAAATCCTTCATCAAAAATTAAGCTCTCGATAAACTTCTTTACTGAATCGGTATTTAAACTATCAGCCTGATATTGAATTACGTCTTTTAATACTTTATTTCCAGCACTAAGTATGTTTTCAATAATTTTACGATATTCGGCGCCCAAACCATGATTTTGATATTTTTTTTCTAATTGCATCCACGCTTCTTTTGATTTAGTAAAATCACCGGAAGCATCGATGCTTGTTTCTTTGAATTCTGGCATATTTATTATATTAATATCTAAAATTAATTTACCATTAAAAAATAGATTTGTCATATAAAATTATCTGTAGATTGACAAAAGGAACAAATTTTATTAATTTATTAAGTAATTAATCATTACGCCCTCGTAGCTCAGCTGGATAGAGCAACTGCCTTCTAAGCAGTAGGTCACCTGTTCGAATCAGGTCGAGGGCATTTTTTTATTCAATTTTTTTATAATAAAAAAATGCCTGGATTTAGGGAACTTTTCAAATATTCGTCAAAATTAAAATGTTCAATTAATTTACTGGCGCATAATTATCGGTAAATATTTTTTCATCACCTTTAAGCTCGGGTAAATAGTAAAATCCCCATTTGATATCTTCTTCTCTAAGTTCGGAAAAAATATATTTTTCATTAGATGCAAAAATAACTTGAGTCCCACAATTAAATGAATATATATTTTTAAAAACCGAATTGATGGTTTCATATTCAGATCTAAAAAAAATATCCTTTGAATCAGCGGCAAAATTCATCGCCAATATTCCACCTGGATTAAGATGATTTTCTACTAGCTTAAAAAATTCCTGAGTAGTGAGATGAAAAGGAATTTTATATCCCTCGGAGGGAGAATATTGGAAAACATCGATTACAATGAGATCATATTTATTAGACGAATCGTTTAAAAATACTCTGGCATCATTTATCCAAATCTTAAAAGTATCTGTCTGCTGAACCTGAAAATATTTTTCCGCGACATCAACAATACTTTTATTAAGTTCCACGGCATCTAAGCGAATATCGTATTTATCATGTGCCATCCGCTGATGCAATCCCGCTCCCAAACCCATACTTAGCACATCTTTTATATCTGATTTTTGCATAAAGGGAAATTCCATACAGCCAACATATTGCCAGCCTTGAACTAATTGACTTTCATCTTCCAGATTTACCTGCATCATCGCCCCACCATCAATATATAAACTTCTTACTCCATTAAAATCTCTCACTTTTACTTGGCCGTAGGGCGATTCAATAGTAGTAACTATAATATCAACTTTTTCTTCTGCTGATATTTTATTTTTTTCTGATGCTGATTGATTGGGAATAAAACAAGTTCCAATAAAAATAATAATTATAATTACAATAATCAAATAATTTCTGGCACTTAATAAAAAAGCTGTTAGCAATAAAATTATTCCGAGAAAATAATAAATAGTATTTATCGGTAAAAAAATAATTAAGACAAAGGTGGTAATAAAAGTGCCGAATACACTTCCGATAGTCGCCCAAGCATAAAGTTTACCGGACATCCTGCCAATTTCTGCTAAATTTTTTGTAGAAACCTTAATGGCAAAAGGAGATACAAAACCATGCAATAAACTAGGCAAGAAATAAATTATCATCACCGCAATAAGCGGAGCGATTGAATTTGGTAAAGTGTCAATAAGTCTCAAAAGAGGTTTCGTTATATAAGGAATAATAAAAACTAAAATTGCGGTAATAATCAGTAAATATGAAAGCACTCGTTTATTCGGCCTTTTATCAGCTAATTTACCACCAAAATAATAACCAAAACCCAATGACATTAAAAATGTTCCGATGATAGAACCCCATACAAAAATAGTATTACCATAATTTGGAGAGAGAGCTCTGCCGGCCAAAATTTCCAAGGACATTAGTGTCGCCCCACAGATAAAAACCGTAAATACTATTATTTTATTTATCTTAACCATATAATTTTTATTTGTTTCTTAATAAATTTAAGTTATACATAATATATTAACAAAAAGCCCCACAGATTAAAAGCGGGGCTTTATAAAATATTTTTTATTAATTACTTTTTTGCGGAATTAAGCGTTCCATTTTTCTTTTTCCAGGTCACAATACCAATTACTAACCCTAAAGCTAGAATAGCAATTAATACTTTCCATAAGTTATTTGAAGGAAGTTCAGGAATAATACCCTGTTCCTCTTGCTGTTCGTAGCCGATTATAGCGGTACCCGCATTTGAATTTCCTGCATCCTGATACGCAATCGCAAAATATTCATCATCCATGCTGGTTATATCAAGATAATTAGTAACCGCAAGATTAAATTCAACCGGAGTACCCAAAGTAATGCTGTCGCTTCCAGGTGCGGGTACAGTTCCAATAACAGCAGTTCCTCTGTCATTAGCAGCCTTAGAATCTCCTTGATATGCTATGACAAATTTTGTGCTGCTTAAA
>JBGTBM010000003.1:0-58767 GCA_041749335.1 Patescibacteria group bacterium
TAGTTTTTTTAAATTATCCGGAAAGAGATAATCGGTTCTTTCATTGCCGCTTTTATCTTTCAATGTTTTCTTTTTAATGCCGGACATTTCCAGATCTCCGCCTCGGCCTTCTTCAATCATCATCTTGGCTTGAGCGTTCCAGTAGCTCTGAGGGATATCTGAAGCTTCAATGACATGCTTTTTATGGTAATGCCTTTTGATGCGCTCCATCACTCGAGGATCATCGCGATGAGTTAGATGGGTACGCTCCAGCACTTGCATAAAGTCCCGGATCATTTCTGGCGGTTTCTCGGTAAATACTTCGCCGGCGCGTTTTCTTCTTGCTTGTTCGTGCTTGACCGGAGCTGCTTTGTGCAGTTCGCGGTATTTTTGCTGGATGAATCTTTCGCCTGATCCTTCTCCCATATATTTGAATGATTATATTTATTATTTGCTTAAATCTTAACTAAACTTACCGAACCGGTCAAATGAAAAAACTTAAAAACAAAGCAGGAGCACTAGATTGCGCCCCTGTTTTTATGTTTTCTTGTTTTAATGCTTTTGTGTTTTAATGCTGCCTGGAAAAATAATTGGAATAATGCTATATATTGATTAACTAACAATTAATTTATGGCAATTGATAAAAAATTTGTTGCGGTGGGCAATTTAATTGCAAAATCAATCAACAAATCCGGCATCGGCAGGCAAGTGGAAGCGGCCTGTGTTTGCGATTATTACCATCGGGCTCTTGTGGAAACCGATATTAATAAAAAAGCTCTGGATCAATCCAAAGCAATTTATTATTCCCATAAAATATTAACGGTGGCGGTGCTGGGATCGGTTTGGGCGCAAGAAATTCAAGCGCGCCAGCATCTTATTATCAATAAAATAAACTCGCATTTCAATAAAGAAATAGTCAATCGCATCAACTTTAAAATCAGCTAGATTTTGATAAATTTCTCGGCTTTCACCACAAAAATTGTGGCGCCTCCCACCTGAATCTTAGTCTGCCCGTCCGGTATCAGCATATCTCCCGGCTGGCCGGCAGTGAAGACCGGTTGGCCCACCACCTCTTCATAAGTTTTACACGTTTTTTTCACAATTGCCAAAACATCATCCACTCTCTCATCTTCCACTCCCATTAAATATGTGGTGTTTTTTCGCTGTAAAAATCCGCCAGTTGTTTCCAATTTGGTAAAATGGTGCTGCTTTTCCACCAACACCTCTTCTAATTCTTTTGAATTTTCTTTGTGCGCGACAATAAATATTAATTTCATAATTTTATTTATTTTTATTATTATAGCATGTTAAAATTATTTGCTAATAACATTGTAAATTAAATAAAATCCCTCTTTAAAAAGGGATTTTATATTTTTAAATTGTTTAATTTCTACTTTACGGTTACCGCAATTTCATCGCTGGTTCTGGATCTGCCCTCGCTATCGGTCGCAATCACATATAGTTGATAACTGCCGGCACCGGGATATTTCCAAGTCGCTTGATACAAACTGCCGCTGGATGGTTTGACCGTGGCGATTAACTCATCTTCTCCCGCTTCCGATTCATAAAACTTAACATTTTGCACACCGGCGCTGGCATAAACATCAACTTCAAGTAAAAGCGGAAAGTCGCTGCTGCTCAATTCGGTGTTCGCACTGGGATTTTTGAATTCTACCACCGGCGCGCGGTCTACTTTTATGTTAACCGAGATATTGGTTTCCGTACTGTTTTCGACGATATCATACGCGGTGGCGGTAAGCTTATGGATTCCATTGGAAACATTGGTTAGATTATAAACATAGGAGTAGGGGCCAGTATTATCGGAGCCAAAGAGAATATTATCAATATAAAAATCAACTTTTTTGATGCCCAAAGGAGCACTTACTTCCACTCTCGCTTCCAATTTATTTTCTTCGATCAGTTCATTATTTGCGGGCATGATAATTTCAATTTTTGGCTGATTGGCCGCGGTATGCATGTCATCGGTTTCCGTAGGCGGATCTTCCGTGGCAAAATTTTGCCCCTTGGCCCAGGCAATCACTGGACCTTCCCAGCGCGCAAACTGTGGATCAACCTGGGGATTTTTCGGATAATCGCCTTGGGGATTATCTTTGTCTACGTAATATAGAATATTATGCACCCGCTTATAAGTTTTTTCTTCCAATAAGTGCTCCGGACAAAATTCGTTGGCCAGCTTCATGGAGGGCTTGCAAATTTTTACAGTGGTTTCTTCCGCGGTTTTTCCGCTTAAAACCGCTTTTTTGGTAACAACCGGATTAGGCTTTTCAAAATATTTTACTTCGACTCCGGAAAGCACGTCATTCATAAAAGCGTTCCATATCGGCGCAGCCACATAGATCCCGGCCGCCCCTCCAGCCATAGGAGAGTTATCATTATTGCCGGCCCAGACGCCAACTGCCAAGTTTGGAGTATAGCCAACGGCCCAGCCGTCTCGATATTCTTGCGTCGTTCCAGTTTTTATCGCAGCCGGCCTTGAGCCTAAATTCATTGCCGAATTTGATCCGAAAGTTGGACTTCTGGCAGCATTATCAGATAAAATATCATTAATTTGACGCGCTACCTGTGAATCCAACACCCTGGTTCCTTCCGAAGAAGAGTTGTCTTCTAATAATTTTCCATTACCATCCACTACTTTCAAGATTGACCGTTTTTCATGCTTTTCTCCATCATTGGCAAAAACGGAAAAAGCCGCCGTTTCTTCCAGCAGCTTAACTTCGCCTCCTCCCAATACTAATGATAATCCGTATCTTTCCGGATCAGTTAAAGTTGAAATTCCCATTTCCTTGGCGAGCTCAATCGTGGCATCTACTCCGGCCAGATATAATGTTTTTACCGCGGTGATATTTTTTGAATTGGCCAAAGCGGCGCGCATCGTCATCGGTCCACCTTCGCCCAGATTATAATTTTTAGGAATGTATCCTCCGCCAAAATCGGTAATCAAATCAAATAAAATGGTGTCGGGAGTGTAGCCTTTTTGAAAAGCCTTGGCATAAGCAAAGGGCTTAAATGAAGATCCCGGCTGGCGATTACTTAAAGCGACATTAACATTGCCGTCATTTTCTTTGTCCCAATAATCCTTGGATCCCTGCATGGCCAAAATATCCCCATTTTCCGGATCTATAGCAACCAGAGCCGCATTGGAAGCATTGTATCTTTTATTGCGCTCCACGCCTTCCGGTACAACTCTTTCGGCTGTGCGCTGCATATCCATATTCAAGGTGGTATATACCTGCAAACCGCCCTGCTCAACCATTTTCTCTCCATACTTTTCCACCAGCTGTTCCTTAACATAAATTACAAAGTGGGGAGCAATAATTCCGCCCTTTAATTCCTCAAATTTCAACTCTTCCGCTTTGGCATTTTCCGCTTCTTCCCCACTTATATAGCCTAAATCAAGCATGCGATCCAGCACCCATTCCTGTCTGGTTTTCAATCCTTCTATATTAGTCCCGTAGGGAGAATAATAAGTCGGCGCCTGCGGCAGAGAAGCTAAAAGAGCTGCCTCCGCAAGAGTTAACTCGTTGGCATTTTTATCAAAAAAGGTTTTGGAAGCGGCTTGTACGCCATAGGCGTTAGATCCGTAGGGGATTTCATTTAAATACATCTGTAAAATATCGTCTTTTTCAAATTTCATTTCCACTTCCAAAGACAAAATCAGTTCTTTTAATTTGCGAGTATAAGTTTTTTCGGCAGTTAATATCGAATTTTTGACAAATTGCTGCGTGATCGTGGAACCGCCCGGTTTTTCTCCGCTTGAAATGTTGGTAAATACCGCCCGCAATATTCCAACCGGATCAAAACCAAAATGCTTATAAAAATGCTGGTCTTCAGCGGCGATGGTAGCCTCTCTAATATATTCACTCATTTGATCCAATGGCACGACCGTTCTTTTAACTTCTCCGTGAACCTCATAAAGCAAGGTATTGCCCGTCCGATCATATATCTTGGTGGACTGGGCGACATTGCGCAGATTTATTTTATCCGGACTGGGCAAATCTTTAGAAAGATATGCAAAAACGGCAATTACCGCTATTACAAAAAAGGCAAAAAACACAGCTATAGTCGCTAACAATTTTCGGCGGAATTTCTTGTTTTTTAATTTTCTTCTAATTGCGCTCCAAAAAGTTTTATTCCTTTTAGATGCGCCACGAAAATTTCGATAAGATTTATCCAACATATAATTATTAATAAATTTTTAACAGAGAACAAGACATTGATTGCTCGCTGTTTTCGCAATTTATTAATTATTTAATAATTTTCTTGAAATTTTTTAAATCCACGACTCGGTTTGATTTTACCGTCCCTAAATCTTCCTTCTCATCTGATTTTCGCTTTGATTTTCGATTTATTTCCCGTTTAATACCCTGATAGATAAAGAAATTCACCACCAAAACCGACAAAACGACAATAAATGGCACGGCCCGATCATTGAATAGTCTTTTGCTGAATAACACCAGAGAGGCTTTTAATTTTTCATAGTATTTATCTGCCGAATTCTGATAGTGCGCTACATTTTTATTTCCCGATAAAGATACCTTAAGATCATCGCTTCTAATGCTCTCATTACCCTTAAGATCATAAACCGACAGGCTGACATAATAATTAAATCCATTTTCCAATCCTTTCAAGGAATGATTGATTTTGTCCGAGGAAACTTCTGCCACTTCGTAATAACCGCTTTCTTTTTTATAAAATATTTTATAACCGGCGATGTCTTCCTCGCTGCCTTTCTCCCATTTTACAAATATTTCTCCATCCAAAGGAACAGCTTCAATCTGCGCCGGAATGACGGGAGCAATATTATCTATGGTTTCCACCGCCACTATATTTGACAGCTCGGAATAATTTCCCGCTTCATCAATTGCGCGCGCCGCAATCGTGTATTTTTTCCCCGGATCCAATCCACCCGCTTGCCAAGTTTGTTCCTGTAAGGATTCTAGGGGTTTGGGCGTATTTTCAAAACGCTTGGCTTCCGAAAAATTATTTTCATTGATTTCATTTTCTGAATATCTGATATCAAATTGATCGGCCGCGCCGGACAAATAATCATCCCCGGCATTGATCCAAGACAGGGTAGCAGAGGTTGCGTCTATTTCCAAGACCTCTATATTATTGATGGTTCCCGGAAAATATTGATCTGAAGGAACTACGGATATTTCCGAGCTAGTTCTTAAAGCCAGTTCTTCCTTGCTCATTTCCGCCTCACTCAATCCTTCATTTCCGCTAAGCGCCATCAAAGAGAAATAGTAGGTTTTACCGTTATGCAAATTCTCGAAAGTATACTCGCTTTGATCATAAATATCAATATATTCTTCCTGCCACTCATCAGTGCTGTCAGCATAGCTATACTCGCCGCTTTTTATTTTTTCCAGTAATTCCTGCGCGGATAAATTTTCCAAGCTTTCATTGTCATCTTCTAAATCAAGGCCTTCTTTCTCCTTAATGGTTAAACGATATCCCTTAATGGCATCGTTATCCGCTTTATCCCACGTGATATATATTGCTTCGTCCAAAGCCTGCGCCTTAATGCCTGTCGGCCGCCCCATCTTCTTGCCTAAATTTTCCCTTATAACCTCATAGTTTTGCGGATCTTCGCTGCCTAATCTCCAAATGGCAATACCGCCGATATTTAGTTCTTTCACGGCTTTAAGCTTTTCGTCAATGCTTTGATAATTTTCGTAATATACCGCTTTGGTATTATTGTTGTCATCCACGTAAATAAACCAGGGGCTCTTGGCCATATCGTTCCATTCCAGCACGGGATCATACCGAGAAATAATATTCTGCACCCCATCCCAAGTCAGTCCTTTGCTTTCACAGCTATCAACTTCGCTGGTACACCATTGGTATGCGTAAGTTGGAATACCGGCAATAATTTTTTCTTCCGGAACTTTAGATTTCGCGTATTCCAAGACCTCCTTGAACCAATAAAGCGGGGCGATCGGTCCCGGGTCGGTATTAAGGCGAGAATAGTCATAAGTCATTATCCTGAATTGATCAGCCACCTGCCCCAATTTTTTAAAATTCAGCGCGCCCACTCCGTCCCAGATATTAGCATCGGATTTTTTAGCTTGGACGGTAACTGACAATAATTTTCCTTTTTCGTGCAATTTTTCCGCCAAGTTTTCAATAAAGTAAGTAAAATTGTCCTTTATCTCTATGCCAAGATTTTCGTAATCAATATCAATGCCCTCATAATCATTAATCAAAACTTCATTGACAATATTTTCAAGATGTTGGCGTGTTTTCTCTTCATCTTTAAGCAATTCCGAAAGCTTTCCGTCCTCATCAAAATTATTGGTAATTGTGGGGATTATATTTATTTGTTTATTTTTAGCACTGGAAGCTACTTCTTCATTAATTATTTGTCCGCGTTTTTCCAGAG
Source organism: Patescibacteria group bacterium (assembly GCA_041749335.1). Classification (GTDB taxonomy): domain Bacteria; phylum Patescibacteriota; class JABMPQ01; order JABMPQ01; family JABMPQ01; genus JBGTBM01. The sequence goes on from JBGTBM010000003.1 coordinate 6,386, forward strand.
TTCCATCCGCTTGAGCTGAATACCAAAAAGGGCTTAAATCCGTAAAAACATCAGTATTGTCCATAAATGTTCTCTGAGCGTCATCCAGATCAGCAGTAGCCTGCATCCAACCGGCTACCTTAAAATTTTTGAGGTGGGAGCTATCCGGAGAAAAGCTGATTTCGTTGCTTTTTGGCCCAATGTTTTTTGATGTATCCTGGGCGGCTAAACTTATTTGGTAGGTTTTTTCCGGATTTAAATTTTCTAACAAATAATTATCGGCTTTACCGATAAAAATCGGCTCTTTCTCCGATTTACCTTCTTCGCGGACATACAATAAATAAGAAAAAACGTCCGGCTCATAATTTTCCTTCCAGTTGAAATGGGCTGATTTTACACCAACCTTGATAGAAAAGTTTTGCGGGGCACGGGGCGCAAGTTGATCATATGGCTGCGATAAAACACGCAGATTGCTCCAGCCGGAAAATAAAAATATCAGCAAAAAAATAAAAACAAAAATAGCTGCCCCGGATAATATTTTTTTTCTTTTAAGTTTGTTTTTCATCTAATATCAAAATTGGGTATATGGGCTTGATAGTTATATAAATTATAACAAAAACAAAGTATTTTTAACAGATAAATTTACAAAATACTAAAACAAAAAACCACCTTTTAAAAAGTGGCTTTTTGCTATATGTAAAATCTGATTATTATCTGACTGAATCTTTCAAAGTTTTACCGGCAGTAAATTTAGGTACTTTCATGGCAGGAATGGTGATTTTTTCAGTTGGATTTTGTGGATTAACGCCCTGTCTTTCCTTGCGGTGTGAAATTGAAAAAGATCCAAATCCGGTAATGGTAACGGCTTTATCAACTTTAAGGTTATCGGTTATAACATCGATCAGAGAATTTAAAACTTTTTCCGCTTCAGATTTTGAAACCGCAGCCTTAGAAGCCAATGCCTCTACTAATTCCATTTTGTTCATTGTTTTCACCCCCTTTCGTTGATTTTTATTTTATAAATCATTTTTCCGTTTATGCTTTATTATTATATAGCAACTTGCTGTTTAGAAAATAATATTTTATCCACAGAAATATAATTTATCATAGCTTATTTAAGCGTAATTAACAATGTGTATAGTTTTTTTATAAGAAATCTTTACTATTTAGCCAATTTATATTTATTAACGCTGTTTATATTTTGCAGTGTTTATCAAAATAAAAATTGATGTTTTTTACGATTCGTGCAGTTAATTTCATCAGATAATATTGTTGCAATTGCCTTGAAATATGCTATATTGATTTACTATTTAAACTCATGGATAAAAAAAATAATTTTCAAAAAGTTACGCTAACGAAATTTGAAGGCGAATGTGCCGTCTTGAAGCTTAATAGCGGAGAAGAAATAAAGTGGCAAAAAAGCAAACTTCCTGATAATCTTAAGATAGGAGATGTTTTTTATCTAATCGCCCAAGCAAATTTATTATCTGAAGAAAAAAATCAGCAGCAAATCGCCGCTCGCCTCCTAGAGGAAATTTTAAATGGAAACGAAGAAAAAGAAAAATCATAAATTTATCCCAGCAATCGAAAGATTTTTAAGCCCTGTTTTTTTTATCATGCTTGTTATCATATTATATCTGGGTATTTGCTTATTTTGCCTGGATTTTTTTTATAAAGCCAAATTTTTTCCGCACACTTATATCGTTAATGCTGATGTTTCAGGAAAAAGCAGGCTAGAGGCAAGAGACATGCTGCAAGCAAAGGTAGATACCTACAATCAAGGTCTGATATTTATAAAGGAAGGAATGGAAAAAAAATATCTTCCGCAGGATATTGGAATAAATATTAATGTGGAAAAAACATTAGCTCGATCTTATGAATTTGGGCGCGAACCGATGTCGATTAAGGCAATATTGGAAAAGTTTTCCTTATTCGGCAGTTATAAAAATTTTGATATTGCCTATACTGTCAACCAAGAGTTGCTGCAAAATTTTATTGATAACGAGTTTATTCCCGACAGCACTTCAAGAAATAGCTCATTAGAATTTAAGGACGATAAATTTAATTTTATTGAGGGACAAGAAGGCCAAGCCTTAAATAAAAAATATTTAGCGGCTCAAATTTCTCGCTCCATCAAAAATCTTTCTACTAAAAAAATAATTGCTCCTTTGGATAAAATTTCATCAACCATAACAGAGGATGAAACAGCCATCGCTAAAATTGAAGCCCGGCAACTATTAAACAAAAAAATAAATTTAAAGTTTGAAGAGCGAGCATGGGCGATAAAAGAAGATAAAATTAAAAACTGGATAGACTTTACTCCCAAAGAGCATGAACGGTTAACCACTAATCAATATTTAGCCGCCGACAATTATGATTTAGACAAATTTATTGCCGGAAGCTTGGGATTAAATAAGCTTAATGAAAATAACCATAACCAAATTCTTACCGCCACTTTAAATAGAGAAGCGGTCGGGAAGTATTTACAAGAAATCGCGACAGGTATTAATATCAAGGCTCAAAACGCCAGATTTAAAATAAATAATGACAGCCTGGAATTGCTTAAGCCGGCAGAAAAAGGCCGAGAATTGCTAATTGATAAAAATCACGAGGGCATCATCAGCGCTATTTTTGCAAATGAAATGGAATTTGCGCTGATTACCAGAGAAACTGGAGCGGATATTACCGAAAACAATATCAATGATTTGGGCATAGTTGAAATTATTGCCGTTGGCGAATCAGATTTTTCCAATTCTCCTCAAAATCGCCGCCATAATATTGCCGTTGCCTCCGAAAAGTTAAATGGTATACTAATAAAACCCCGGGAGGAATACTCTTTGGTAGAAAATATTGGAGAAGTAAACGCAGAAACAGGCTATTTGCCCGAACTGGTCATTAAAGAAAATAAGACTATTCCGGAATATGGAGGCGGCCTTTGCCAAATTGCCACCACCAACTTCCGGGCAGCCGTTAACGCCGGCTTGGAAATTACTGAAAGAAAAAGCCATTCTTATGCCGTATCTTACTATAACCCTCAAGGCACGGATGCTACCGTCTACATACCCCGTCCAGATCTTCGCTTCATTAACGACACTCCGGGAAATATCTTAATCCAAACCAAAATTGAAGGCAATAAGTTGTATTTTGAATTTTATGGAACCAAGGATGGCCGTGAAATAGAATTGGAAGGGCCATATTATTGGGACAGAAGATCGGATGGATCTTTCAAAGCCAAATGGATTCAAATCGTAAAAATAAATAACGAGATTATTAGACGACAAGAATTTATAAGTTTTTACGACAATCCGGCTAAATATCATTAAAAAATAAAAAATGAGCAAATGAGCTCATTTACAAAAAACCATGCTGCTACCGAGGGACCTGTAGGCAAAAAAACCTTTAGAGGGTGAAGAAAGCGGGCGCTGTCTTGCCCTTTCAAGACTTTCTTGCTGCCTACAGATCCCTAAGTACAAGCATGATTACTTTAATAACAAGTTATCTTAACATATCTTACTTTCCTTGTCAATACTTTCTGACAAATGCTCAAATTTTTTACATTTTTAGCTTAAATAAGAATGATTGAAGATAAAAATCGTATCATCTCCACCAAACAAAATCCTGAAGATAAAAGTTTTGATGTTACTTTGCGTCCCCAAAAAATGGCTGAATTCGTCGGGCAAGATAAGCTCAAAGACAGCTTGCATATTTTTATGGAAGCGGCCAAAAAGCGCAAGGAACCGATAGAACACTTATTATTACACGGCCCCGCCGGCATCGGCAAAACCACACTGGCGAATATCATTGCTTCAGAAATGGGCGTTAATATCCGCACCACTTCCGGACCGGCCCTGGAAAAAGCGGGGGATGTTGCCGCCATTCTTACTAATTTGGTTGATAACGACATCCTTTTTATTGATGAAATTCACCGCATGAATAAAATCGTAGAAGAAGTGCTTTACCCGGCCATGGAAGACTATGCTTTGGATATTATCATCGGCAAAGGCCCCTCCGCCAAATCGCTGCGCCTTGATCTGCCTAAATTTACTATTATTGGCGCCACCACCCGCATGGGGCTGCTGTCTTCTCCGCTTAGAGACCGATTTGGTTCATTGCACCGCTTAAATTTTTATAAAGAAGAAGATATCATTAAAATTTTGCAAAGATCAGCAAATATTCTCGGAGTGAAAATCGACGGACCAGGCGCGGAAGAAATTGCCAAAAGGTCCCGTAAAACTCCCCGCATCGCTAATCGCTTATTGAAACGAATTAGAGACTATGCTCAAGTCAGAGCGGATGGTATAATTAATAAAGAAATAGCCGTCGCCGGACTTAATATGCTTGAAATTGATTCTCTTGGCCTGGACGAAGTTGACCGCCGGATCCTGGAGAATATTATCAAAAATTACGGAGGGGGGCCGGTAGGCATCCAATCACTATCCGCATCATCTTCGGAAGAGCCCGATACGATCGAAGAAGTTTATGAACCATTTTTAATGCAAATCGGATTTATCACTCGCACGCCCAAAGGCCGAGTAGCCACTAAAAATGCTTATCAGCATTTGGGACTTAAATACAATGAAGCTGAAGCCCAAAAAAAATTATTATAATTAAATGAACATATTTTATATTTTAATCGGCTATTATATAATTTTAGGAATCTTGGCACTATTTAACATATTCGTCATTCTTCATATCGTTAAATATAAATACCTGGGCCCTTATTATAAAATTATTTTTATCGTTTATTTTATTTTAATGATGGGCATCCTCGGATTTACACATTTATTTATTTTTAAATTTGATTGGAACCAGCAAATTTATCTTCCCTCAATCTCGGATTTCACCGATGGCTTTGAAGGAAGCATTAATGTTCAATTAAATAATAGATAACCTATGGCGCCAGACATTAATTTTCCGGGCAAATTAACGGACGAACATGTTAAGCTCTTGTTAAGAAGACATCCGTTTGTTTTGATCAGGCAAAATTTAATTTATATACTTTATTTCATTGTGCCGCCTATTTTATATTTTTTTGGAAAAACCTATTTTTCTTTTATTTTAAGTTTTCCAATTTATCCAGTATTTATTTTGCTTATTAGCTTGTATTACTCATTTTTCTTATTTTTTTTACTGGTTGAGTGGATAGACTATTATTTTGACGCCTGGATCGTAACCGACAGAAGATTAATCGACGTGGAACAGGTCGGATTGTTTAAAAGAACCGTTTCAGAGACCAGATTAGAAAAAATACAAGACGTAACTTTTGAAGTAAAAGGTATCTTTGGAACAATTTTTCACTATGGTTCAATCAATGTCCAAACGGCCGGAGCCGCCCAAAATTTTACCCTAAATCAAATTTCCGATCCCGCCGAAATTAAATCAGCGCTGCTTAATCTGTATGAAGAGCGCATTAAAACATCCGGCTTGGAAAATATTCCCCCAACGGCGCCTCAAGCTCCGGACAAATCAACCCCTACCGATAAATCTACGCCTTTATCCACTCCGCAAGCTCCCAGCGGACGTCCGCAAGGATCAAATAATATTATTCAAGACATCAAGTAAAATCTTATACTAACTAAAATAAACAAACTGCCATGCGGTTAATTGATTTCGATTTTAATTTGCCTCAAAATTTAATTGCGCAAAAGCCCGCTACTCCCCGAGATTCGGCGCGATTGATGGCATTAAATAGAAAAACCGGAATAATTGAGCATAAATTATTTTTTCAATTGCCAAATTTTTTACAAAAAGGGGATTTGGTAATTTTTAATAACAGCAAAGTTATTCCCGCTCGACTTAGAGGAACAAGGGAAACCGGCGGTAAAATAGAAATCCTGCTTTTGCGGCAAGAAAATGCCAGCACTTGGGAAGCCCTGCTTAATAAAAAAGTGTTGCCGGAAAAAAAAATATTTTTGGCAAATAATTTCTGGGCCAAAATAACCAAGCTTCCAACTGGTAATAAAAAATGGTTGATTAAATTCAATATTGAAGGCGCGCATTTTAAAAAAATGCTTAATAAATACGGCGAGATGCCGCTGCCGCCATATATTAAAAAATCCGAATATAAGGACAAAGAGGTAAAAAGGCAATATCAAACAATTTATGCCAAACCCACCCAAGACAAATCGGTAGCGGCTCCAACTGCCGGCTTGCATTTCACCAAGCGCTTGCTCACAAAGCTTAAGAAAAAAGGCATAGAGCTGGAATATATTACCCTGCATGTCGGCTTGGGAACTTTTATGCCAGTTAGAGCGCAAAACATTAAAGAACATAAAATGCACCCGGAACAAGTTGAAATAAAAAGCCAGGTGCTAAAAAAAATCAGGCAGGCCAAAAAAGAAGGGAGAAGAATAATCTCCGTCGGCACGACTGCCACTCGGGCGCTTGAATCATTGCCCAAAAATTTTAATGCCAACGAAGATTATCAAAGATGGATAAATATTTTTGTATATCCGGGATATAATTTTAAATTTACCAACGGCATGATAACCAATTTTCATCTGCCAAAATCCACTTTGCTTATGATGGTCTCCGCCTTCGCCGGCTCCAAGATAATAAAAAAAGCATATGCTGAAGCGATAATAAATAAATATAAATTTTATAGCTTTGGCGACGCTATGCTTATCATTTAGTTAAAATAGTATAAATTGTTAAAAAAAGCAGAAATTTTAATTCGGATTACCCGTTTAGTTAGCGGGTTTTTTATTTATCATTTCTTGATTGTTTAAAACTGTCATAATAGCCAGCCAAATCCAAAATAAAATGGACAAATCATTTTTAAAATAGGGAACATCAACCAGGCCATATACCAAAATACAAACCATAACAGACAGCAGAGTAATTTTGTAACTGGTAATTTGTAATTTGTTGCTTTCTTTTTTTATACCCTTAAATCCCTGCCTGATATATTGAAATATTAATAGAAGAATGGCCAAGAGCCCCAATATTCCGGTTTCCGCCCAAAAATCAAGAAAGATATTGTGCGGATAGAGAGAAATTTCCGTATGCTTAGCCTCTTTATATTGAGCGTAAAGCGTTTGAAAACCGGAAAGCCCTGCCCCAAAGATCGGATGGTTTTTAATCAATCTCAAGGTGCCCTGCCAAATAGCCAGACGCACATCGCCGGAAACATCTTGAAAAGCAATAAGCGGAACAACATAATTTCGCGAAGCGGGAATCAACAATACCAATAGCGCGAGAATTAAAGATAAGGCGATTATTTTATAGCGATATTTGGTAAACATAAGAGTAAAAAATAGCGCCGCTATTGCACCCGCCCACGCCCCTTCCGCTCGAGAAAACAGCAAGGCCGCGCCCATAATTACCATGCCAATAATAATTAGCCAATATTTCGCAAGAAACTTTCCGCCTTTGATTTTACTTATCGATATAATCAAAATTCCCGAGAGTAGAGAAAAAATCGGAGCGACGAAAAGCCCCAAAGCGGCCGGATATTGATATACCGATGTCGCTCTCCGCAGACCTTCGTGGCTATAAGTTACGGGAATTCCCCAACCGGTCAAAAATTGCAAAATCGCATAAGCGGAAACAGCGCAGGCTGCTATGCCCAAACCAGCCACCACCAGTTTTAATTCATTTTTAGTTTTTATAATATCAATTAAAACAAAGTACAATGCGATCGGCACAATAAAATACGCCTTCCAAATTCCCAAAGCGGATATTCGTTCCGCAGAAACAAAAATTGAGATAGTAGCTGCAATTAAAAACAATAAAATCGGGATTATGAATTTATTGTTTTTTAATCCGCGCAGATAATCAATTAGTTCCCGATTGATTATTTTTTTTATAAACCAAACCAAGGCCAATATAATTATCAAGGCTTCCACGAAGGTAAAGGGGACTATTCCGATTTTAAAGCGGAGTAAATAACCGGGAAGCATCAAGGGTATTAAAAATAAAGCCCACTTCGGTTTTATAATTGAGATAATTAAATAAAGAATCAAGAAAATTGTAATTATGATAATATTCATTTTATTTTATTATGTTTAATTTAAGTTAAGACCTAAAAATAATATTTTAAATCTCTGCTCCTGAAACATCCTAATAAGATGCTATTATCTTGACACCTAAATTATATTTTATTAAATTCAATTAATCAAATCCGCACCTTAATTGAGGAGGGATAATGCCCAAACAGCTTTTTGCCAAACGCTTTTACCCGATAAAAAGGGTAGCTCAAAACTTAACGCCAGAGCAATGTTTGGCGAATTTCGTAAATCGTCATCAATTGGATTTAAAAGATGTTACCATTTGCACCTTAGATAACAAGCCTTGTCTTTTTTACTGGTCCGAGAAAGAATTGGAAGAAAAATTATTTTAATTTGATCAAACAATAAAAAAACCGCCATGAAATTTAAGCGGTTTTATTTTTTTAAATATTAACTACTATTTTAATTCAGCCGGAATGTTATAAACCAAAATTGAACCGCCAATAATCTCAACCGGCTCATATTTTTCCAGCCAACGATAATCTTTTTCGCCGAAATTATCGGCATAATACTTGCTGTTTTGATAATAGGTCGCCGAAACAGCCAGCCAGCCGGTAGTCTCGCCGTCATTAGATCGCCATTGCTGAAATCTATCGCCCAAATAATAAGCGGGAACCGATCCACCGAAATAATCAACTTTTATTTTTTTAATATCATTGTCTTTAACATATTTTACCAATCTTTTTAAATCCTGACCCCAATCTAAATTAGAATCCACCGTATATTTATAGCCGTTATTGCGGCCGATCACTTCATTAAAATAAGCTAGATAATAGGGATAATTAAAGAGATTGGTAATCAGCAAATAGCCGGCCACGGCCGCAAAAAGAGCTTTGCGCATTAACGCCAGTCCTTGTGAGTCATATTGATGGCGGCGCACAAAACCGATAAAATACTTTGCGATTAGCATAAACATAAATGGATACATCGGCAAAACGTGCCGCAGACCGATATTAAGATTGCTGGTAATTCCGGCAGCCATAAAAGTTATCATCACTGTCACAATAATTATTTCGGGAAGAAATTTCTCGGCCGTACCGGTTAGTTTGCCATAAAAAATTGCCCATTTCTTATTGGTAAATTTGATTTTCTCCCTTCTGAAGTTTCGATAAAAATCATAAACCAGATACAGCAATGAAAAAAATAGTAGACCTAGCGTAGCCAACGGTGTTTTTATCAGAAAAGAAAGAGGATAATAATACCACCAAGACTGATTAGTGGTTTCGCCAAAGAAATAGGTAGTGTTCCCTCCCGCCACTCGCTGAAATACCATCTTGAGACCTAGGCCGTATTGAGCATAAGCCTTGCCCACCCAATTGCCACGTATAGAATTTAACACGCTTCTTAAACCTTCATTGTCCGGCGAAGATAATATTTCATTAATCATTTTGCCCTGCACCTCGTCTGGCATTTTATAAACAAAAATCATATATACCGCCCCCACCAAAATAAATCCAATTAACCAAATAACAAGTAGTGAAGCCGAAAGCGTCAAAGTCCGCTGCCAAAAATTGCTTTTTATTTTCTTAAGCCAGGGAAGCTTAAATTCAAACCGGCGGCGGCAAGCCAAAATTACCACGATTGTCAGCAAAATCAGATATATCACTAAAATAATATTAGAGAACTTGACCAGTTGCGCTATTCCGAACATCACCCCGGACCAGACCAAATATTTCCAGGAAGGCTGCTTGATAAATTTGTAAAAGAAATAAATCATGATAAAAAAAGATGCGGTTACTCCCAGATCCGTCGTAACATAGCGGGAGTGCGCCAAAATGTTAGGAGAAAAACAAAACAGAAAGAGGGCGAAAAGCCCGGCGCCTTTGCCAAAAAGTTCTCTTGTCCATAAATAAAGTGCGATGCCCAAAAGCAGAGCGTATAGCAAAATCGGCAACCGCGCCCAAAAAAACATCGCGTCAGGATTATTGCCATATTCATAAATAAATTTCCAGCCGGATTCCCATTGTCCGTTGACATCAGTCGTCCAAGCCGGCCGGTCATCGGGAAAATTCAAATTCATAAATAACAGCGGGATGCCGGACAGCGCTTTCTGTAAGGGAGGATGCTCGGGATTTAAACGATAATCAAAATATTTCACGTAAGAATATCCCGCCGGAATATGAGCGATTTCATCGGTAGTGCCGGAATCACCATCCAGACTGAAAAGTCCCAGCAAAAACATGCACAGGAGTATAAAGGCAGCTACCATGCCGGCGTTTTTCTTTAAAAATTGCATATTGGTTTTTTAATTTTATAAATGACTTTATTTCTTTAATTATACCATATTTTACTTAGACATTGGAAAAAATTTGAATAAAATATTATAGGTAAGAATCAATAAAGATGCCTAAATAAAAAAAGCTCGCTTTATGCGCGCTTTTTTAGTCCCGTGCATTTACTAAAAATCTGCATTGCCTTTTTTCGGCTTTCAAAACTATTAATTTTACTCCCAGCAAGGCGCTTATCAGCTTTACGATTCCGACCATTTGAGTATCTAAACGGCAACCCATGTAATAAAATTCTCTCTCGGTTTCTTTCTCGATATTTAGGTCAAAGCACAAAGCTTGATCATCGCGCTTTACCATAATATGGCCATCACAATCAATTTCCAAGATATCCCCGGGTTTTAATCTGGTAATATTTTTATCCGGGCATAATAGATTTAAAGTTATTGCCTGGCAAAGAGCTGGCTGTTGATGCGCTAACATCATTCCCTCCTGTAAATGTAGCTTTATAAATATAAAATTTAATAAAAAACGGTTAATTTTACAATACCTAATTTTTGCTTAATTCCACGCTTGTTTTATTTCACAAAATCTTTCAATCAGCTGTTTTTGAATTTTAGGATCTAATTCAATAAGCTTTTTTGAAGGATATTCTCTTTCCATCGCCAAACACATCGCTGAAAACATTAACGCGCGGGTAAGTTGAATTTTTGGGGGTGAAACGATATTTTTCTTTCCATCAAAATCCACGGGAAATCCACAATTTAGCAGCCATACATTGTTTACAAAAACATCTTCATGGCAATTTTCAATTTTAGGCACCTGTTTTCTCAAATTTACCGCAGAAAATTCTCGATCCGATAAAGAAGCACTGGCTAAAATCGTGTATTTTTTAAGTTTCTTACAAATTCTATCATTAAGGATTTCACTTCCTGAAGCGCCAATAATTAAATCAAAGTCGCAAATAATATTGTCCAATTCGGCCTGCCCAAATTCAGACAAGAGCCGGCGAACATCGTAAATATGTGTTTCAATCTTATTTTTCAATGAATTATGAATGGCTCTCCCAATTGATCCCGCCCCCACCACCAAAGCTCTTTGTGGTTTTAATTTAAGTTTTTCTACTGCAATATAAATATTTTCAATAACTTTTTCCGCGATAAAAGGAGATTCATGAACTAATTTTGCATCGGAGCGGGCGACATTTATCACGGGAAATTTCAGCTTAATTTTTTTTATTTTGTTATATCCGGATGAAGTTTGTTCAATGCCGATAAAATTGGAAAAACTCTCAATTAAAGGATTTTCACTATATAACAACATCGCGCCATCATCAACAATTAAAACCTTTTCATAATCTGCAAAATTCACCTTTTTTACAATAGTTTTGTAAAAGTCTTTAATTTCTGATTCAAACTGGGAATCAAAAGATAAATGGCTGTTGAACTTTAGGCTGCCGTCGTGGACGTAAACGCCTTTTTTTTGAAATTTCTCCAAGATCTCTTTGTTGGTTGAATAACACTTGCCAAGTAAAAAAACGTTTTGCGGTTTAAGCCCCTTGGCAAACAAATATTCAAACATCACCAAATTCGTTTCTAAAATATGTTGGATGGCTATCAGCAACACATTATCAAAATTCGTTTTTTTGAAAAGCTCGGAAGTATAATCAAGCAGGGGGAGTTTCATAAAAAAAATTTTATCGAGGCTAATAAAGTTTTTTAAAAGCGCCCGACCTAGAGCCGGGAACAATAAATTTCCATTAATTGCCGATTTTATTTCGATACTAATGAAGTTTTTATCTAGTTATAATTATACCATAAATGTAAAAAGCAGACAACAGAATGAGCAAGCTGAAAATTTTAATCAAAAACGTTTTTTGAATATAATTTCAAATATCCGGCTAAAAATATTTTTACCTTAAAGCAATAGTTAATTCCGAACCGATTTGCCCGGTCGCGCGGGTTACAATAATTTTTGCTATAAAGTTGATTTATTTTTTATGATTTATAAAAAGCCAAGGCTATTTAGCCTTCAATTGTTTTTATTTCTTTTTCTGTCAATCCATAGAGTTTGTAGATCGCTTCGTCAATATCTCGATCAAGTTTTTCTATTTCAAGCTTTAGCGAATTATGTTTGTCTGTGTTTTCGGAAGTTGCTTGCAGTTCTTTGTGAAGTTCGAGCAATTTTTGCACTTTTTTAGCAATATTTTCTTGTTCTTCTTGTCTAGCGTTCGGTATTGGAATATTTTTCAAAAAATTTATTGGATATTTTAGTGAACCTTGGGGAATTCTAATAGAATAAAAAGTTTTCAAATGAAACCAATTTAATAAAGTTGAATTTATCAAGCCACATAAAAAATAAATGTTTAATTCTTTATTTGGAATTATCCCATGAACAGCAACTAAAAGACCTGCACCCTTTTTGTCTACAATTACTGATAATCTCTTTGCAACACCCCTAATAATTAGTTTGGGTTTCTTTAAAAAGAAATCGATTGTATTTTTATTTAAATAATCTCCATCTTTTTTAATATAAGGTTTTAAATATTTTTTCTTGTACAAATTAATTTCTTCAATACCCCAAACATCTAAATAACGTCTTATATTTCCATTAGTATAAATTCTTATGCTGTTCTTGACTTCTCCATCTGTAATTATCTTATTCATTTTCCAATACTCAAATCCCATTATTCCCGTTCTAACATTCGCTAACTGATAAAGTTTCCTATTTTTATTTATTTTGTCCAAAATTTCTTTTGCCTCTATGTCTTGATCGGTCTGTATTCTGCCCATTTCATCATATAAGGATTCAAGTTGAAAAGATTTTTTATTTTTAATTATTTCAGTTTTTATTTTTTTGTCACCTTTTTTAATTTTTCTTATTATGATTACTACGGTTGAAATGGCAGCATCAGCAAATACTTTTTCATCTTTTAAGTCCCATATTTTTAAAATCTCAATATTGCTATTCTGTAAATAATTTCTGATTTTCTTGCCATAATCCGCACCAAAAAATTTATTTGGGCAAATAAAACCTAAATAACCACCATCTTTAAGCAGTTTTAATGATTTTTCTATAAAAACAACATATAGATCTGCGCCTTGAGAAAATTTATATTCTCTTGAAACATAATCCCTAAATTTTATATCTTGTTTTTTTACTCCCACATACGGCGGATTCCCGATAATCACGTCAAAGCCGCCCTGTTCAAAAACTTTTTTATATTCTTCGGCAAAATTAAATGGCTTTTGTTCCCGCAACTTTTTACCAAAATACTTTTCTAACTCTTCGTTATTTCCCGATACCAACGAATTTCCGACTCTAATATTATGTTGAAGTGTCGGTAATGGAGTTCGCTGAGTTAAAACTTTAAGCAATAAATTAAGCTGAGCGATTTCCACCGCTTGCGCATCAAGGTCAACGCCGAAAATATTTTCTTTTAAGATATTAAATTTGGTAAATAGAGAAGTTTGTGGATTTTGTTTTGTCAAAGTTTTTAAAATTTTATCATAAGCGGCAATCAGGAAAGAGCCGGAACCACACGCCGGATCAAGCACCTTGATGTCTTTTATTTTTTTGGGCTTGGTCTTTTTCAAAACTTCGCCCAAAGTTTCTTTTACGATAAATTCAACAATATATTTAGGCGTATAATAAATTCCTTGCGACTTACGTTTGGATTTTTTTGCTTCTTCTTGTTTTCTGCCTTGCACAAAACTTAAATATTGCTCATAAATTCCGCCCAATACATCCGCGGAAATGACAGAAAAGTCATAGCGATAGCCGTCTGTGGTTTCGTATAAACCTTTTAAAACCGCTTCTACGGTCATATCGTCCAATTTCCACTCTTCTGAGTAGTGGGGAGTAAATAATTTTGAATCAAATTCAATATCAAAATTACGGAATATTTTCACAAGTTGTTTATAATAGCCATTTTTACCACCACGAGTAATACTTTCCAACACCCTATTTACAATATCTCGATCTTCAGCCGTACGGATAAAAATAAGACGATCAAGAATTCTTTGTACTCCTTCGTCTAATTCTTCATCGGTTAAATCGTTTTGTTTTTTGAAATCTTTCGTTAGTAAATCACGCCAATCCTTAAAATCTTCAAAAAGTTTTTCACCGACTTGCTTTCTTTTGGTAAGCTTGCCCCACTTTTGCGCTTCTTTTTCTAAAAGCTTCTGTTCAAAGCCTTCTTTTGATAAAAGCCAGAGCTGATCAAAACGATCATTATATTCTTGGCACTTTAAATCAATAAATAGATTTTGCGATATGTTTTTGGGCGGCATTTCAGAATTTAATATTTTGATTCCTTCAAAATCTGTTAGCACCGCCCACGAAACGCCCTTATTCCAACTATAACTTATTGCCTGCTCGGCCCATTGCCATTTATCCAAATCAACTTTCATCGCCTTTGCTTCTAAAAAGAAAACATAGATATTGCCAAGCTTGAAAGCTAAATCAACCCTTCCGCCGGTAACTCTTTCTTCTGTGGTTACTTCATCTAAATTTTCAATATTTCTCATATCCCAGCCCAGATATTCAAATAGCGGATCAATAAAATCTTTTCTGGTTTGAGCTTCGTTATAAGATCTTATTTTTCCCTCATCTGCTATCTTTTGATATTTGTAAACCAGCTTTTGAATATTTTTTTTGGCTTCTTTTTTTGTCATTATTTTAATTTATCTGCAAAATTATGTTTTATAATTTATAAACTAATTTTATCAATTATTCATCTGTTATACAAACCTTAAATTAAAACAAAAAAGGCTTTGCGCCTTTTGAACTTAAATATTATATTTAGCAGCCTTGATCGGAAATTAGATGAGATGATGGGGGATTAGATAAAATATACATTAGGCTGCCTTTTCAAAACGTCCTGATGGTTTAATTTTGAGATGAATTTCACTTTTCCCAATTAACTATACAATAACAATTCTGCCCGATCTTAACTAAATTGTCGTTAATTAACTATGGGCTTTAATTATTGTTCTTAAAAAATTGGAAATAATAAGCGCCCAAACACCCAAACATCGCCGAGTTAATTTAAGCCTTGCAGATGATAAAAATACCATCAAGGTTTACTTAGATGCACTATCTATTTGGTTAAATTTTTCAACAATTACTTTTTGATATTTTGAATCCAGATCAATAAAATCATTTTTATATTTTTTTTCCATCGCTAAACATATGCCGGAAAGCATCAAAGCGCGCGTAAGCTGTATTTTTTCCGGCGGAGCGCTGTGCTTGCTTCCACTAAAATTTAAGGGAGAGCCGCAATTTAATAGCCAAATACTATTTACAAAAAAGTCCTCATGGCAATCTTTGATTTTTGGCACTAGTTTTCTTAAATTTACAGCGCAGAACTCTCTATCAGACGAGGAGGCGCTAACCAAGACCGCGCCATGCCTAATCTTGCTGTAAATATTTCGTTTTATTGTTTCAAATCCGGACGCCCCAATAATCAGATCAAAATTAGAAATAACATCTTCTAATTTAGCCTTACCAAAATCAGAAACTTGATATTTAACATCAAAAAGGTAAGTCTCTAGCTTGTCTTTTAATAAATAAAAAATTTCTTTTCCAATATAACCCGCGCCAACAACTAAAGCGCTCTTTGGTTTTAATTTATACAGTTTAATTTTTTTAAATAATTTTTCAACAAACAATTCGGCAATGAAGGGGGACTCATAGACTAGTTTTGCGTCGGAACGAGCGACATTTATTATCGGAAAATTTAATTTGATATCTTTGAGCATATGATATCCGCATGAAGTTTGTTCGACAGCAAAGACATTGGAGAAATTTTTAATTGATGAATTTGCTATATATATCAGCAAGCCGCCATCATCAACAAATAAAACTTTTTTATAATCCTCAAAATTTACTGTTGTTTTAACATAATTAAGAAAATCTTTAACCTCTGTTCTGTATTGGCTATCATAAGCTAGGTGGCTGTCAAATTTTATACTTCCCGGATGCACATAAACGCCCTTGGCGCGAAATTTCTCCATCACTTCTTTATTCGTTGAGTAACTCTTACCGATTAAAAAAGTATTTTGGGGTTTAAGCCCTAAGCGAAATAAATATTCAAACATTGTTAGATTGGTTTCCAGGATGTGTTGAGCAGCAATTATTAAGACATTGCTAAGATTAGTTTTTTGAAACAACGTCAAGGTATAATCAAGCAAGGGCAGTTTCATAGTTCGATAAATTATTTAATTAAATTTAAAAAACGCACCCACTATATAAGAATAGGCGGTCAAAGTTAATTAGTTCTAAAATAATTATAAACGATACTATATTAAATTATAATATAAATGCAATAATTCGACAACAAAATGAGTAAAGCCGGAGGTAAATTTTTATTTTTTTGAATTATAGACCTATAGCCAAATCAACTCACCCACCGGAAGCTCTTTCTCGGTGGTTACTTCATCAAAACTTTCAATATTTCTCATCTCCCAGCCCAAAAATTCAAAAAAAGGCTTTGCGCCTTTTGAACATAATGCATATTAAAAATTTGGTGGGCCCAGCAGGGATCGAACCTGCGACAAATCGGTTATGAGCCGAGTGCTCTACCGCTGAGCTATGGGCCCGTGAATCATTAAATTTTGATCTCTAACTTATAATTATTATTTAAACTTGCAAACATACTTGAAGCAAATCGGTTATGCCCTGAAAACTTGCAGGGCTACCGCTTGAGCCCTGTCCGCCTTGGGCGGATATGGGCCCGCAATTACTTTTATATATTACATAATATCTTGTATTTGTCTAGCGCATCATTTCGCTGTACGGCAATATCTTTTTGGCAATTCTTTAACAAAAATTGACTCCATATCTTTTTCGGTAATAATGAATAATAATTTTTTGGCTCGAGTGATCGCTACGTACATACAGCGCCTTTCTTCTTCCAGACGATCGTTTTGACTTACATCTTTTACCAGTTTAATAATGTCATAATCGTCTTTGAGGCAGGGGAAACCGGAACGCCCCCGATGCAGCCCCACCAAAAAAACCACATCGCTCTCCATGCCTTTGGCTCCATGGATTGAATTTATCTGCACACCCGCTATGTTGTTAGCCTGCAAGGCATCCCGGTATGCGTCTAAATTTTTCCAATTACGTCCCAGCAGCATAATTGATTGGGGAGCAATTCTGAACTTTAATAATTTTTTTATCGCGTCAAGCGTGAATCTAACTCCATCTTCTTCACTAATACTCCGATAAATTTTTATTTTTATTTTGCCCGGATGATACGCTTTGATTTTTTTGCTTTTTTGTTTTTTATTATGCTTGATAAATTTGGCAGCGGCCTTAACGATATTTTCATCGCTGCGATAGTTGTAGGGAAGCACCACCGTTTCGCATTCGCCCGCAAACTCACGGCCAAAGTTTAAAATATATTTTACATCGCCGCCCCGGAAGCCGTAAATTGACTGCCAGTCGTCTCCCACGGCAAAAAGATTATTTGTGCGCCCGTTTAAAAGCTTCAAAAATTTCATCTGCGCAAAATCAACGTCTTGAAATTCATCCACCAACAAGTATCTAAATCTTTGCTGATATTTCTGCCAGATCAATGGATCGCTCTTGAGTTGGCCGATCGCTTTTAATATTAAATCGGAAAAATCCAATAAATTTCCCGCCGCTAACATTTTTTCGTAATGATATTTAATAAAATAGAGCAGGCGATAGAATTCCCGTACATCCTCGTCTTTTTCCCGCCCGCATCTTGCAATAATCGACTTCAAGCTTATTGTCCGATTTTTACATTCTTTCAAAATTTTTTGCGCCTCTTCATAAAATAAATAAAAGGGCCAATTGTTTTCTTCGCAGAAGCTATGTAAACGATAGCCAAAATCTTTTTCGCACGCTAAATGCTTTATAAGTCGCAGTAAAAGCTGGTCTTGTTTGCCTTCATCAATAATATTGAATTTTAGATTGGGATTTAATTCCCGCAGAATTTTATAGCAAGCGCTGTGAAAAGTGCAGCACCATAATTTTTCCACTTCAATTCCCAGTTCTTGCAGACGCTCTTTCATTTCATTGGCGGCGTTGCGGGTAAAGGTAATTGTTAAAATGTTTTCTTCCTTAATATTCAATTTTTTTACTAAATAAAAAACACGAGTAGTAAGCACCCGCGTTTTTCCCGACCCTGCTCCCGCCAAACATAATATATTTTTTGCATTGGAAGTAGCGGCTTTTAACTGGCCGGGATCTAATTTTTCTAGTGGATTATGCGTCATTTTATTTTGATATTGGTTTTAAAAAAGAAGCCTCTTTCTTCCCGCGAGGCTTCTTTTAATACATATTCAGAAATTTAGTTTTTTATTAGTTTTATCTAGCAATTTCTATCGCTCGGGTTTCTCTAATTACATTTACTTTGATTTCACCCGGATATTTCAAATCATTTTCAACCTTGTCGGCAATTTTTTGCGCCAGCTTGGTGGCTTCCAAATCATCAATTTCTCCCGGTCTGACGAATACTCTCACTTCACGTCCCGCCTGAATCGCATAAGATTTTTCCACGCCCTCAAAAGAATTAGCGACATTTTCCAAATCTTCTAGGCGTTTTAAATAATTTTCATAGCTGTCCTTGCGCGCTCCCGGCCGAGCGGCAGATATCGCGTCTGCCGCGGTTACAATCATCGCCTCTACTGAATGCGGCTCGGTATCTCCGTGATGGCATTCCATGGCATGAATCAGCTCTTCCGGCATGGCGAACTTTTTCAAAATATTCTTACCGATTTCAATATGGGTTCCTTCAATCTCGTGGTCTACCGCTTTGCCAATATCATGCAAAAGTCCCGCTTTCTTGGCCAATTGAACATTGGTTCCAAGCTGTGAAGCAATCAGGGCGGAAAAATTTGCCACTTGAATAGAATGGTCTAAAACATTTTGTCCATAACTGGTGCGGTATTTCAGCCGGCCTAAAAGCTGAATTAACTTGGGATCAAAGTCCGCGATTCCCAGCTCAAATACAGCCGTCTCTCCGGCTTCTTTGATTTCGGTCGCTAAAACTTTCTTGGCTTTCTGAACCGCTTCCTCAATTTTAGAAGGATGAATGCGGCCATCCAAAATTAAGCTCTCTAAGGCTAATTTAGCCACTTGTCGACGAATCGGGCTAAACGCAGAAATAACGATTGCTCCGGGGGTATCATCTACGACCACTTCTACACCGGTTAACTCTTCAATCCTTTTAATATTTCTACCCTCGCGGCCAATTATTCTGCCTTTCATTTCATCAGATGGCAAAGCCACAGTCGAGGTAGTGGTTTCGGAGGCAACGGAAGCCGCGTACCTTTGGATAGCGCTGCCGATAATATTTTGTGCGTTTTTATCCGCTTCTTCCTTCTCTAATTTCTTTAATTTCTCAATTCTTTCCAAGATTTTTTCTTTCATATCTCTTTCCACCATTTCTAAAAGCACTTCACGCGCCTTGGCTTGAGTTAATTTGGCAACTTTCTCCAGCGTAGTCAGCTGTTTCCGTCTGATTTCTGCCAATTCATTTTTTATTTTGCTTATTTTTGTTTTATCAGCTTCAAGAATGTTTTGCTTTTGCTCAAGCTGATCAAGTTTGTGGTCTAAATTTCTTTCGCGGTTAGCTAATCTCTCTTCCAGCTTTATTAATCTGTCTCTTCTTTCTTGCTCTTCTTTTTTGGCAGATTCTATGATGCTTAAGGCCTTATCCTTGGCCTTCAAATTCAGTTCTTTTTCTTTTCTTTTAGCTTCTTCGATTAATTCAATCGCCTTTGCTTCTGCCGTTTCTTTTTTTCGAGCCGCCAAGGTTTTTCTTAGCAGATAACCTCCGGCTCCACCGCAGCCTAAAGTAGCGATAAAAATCAGCGTCAGTGTAACAATATCCATTTTTTTATTCCTCTCATCGCCTATAAGATTGCAACTAAAATATCTTCTGCAATTTTTCTGCAATAGTTATTCTCTTAAATTCTTAATGTGCAAAAGTATATATTTAGCTACATTTTTCTTTTTAACAATTAATTTGCATTCTATTTCCCATTAGTTCCATATCATTCATTGCAACCGATATCAATTCTTATAGGTTTTAATTATTAATCAAATATTATGACTTGCGTCATTTGTAATTTATCATCTAAATAAATTTTTGACAAGAAAAAACCTAGTCTTATGACTAGGTTTGAGGGAGCTGTTGCTTCTGGCTCCAAAAATAAAAAGGGTGCGAATAATTTAACCGATAAAATGTTTTGTGCGATCGGCCGTAGACGATCTTTTTTAAAACGCCCTGCCGCCGGAAAAAGGTCAGAATTTTCTCCAAGACCGGTAAACTCAGCCGCTCGGGAAAATCCTCCAGCTCAAACAGCAGAGTTTTAAGCGCTTTGAAATCTACATTGGCCTGGTTAATCTTAATTGTGCGATCCATCTGATTAACCAAATACGCCATCAGGAGAATAAAGTCGTGAATCGTTTCGTCCGGATGTTCATAATCATCCGGGCCAAAATTCTTATCCAGCACCTTGAGCTCTTCGCCAGATTCCGGCTTAATTACCAGGACCTGGTCTGCCTGCTGCTGCAAGAGCGTGCCGCGATAGCGCCGCGCGGTCATCAGCACCACTTCCTTGCCATGATTCTTAAGTAATGCGAGGCAGGGTAGGAAGTCATGATCGGCCGTCGCCAGCACGACAGTGGTAATATACGGACAATAGGTGATGATCCAAAATATTTTTCTCGTAATTACCGAGTCAACCACGTCTTTTGTATGGTCGGACTCGAAAAACATGCGCGGACAATCAATGATCTCATACCCGTAAGTATGAAGCTTAACCCTTTCACTACGATCAATTCGTTGAGTATCAGTAAAAACCCAGGCGGCAGCCAAATCTCCCAGCGGCCGCACCAGATTGATAGCATTAAGCGGAGAAAAATTCTCTGCTAAATCGCTAAGTCCAATCTGGATATTGTCCCAATCAATCAGCAGCGCGATCTTTTTACCATTGGGCTTAACGCCGGGACAAACGTCCACAAAGCGTGTTTCCAAGCCTAAACCGGGCTGCTTCTTATCTTCTCCGGTCAGAGTTAGCTTAATCTGATCGGGTAATTTTGCTTGATTGGGCGTGAGCCCGTATCCCCGGAAATTAGCTCCGGGCATAAAAAAAGTTTCCGGCTGTCTTGATCTAAGCTGCAATAAGCCCTTACTGACCAATTTTTTTCGAATAGCGGGGGAAAGTCCGAGAGACGTTATCACCTCGGAAAAATTATCTAATTTCCTTCCACCCTCCACTTCGACTCCCAGAGACCAAAGAATTTCCGCCACCTCTCTCCATTCATGCTCTTTTTTCGCTGTTGCCAGCACATTAACCTCCTTTGGATGCTAATGTTTAAATTTTCATAGAACAATCAAAAATAACGGTTTTACCGTCGTCTCAAAATAACATATAGTATAATAAATGTCAATGTTTGTGATAATGCGCCATAAAAAAACACCCTTAATCCGGGTGTTTAATGGCAATTTAGCAAACTTCGGGCTCGGATTGAATATACAATATCAACGCCACTCTAAATCCGCTTCCGGCCTGGAGCTGCATTTTTTGGATATTGATACGGCGGTGTTTTAACCACTCATTGATCATTTTTTCCAATTCTTCAGCCTTTGCCGCTTCGAAAATTTTTACCTGCATCGGTTTTCCTCTCCTGTTTCTATGCGCAAGACCGCCGTTACCACCATTTCAATTCCAACGCCTATCGAGTAAACTTTTTCAACTTGATCGCCTAATGTTCGAAGATCAAGATTGACCATATCTTCAAACTCTTTTAGCTCCTCGCCACGGGCATAATTAGCTCGAGTATGCCAAATCCGAATTTGTTTTACCATTTGTTCCTCCTTATGTTTTTTAAAGATCAATCTTATTGTTTGCGCCTTAATAGGAAATAATAACAAAATATTATCGGACGTCAAGACGCGGATCAATTAATATCATTATATTGCTAAAAGTAAAATAAAAAAACGCTTAGTATAACCAAACGTTTTTGTGAATTTTATATTATCTCTTCTCTTTTTTCCCGCACAAAACCCAGCCATTGTTCGCCCAATTCAATCAGCATTTTAAAAGGCGCTTCAATTAAAAAATCAAAAACAAAAACAAAAACGTTAATTTTGGAAAATTCCTGGGAAATCCAACGCCCCGCCCGAAGAATCGGCAAAGTATACAAATCGAAAAACAAGCGTAAAATGCTATCCTTGCGGGCCGGAATTGAATATTCTTTGGCGCCTTCACGCACACGGAAACCAAAGAAACTAACCAAAGTTAAAAACATAAAAAATACTATAGCGGAAGCGACGTTAAAATCCAACCTATAAAGCACATATCCCACCAAACCAAATGACACTAAAAAAGTAATAAAATAGGAAAATTTAAAAAACCAGCTTAAAAATTTACTGCGCACATATGAGGAATGAGCATTGAAAATAATGGTTTGTTTGCGATCAGAATAGACAATGCTTTTTATGCCGTTAATAATGCGCTCGGTATTTTTCTTGCCCGGCACGCGGGTAAACAAAGCCACTATCAACATTATGAAAAGAGGGAAAGCGATATTGATCGCAATCGGCAGCCATTTTACTTCTTTTAACCAATAAAGATCAACCGGCACTTCAATAATAATCGCCAGCAACATTTTGGTAATAAATAAATAGATAATACTGCGCAAAGCGGCCCGGCGTAAATTTGATTTAACTTCTTTATATTTTTGCTCGGCCTTTTTTTCGATTTCATTTTGAAAAGCGGCGGGATCATTTAAAAGTCCCTCAATGCCATCAATATTATCGGCCACCACATCTCTAAGAATTAAAAACAGGGGGGTGTATGTTTTCATTAAGCGCTTAAAACGAAAAGACAGCTTATTATTAAGATACCCTTCAATTTCTTCCTGAATGTTTTTTATGTTGCGAGCGACATTTTCAATTTCTTGCTTAGTGCCTCCGAACCATTCGCGATAAGCCAGTTTAAACATAAAATATCTAATGGTGGCCGGATCGGATTTGATCAAAGTGCGATGAATGGCAATATAACACAAGATTTTTTTAGTAGCGTCGTCTAATCTAATATCTTTAATCTTAAGTCGCGCATCCATCACCTGAAACATGGTTTCCACAATAGCACCCACCGACCGCAAGGATATTAAAACATCTTCTATTTCACAGGAGGCGACGCCTATCACCCAATCAATAAATTTTCTTTTATCTCGACGCTTGGCATATGTGGTGGCACTGATTAAATTTAAATATTTATTAATAATGCTTTGCACCTCAAGAATTTTTGTTTCGGGCAATTTATTATTTTCCAAATATTTAGCCCAGATCAGCTCCTTGACTAAATTTTCAGCTATTTTCGCTTTATTTTTATCAATCGTTATCCGGCGGCGCAAAATTCTTTCTACCGCGCTGCGCCGCAATAAATGTTTATCTTTATAATCAACCACGTTGCGCAATTTTTCATAAAAAAAAGCCATCTGGCTGACAAAATGATCCACTTTAATTTTGCTTACATCTTTGGGTATTTCGTCTTTTTGCGAAAATGAATGTATTAAGTTTTTGACCGGCGCTGAAATATAATAGCTCATGTGATTTATTAGTAGTAATACTATTATGATAATTTCTACCCGCTTTATTGTCAATAAGGCAATTTTATTCTGAAAATATTTTATTAACAGCTGATTTTTTTATTGAAAATATTTATGTTATAATAATGATGCCCGTTCAGGCGGGCGAGCAGTCAGTCTATTTGCTAACAAAAAAGGTGCCCTCCAGATTAAGATTGTAGCCAAAACTTTAACGGCAAAAAGCCTTTAAAGCCCAGGGCACGGGAAGTTGCAATCTTAATCTATTAGCAAAAGCTGGCTGCTTTTAGTTAAGCAAATTTCACACGAATATCTAAAATTATATTCTTAATAAACGCTTTAAATAAAAAAGGACGTAAGCTAGAAAACTTACGTCCAAAGAGATGAAGAACGATGACAGGAAGGAGATGGCTAGGCGGCGGCGAGGAACTCTTCGAGCTCCTGCAAGGCGACCGAGGTGTCGAAGCCGAGGCTGGTATCCGGGGGAAGATCGAAGATCAGATCCAGGCGCCCGGTGTCATCGAGGTCGTGGTACAGTCCGGTCTCTTCCATGAAGAGATCGGCAACCCGCAGCAGGCGATCCGAGGCCTCTTCGACGAGTTCGGGCCGTTCGCTTCCGGCGATGAACCGCGATCCGCGCTTGAAAACAGTCCGAAAATTCTCCACTGTCATGTCGCTTTCTCCTTTCTTCTGTTTGAGTAAAAGATCTCTACAAAAACTACAATTAAAATAATTACAATCTTTGGTGGGAGCACGTTGTAGAAAACGTGCTGGTGAAAAGTTCAAAGAAGGGCTAGGCCAGGATGTCGGTGTTTTGCATCTGGAACATGATGTACAGATCGGGTCGACGGAAGGTGGCTCGGTACGGAATGCCAAGGCTCTGCATCTGCTCGTCGTGCAGGGCGAACATCAGCTCCGCCGCCGTCTGCAGATTCATGATGAAATTTTGCAGCTGGATCTCGCCGGCGAACGGGCAGGAATTGAACAGCCTTTCCATCTCTTTTTCCCTGCTCATCTTTTTCTCCTCCTGGTTTAGATCTGTGATTGCGATTGAAAGAACTTTGTCTCTAACCAAGCAAACAATTTTTTACTTGCTTGGTTTGGGACAAGGTTTTTAAGTCTACCTTGTCTTTTTGTATCTCCTTTTTTAAAAGAACGTTGAATGATTACATCCGCCGCAGAATAGCGCGAGCGATCAGGTTGGCGGTGAACATGACAGAAATCGTTGCGATCGCGGGCAGCATGGCGCTCATCATACTTCCTCCTAAAAAAGATGCTCTGAAAAAAACTCTCCTAAACAAACGATTTTAACGATCACTTGCTTGGGAAAGTGGACGCGGTGTGCAAACTCGAGATGAGCTTGCATGGATTGCACTGTGCGTGCAATGCGTCCAAGAATGCAAAGAGCAGCTGTAGAGAAAGGAACTCTGGCAAGAGTAGCGTAGAGTGATTGGGCACTGGCTCTTATAGAGACGATGCTTGGTCTAGTATGGCGTCGGTTGACGTCAGAGACCAACGCCGGCTGCCAAGCTACCGCGAGAGCTAGCTTATGCCTGCTCCCCTAAAGCATCTCACTCTAGGGGGCGATGGTCATGGGCCAGTCCATCCCTTCCTCCTTTTGTTGTGTGCTGCGTCGTTGCGGTAACCACGTCGTTTGGCTCCGGCAATGATGGCAGCGGATGATCTGCTTGAAGCGATGGCGTCGTTCTCCGGTGAGTGGTGCAGCTTGCTTTACCTACGCACCAGCGCCATGCGATGCCGCATGTTGCGCTCCTCCTTTCTCCCAAGTGATTCATATCAGTGGGATTAAATTCGGTTGGCTGCAGGTCTTAAGCTTGATCGCCTCGCTGACAGCGTGCTTGGGTGACGGAAGACAAGCAGATCTACGTCCAGGTCATTTTCCTCTTCCTTTCTTTTGGGTTGCTTGAGAGAGATAAAGATGGAGGCAAGGTATAGGTTTAACAAGGCGATATAATATATGTCCCTTGGGTCCCTATATTTGCCCAGCATCTACATCTCCCCCAAACTTTGTAATGTGCATTTTCTAAATCCATTTAAACTAAATGGATTTAGAAAAAGCAGGGAAGCAAAGATTTTGATCTCGCTTCCCCGATAAAACTTATGTAATGTACAAAGGGTTCTGCTTCCCCATGGCTCACCACGGATTAAGGTCTTCCATTAATGGGCAGGTGACTCCCGGCTTACAATTGCTTGCGAGGCTGCGAGGTTGTAAGCACCCCCGGATAGCTTATGTATCCACGCCAGAACGCTATCTTAATCTCTGACGCTTCCTGGTCAACACTCGAATCACCCAGCTCTTTCTTTTCCTTTGTGGAGTAGGGCGCTAGACTTTCCAGCGCTCGTTGAAAGTTCTGCCGACTACGAGATCAGGGCCAGGTCATATTGCTGTTTTTCCCTTTGTTCGATCAGCTTATGTTGTCAAAAGCTCAAAGATGAGTACAAAATCTACCGGCTTATCAGGATAACTATCAATGTTACTTCAACCCGAGTTTCAAGTATTTCTGTACGCATCTTTGATTCTTTGACTTGTGAAAGAAAGTGATAAGAGCGGGCATGAGTTTAACAGGGCTTAATATTTTTTGATCCCTGGATCCTCATTAGGCTCCTCTCACATCACACTCTTCCCCAAATTTATTTTTAATGTTCTTCGCTCTTTTTTGATTATCAAAGTATATTAGCATATTATATAATTATTGTCAATACCTTTTGTCATATATTTTATTTACTAATGCTATATTGGCTTAATTATAAGGTTTTCTAGCTTATTATTTTTGTTATTTTTTTATTACACTTATATAATTTTTGTTGCAAATTATTTAAAATAAAACTTTTTTGGGACGGAACTTTATAAAAAATATCAGTCAAATTTTTTTTAAAATAATTTTCCTTATTGACAAAAAACTTCACTCTTTTAAAATGACATATTAAGTACAGTATTTTTCAAATAAAAATTTTTTTATCCGCACTTCCGAAAAGTTGTCCCTAGCTGTCCCCAGATTTTGCACACCTTATAAACATATATTTTATACTTTCAATAATTTATTTGAGGTACAATGGGGTCAATCTTGCTTTTACTAATTTAGGTAAAATAAAAAATGACAAACGATCAAATCTGGCAGGCTGTCTTGGGCGAATTAGAGCTCACTCTCAGCAAAGCCAATTTTATTACCTGGTTTAAAAACACCTTTATCGCAGCTAAAAATGAAGGTGAATATGTTATCGGGGTACCCAATGCATTTACCCGAGAGTGGCTGCAAAATAAATATCACAAAAATATATCGCGCGCCCTACTAAGTGTAACCTCTGAACGCATTACCAAGATTGGCTATGAAATTCATAACCATCGACCCATCGGCCCCCAGAATTTGATTCAAGATATCGGCAGAAAACCAAACGGACAGCCGGTTCAGCCGGTGGTTGAATTAAAAGAACAGCGACCCGCCGCTCCTTCCGCCACCTTTGCAGTATCAACGGAAAATAAAAAATTAAATCCCCGCTATTTATTTGATAATTTTGTTGTCGGCGCCAATAACGAACTGGCTCACGCAGCCGCCAAGGCAGTAGCCAAAAGCCCCGGCACCGCTTACAACCCGCTATTTATTTACGGCGGAGTGGGTTTGGGAAAAACTCATTTAATCCAGGCGATCGGCAATACCCTTTGCGTTGAACAAGACAAAAAGATTGTCTATGTCACTTGCGAAGAATTCACCGAAGATTTCATTAATTACATTCAAAAAGGCAAAGACGGTGAATCGGCCTTTAAAAACAGGTATCGCCAATGCGACGTGCTTTTAATTGATGACATTCAATTTTTATCCGGCAAAGAAAGAACTCAAGAAGAATTTTTTCATACTTTTAATTCACTTTACCAATCAAATAAACAAATTGTGCTAACTTCCGACCGGCCTCCCAAAGCGATTGCCGCTTTGGAGGACAGGCTGGTATCGCGTTTTGAAGGCGGCATGATCGCAGACATCGGCCTTCCCGACCTGGAAACCCGAAAGGTGATTTTAGGACGTAAATGCAATGAAAAAGGCATCAATATGCCCGACGAAGTGCTAAATTTTATTGCTAGCAACATCCAACACAACATTCGCGAACTGGAAGGAGCACTAAGCACGGTAATTGCCCATTGCCAGTTACACAATATTAATCCGACCGAAGAAACAGCCAAATCGGTATTATCTAATATTTTAACCAATCCTAACAAGAAGGCGCTTACTCCCAAACATATCATTAATATCGTTTCAGATTTTTATGATATCCAGTCCCACGATATGCTGGCCAAAAATCGCAAGAAAGAAGTAGCCTGGCCCAGACAAATCGCCATGTTTTTAATGAGGCGGGAAGGCAAATCCAGCTATCCTTCTATCGGTAGAGAATTGGGAGGCAGAGATCACACCACCGCCATTCACGCTTATGAAAAAGTCAACAAAGAAGTAGCTAAAAATGACGATCTGCGGCAAGAGATTGAAATTATTAGGCAGAAGTTATATATGCCGCAGTAATATTTTGCCCCTTGTTTTGTTGTCTTATTATTTTTTTAAAATAGTCCGGCACTTTCCAAACATAAAGAAGAAATAAATCGCATCATCAATATTGTTGAGAGCAAAAATATCGCCAATTAAGATATTTTATGTAAACAAAGGCTGTGAATTAATTGTCGATAAAGGCCAGAATATCTATGTGCACAAAAAGAAATGCAAACTGAACAAAAACTGGATAACTGCGACCTGCCATTAATTGTGCACATTTTATTAAAAACAATTAACAGCAATAATATTGGTTCGTCCACAGGATATCAGAACAATTTATTGCCTATCCTTGCCTTATATAAAACCAATTGGCATTTTATCAACAGATTTAAGGCTCTCTAATACTACTACTTCTAATTTTAATAAATATATAATAATAACAATTAATAATAGGTATATAAAAAAATGAAATTAACCTGCACTCAAGAAAATTTATCTAATGGATTATCAATCGTGGGAAAAAGTATTGGTAAAGATTCAGCCTTACCAATATTAGCCAATGTACTTTTAACCACGGATAATAAAAGGCTAAAATTAACCACTACTAATTTAGAGATTGGCACTAGTTGTTTGATCGGCGCAAAAATTGAAGAGGAAGGAAAAATTACCGTACCGGCGCAGCTGCTGACAAATTATATAAACAACTTACCGGCCGATAAAATTGAAATTGAAGTGAAGGGTACGGATATGAAAGTTTCCGCCGGATCATATAAAGCAAACATTAAAGGAATTGATCACCAAGAATTTCCCTTGATACCAAAGATAGATAGCAAACCTTTTGCTAAGGTGTCGGGGCGAGAATTAAAAACGGCCTTGACGCAAATTATTTATGCGGCTGCGCATGATGAATCTCGGCCGGAAATTGCCGGAGTATATTTAAGATCACAGAAAGAAAAAATGAAATTGGCCGCGACCGACAGTTATCGTTTAGCGGAAAAAGAGCTGGGGCTTTTGGAAGGCACTGGCGGAGATGAAGAAATGATTGTACCGATATCTGCCATGTTGGAATTAAACCGCATTCTTTCCGAACAAACTGAAATTGTTGAAATTTCCACTTCCGACAACCAGGTTAGATTTGCGTTTGGCGATATTGAATTGGTATCGCGCTTGGTTGAAGGCCAATATCCGGAATATCAAAGAATTATTCCAAAAGAATTTGAAACCAAGGCCCAATTGTCCAACAAAGAGCTGACCACTGCACTGCGCACTTCAAGCTTCTTTTCCAAAAAAGACATTGCCGAAGTTTTAGTTAAAACAGATTTAAAAAAAGGCGCGCTGGAAATAATTGCCGAATCGGGAGAAGTGGGAAAAAATGTTACTTTGGTCAAGGCGGAACATTTAGAGGGTAGCAATAAAGAAATATCTTTTAACCCGCAATATTTATTGGATTGTTTGCTAAACATTGGCACCAATTCCGTTAATCTAATGATCACCGCTGATGAAAAAGTGGGAGCATTGCAGCCGGTGGGAGAAGTGGAAAAAGACTATATTTATATTGTCATGCCGATCGTAAAAAAATAATTCAATATTAAAATAAAAAAACCCTGTCAGGAGCGGGGTTTTTTGATAAAAGAGCTCGGGTTATTTGGTAAATATTTCAATCAGGAAGGTGTCTGCTAAATGCAGTCTTAACCTCCAAAAATAAAGCGGTCCTTTGTATGCCAAATGTTAATGTGATGTGCTGAATCAGAGAAATTTCATCCCAATAGCCGGAAGTGATGATAATGCAGCCGGTGGGCTCAAAAGAAAAAAGCTTGGTGTCTTCCAACAAGTTGCACGGAGCGGTGCCTTCCCTTTTTATCATTTCTTCTAAGCCTAGACTAAGCGGACAGATGGAACAGAGTATGCGTCCGTAATTAATGCAGCAAAAGACCGCCAACATCTCTCGGTGCCAATCCTCGTAAGTTTTTTCTTCAGCCTCGAGCTTTTCTCCGGGCTGTAATAACTTAAATCTCTTGCAGGTTTTGCAAATCAGCAGATCCAGATCTTTTCTGGCCTTTTCCGGACTAATCCGATAATTGTCTTTTCCACCTAAAGGAAAACGCAATTCGTCGGCATTCAAATATTTTTGCAGGATTGCAATTTGCAGCCACCGATCCAATTGGTCGTATAATATTGACTGCATGACATCCTCCATTTGGAAAGAGCAAAAGATTTACTTGTGAATATAGCAAGAAAAAATAATTTGTCAAATGGCGGACAAGAATTTTATTCAATGAAGTTATCCAGATTGACCCCAAAATTTTTGCGAGTTATAATTCAAATATGAAAAGGGGGAAACAATTTATTATATTTTAAAGTCCATAAGTTCGGGCTTTTTATTTTGGAAAAATTTTATCCCGGAGCGAAAAATTAGTTGTAAATATAATTTAATCAACAAAAAACCAAGCAGCAATAAAGCAAACAAGATAATTAACTATAAAATCTATGGCAAAAGAAAATAAAAAGAAAACAATCATGTGGCTTGCGATAATGGCCTTGCTGGCGGCGGCGATAATTATTGTTTGGGCCATTGCAACTCGGGAGACGGCTCAAGCGCCGGAAGCGCCGGAGGAGAATGAAGAAGTGAATATTGAAAAAGATGAAGATGATATGTCAGGATGGAAAACTTACGAGAATAAGGAATACGGTTTTAGTTTTAAATATCCGGGGGAGTGGGAAAAAATTGTAGAAAAAAATATTGATAAACCCGAAGGGTCAAAAATATATAAATCGATTCGCTTATTATCAAAAGCAGACAGTGATTATTATATTCAATTTCAAATTGTAAAAATCGAAGATAAAAATAATGATTCGGTAATAGATTATCCCCATACTTTTATTGCCGAAGATACAAAATATGCTTTTTATTATACCAGCAGCGGAGATTGTTTGGGGATGCCGGGGTGTGAAGATAAAAAATTTATAAAAATTCAAGAAGAAATTGAAAAAATTATCAGTACCTTCTCAAAAGAAATATAAGTCTCATAATTAATTAAAAGGAGGTTTTATGAGAAAACATTTATGGTTTTTTTTGGTTCTTTTTTTGCTATCAATCAAAGTGGTAGAAGCGGCTAATTTTGGAGTTTCGATTGGCGAATATAAAGGTGTAACGGCTTTCTCGAATGGAGTAAGCCATGGCGTAAATGGCGATTATGAAGAATATGGTTATCAATATCAATGTGTAGAGTATGTAAATCGCTTCTATGCTCAAGCCCTGAATTGGAAAAATATGAGGGGGTCTGGAAATGGAAAAGATTATTTTAATAAGGCAGATAAAAACGGCTTGCTTGCTTTTAAAAATGGAGGCACGGAAAAACCGCAACCTGATGACTTACTTACATTTGGAGGAGAACCCTATGGTCACGTTGCAATTATCTCCGAGGTCGGACATGATTATATAAAAATTATTGAACAAAATTGGAGTAGCGATAATTGTTGCAGAAAATTGAAAATGAAAGTGAATAAAAATGAATATTATTTAGACTCTGGGGTAAATGAGCATTATATTCAGGGCTGGTTAAGGATTCCAGGCCATACAAACACAACCACAAATACAAAAACAATATCTTCTAATAATTATATATCAAATCCCATCACCTACTCTCTCGACCATTTGGGTTGGTTGGATGTTTTTAAGGATGGCGATCCTGCGACGAACAAGATAGCCGCCGGGAGTTTTGACGGCGGGAAAAGAAGCGGCCTGCATACTACTGCTGATACCAATGACGGCCATGTTTATTATCATGAAGTTTGGTGGGATAATAATGAGCGGGGAAACGGCGATATTTTAGATCGGCTTTATAAGCTTGATCCTCTGGGAAGCAGAGATAAAAAGATTTTAACGATGACAACCGGCAAATTTGGCGGAGAGGAAAATGATATTTTAGCTTTAACTTTCAAGGGAGATGATAAAGTCTATTTTTATCACAACAATCGGAACAGTAATCAGGAGTTGGGATTTTTGGATCCGCATCCCGACTCTCAAGAAATAAATACACTCGCAACCGGCGATATTGATAAAGACGGCCGGGATGAATTAATTCTTTCCGTCCCCTCCGACGATCACGTTTATATTTTTGATAATTGGAACGGTAAAACTTTTACCAATAAACTCGGATTTTTAAACGCGCATGATAACAATCCTGCGATTTCGGCGTTGGCGGCGATGGATATTGATGGTAACGGAAATGATGAGCTATTGGTAACAACAACGGCGGACGACCATATCTATGTTTATTATTTTGATAAATCCAAACTTAATAAATGGTGGCAGCCTTGGGATAAAAGCTTGGCGCAACCTTTTGTTAAGCAGGGATATATGGACGCGCACAGCGACGGAAA
The DNA here is from genome assembly GCA_041749335.1 of Patescibacteria group bacterium. Classification (GTDB taxonomy): domain Bacteria; phylum Patescibacteriota; class JABMPQ01; order JABMPQ01; family JABMPQ01; genus JBGTBM01. Next base: position 39,074 of record JBGTBM010000003.1, read on the forward strand.
TCCCGGCATTACCCATATTGCCGTGGGAAAATTTCAAGGAAGTACCGATCATTTGGCGGTAACCACCTCTTCCGACGATTATATCTATTTTTATTGGGGACGCAATTTAAATAATGCCTGGGGCGGAATTTTTTCCGAAAAGCAAAGCAAAAATGCTTTTAGTTGGACGGAAAAATCGATCATTTCTGATTTGGCGGCGGGTGATTTTGATGATTCCGGCGATGACGAATTGGCGGTTGCGACTTACGGCGATGATCACATTAATTTTTTTGGACATGGCGATGGCAAAGGCTACGTCGGATATGGCGGAGGCAGCAGCTATTATCAGGCGCAATATTTAAGCCAGTCTTTCTCATCAATTGCTTTGCGGCCGGGGGAAGAAAAAGAAGTGTGGGTGGAATATCAAAACATCGGAGCCGCCGCTTGGTTTGCCAAATGCAAAAATAAAATTTCCCTTAGGTTGGATCCGCAAAACAGAAACTCAATTTTTTACACGTCAAGCTGGCAGCAAGAAAATATTCCGGCGGTATTAGAAAAAACCGAAGTGCTTACGGGTGATAAAATAAAATTTAAATTTAAAATCAGGGCGCCAAAATATTCCGGAAAATACACGGAAACTTTTGTCTTGTATTTAAATAATGATAAATTAAAATCCACTAATTTTATTCTTAATATTGTGGTGGACGGCGAAAAACCCGGCAAAATCAGCAATTTACGGGCTGATCTAAAAGAATCCAACTGGCAGGGAGTCTATACCAATGATGCTACCCCAGCGTTTTTATGGGATCCGGCTACAGATCGGTTGTCCGGCATTGCCGGGTACTATATTGCGATTGATGACTACACGCCGGATGGAGGGTGGGGAAACGACTGGTGGATCGGCAATAGTATTTCCTGGACCGCGCCGGAAAAAATAAAAGACGGCTGGCATACCGTAGCGGTAACCGCCAAGGACCAATTGGGCAATTTGAATCCGAATAATTCCAATAAAGTCGGTGACGCGCCCTACTTGAAATTCATGGTAGACACAAAACTCCCAACCACTCCTGCTGATATCGGACCGAGCTTAAAATCCGCTTGGGATGAAAACATCAGCTTGGCGCGGCGCCCTTATTTTACCTGGGAGAATTCCAAGGATCAGGGTTCGGGAGTTTTAAAATATTTAATTTCGGTGCAAAATTTATCCGGCACCGAAGTTAGCCAATTTGAAATTAGCGCAAGCAATTTTACGAAAGCCAAAAATATCTGGCAAGTTCCGGTGGACTTAACCGACGGCAATTATCAGCTAATAGTTCAAGCGCAAGATAAAGTTGGCAATTTATCATCGGCGGCAAAATATGCCTTTGCGGTAGATAGCGATCGGTCAGTCGCGCAGCTGATGAGCTTGGAGATAGATAAAAACTTATTGCTGGCGAATGGATTGGAGCAAGCGATTATGACGGCGACACTTTATAATCCCGATGGCTTGACCGGCGCGGAGCTTTCCGGAAAAGAAATAAAATTTACGATTAGCGATGACAACGGAATCGCAACGGATACCGGATCAATTGGTATGGTAATGGATAATCATGACGGCACCTATTCCGTAATTTATACGGCAGCGACCAAGGTGGGCGATGGCCAAATAACCATTGCCGCGCAGTGCGTTAGCTGCCAGCCGGTTTACCAAAATGAGGTGGATATATTTTTAGAGCCGGGCGGATCTTTTGGTGCTGTCACCTTAAGTGCTTTGCCCGCGCAAATTGATGCTGACGGCATTAGCACAGCCGTAATTACCTCCGAAATTATTACCGATCAAAACGGCAATACGATTGCGGATGGCGAACTTTTTACGGTTTCAGTAGATTTGGGCGCGGTGACTTCAGCAGACTTGGACGCTGAAACGGGGGGAATTCAGGTGGAGTCGCAGGCGGGAAAAATATCTTTTGAAATTCGTTCGGAAAATTGGAATGGCTACGGGACAGCCACGATTGACGCGCAGGTTAAGGCTAGCAATCAAGACGGAACGGCTGCGGGCGTTACCGGCATTGGTTTTAAAGATGTTGAGGCACCATTAAAGCCGATTATTCTTACGCCGCTAAATAACAGCATCAGCAATAACCCAAAGCCGACGATTAGCGGCCAGGCGGAAAAAAACGCTCAAGTCTTGATTTATAAAAAACAAAATGCCGGTGCCTGGACTTATCATAGTCAAACTGCTGCCAATGTTTCCGGAAATTTTTCTTATACTTTTGGATCAAGCTTAGCTGATTCCGGCTGGCAATTTCGAGTAACGGCGCAAGATGCCGCCGGCAATATTTCAGCTGATTCTGCCGCGGTGAGCATAATAATTGATACGGTCAAGCCGACGATATCCAATAATCTGCCGGTGGGAACCATTTATCATCGCACCGAAACCGCTTCGGCCGATTATCAAGATAATACCGGCGGGTCCGGCATTGATATCTCGAGCGCGGTATTAAAAATCAACGGCTCAACCAAGCTAGCCGATGTTACCAATTCACGCATTAGTTTTACCAACACTTTTCCCGAAAGCAATCAGACCTACAATGTTTATGTAGAAGTCGCCGATCGGGCGGGCAATGTGCAGTCCAAAAGCTGGACTTTTAATATCCGGCTTTTTAGTTACTTTTTAAGCTCCGTCGGTTCGGGCTATAAAGCTTCACTCGTTCCCAATTGGCCCAATTCCAATGGCATAGTTCCCACTCCGTCCTGGTGGGAGCCGAGCTTTAATGATGCGAGCTGGAGTAGCAATATTTATCCGGCTGATCTGCCCCCGTCGATTATCGCCAAGGCTGATCCGGCAGCCGAGTGGATTTGGGCGGATAATCAGGTTGATGGCAATGAAACCAGCTTGATCCGATATCGCTTCAATATTCCCGCAAATGTAGTGATTGACGACGCGGCGATTAGAATGTCGGCGGAAAATGAAGCCTGGGGCTATGTTGGCTATTTGAACGGAAATTACTTTGGCAAGGTGCCGGAACAAATTAGCAATGGCAATCCCTATACCTATGGCATTCAAAGCTTAATAAATACCGGACAAAATTTACTGGCCATCCAGGTCAGCAATGACAACGACAATCGCGCCGGCCTCTCCTATTCCATGACCGTGAAGTATCATGATTAATTAAATAAAAATCTATCTCATACCTCCCCTTAAAAATGAAAAATATTTTTTATAATTATATTTATTAAAAAATCAGCACCCCACCTTAATCCCCAGCCTGCGGCAGGCAGGTCCCCTCATCTGAGGGGAGGAGGTCGTGGTAAATAGATTTATTTCAAATTAAAAAAAAATTATTTGATCTTCCCCTCCTCAGATGAGGAGGGGAGATAGAGGGGTGGTGTTGAAAACTTATTACAATGAGAAAAATTCACAATCTTAAAAATAAAAAAACAAGGAGGCAATCATTAAGAAATAATCAGACTATCCATGAAACAATCTTATGGTCTAGATTAAAGAATAAAAAACTTGGTTGTAAATTTCGCCGCCAACATTCTATCGGCAAATATATCGTTGATTTTTATTGTCCGGAGAAAAAAATAATTATTGAAATAGACGGTAGCCAGCATCTAGAAAAGAATAAAGAATCTGATCTTTTGAGAGATGAATATTTGGCCAACATAGGATTTGAAGTATTAAGAATCGGTAATGACGAAATTAATCGAAATATTGACGGAGTAATGGAAAAAATAATATTTTTACTAAATAAAAAAACAGAGCGAAGTGAAGACTCCGCTCTTTTATGATAGATAAGAGTGAGACAAATGATACCTAGTCTCAATGGACAATTGTGAGGTAGCCTCACTCTTAAAAAATTAACTCAAAGTACAAAAGGGGTGGCGGACACAAGATCAACAGTTTTTAACACACCCGTACCATAGCCCGCCATAACTTATAAATACATAATCTTCTTTATCTTTTCGCTTGCCGTTTTAAGCAAGTTTGGAGTAAAAAAGCGGGTGGGACAAAGCGGAAGTAGCTTTGCATACATCTTTTGCTTAGCCCCACCCGCAAGTCCTCCGATATGCTCAAGACAAGAAATGAGAGAGACATTCCACTAGAAGTACAACAAGATGTTCGTAGCCTCTCTCATTAAAATTGGAAATAACGGCGGACAACAGGTTCGTAGTTTTTGAACACCGACACAAACGTCCGCCGTTAAAATGAACAACACTGCACTATAAATTATTGAGATAAATTTGTCAAGAGATGAATAAAAAGAAGGCATAAATTTAGCTTATGGGCGTTTTAATTTTCGGCGGATAAATAAAAAAGCAGGCTTTCAGATGAAAACCTGCTAAGAAAAAAATGTACGTAAGAACTAATTAGGCCGCTGTCGTTTCCGATGCGGGATGGGTGGCCTTTTCCACCTTCCACCACTCGGCGTGGAGCCATTCCACGAACTGGTTGGCGGTCTTCCACACGGCCATCTTATGGATGTGGCCGTTTCCGTACTTGCGGGTGTGCTTCGTACCCTGACACTCATCCAACTTACAGCCGCACTGCTTGCACATGACATCGGGGTGGGTGGCTCGCAGTTTCTCCTTGTTGGCGTTCAGTTTGCGTCCCCACTCCGAATTGGGCAGCTTGACGAATTGCGAGGAGCAGAGCAGATACACTCCCTGGCGGCCGTCGGGATGCCAGTTGGCAACGCCGCCTTTGCGCCGGCGGGGAAACTGCTTCTCCGGCTCTTCGTTGTGCAAGACATGCACGCCCATGAAGGCCTTGAGCTGGGGAGCGGTCTCGAAGCGGCGGATATCGATGATGGCCGAGATCAGGCGGGCGGCGAGGCGATGGCCGCAGCCCTTGATGGGCTCAAACACTTCTTGGTACACCTTGAGCCGCTTGATGACCTTCTGCAGCTCTTTGTCTCGCGCGGCTTCTTCGGCGAGGAGCGTCTGGTAGATCGTATCATTCGCTTTCTTGAGATCAAACTCTCGCTCCACATCGCCCTCGGGACTCATCCCGTCTTGGGTGAAGAGAGCGCCGATCAGGTGTTGCCGCAGGCGCTGTTCGCAGGCGATTCTCGCTTTCATCGCGTCCTGCAGGTTGCGCCAGCACTCCCTGACCAAAATCAGATCTTCGTCGCGCGGCTCCACCACATAGAACAGTTCGGGCCTTTCTCGGGCGAGCAGGGCGAGGTTGTAGGAATCATCCTGCTCCTCGTCCGGACGGAAGCGCTTGAGGTGGAAGGGAGGAACACGCATGATGCGCGCGCCGACCTTCTTTCCTTGGCGCGAGATGGCATAAGAGAGCACATCTCCCGATCCGCCGAGGACCATCGCGACCGTATCGCCGGTGCGGAGGCCGTCGTACTTGGCGGGAACTTTGACCGCCGCTTTCCACTCCTTCCCTTCCTTGCGAAGGTGGCTGGGATGGCGCTCGCTGCATTCGTCTTCCGCGATCTTCTTGTAAACGACGTGGCGGGGAGGAAAAGCGGCGAGGTCCTCATCGGGAGCTACCTCCCGATACGCTACGGGATACACTCCGAGGACCCAGTCCATCTCGTCGTTCTCTTCCTTGAGCTCGAAGGACTGGCCTTTCTTGGATCCGTCCAGGATGTGAACCATCGTCGGGCTGGACTTGCCTTCTGCGGTCCGCTTGATGCGGTGCCTGATGCCAATGATTCTTTCCATTTCTTCCTCCTACTTTGTTAGGCCATACGGCCAGGGGTGTTGCGGTTGTTTTATGGCTATTATTAAGAACAAAATCGTGAGAGCGGGATTTATATAAATTTTAAAATATCAAAATTAACGCCCTCTTCACAGTTATCTAAACTAAATAACTCGGAAAAAGGCGGGTGGGACAGATGGACTACAGCATTGCAATCAAGTCGTAGCCCCACCCGCAAGTCCTTTGATAATTCGACAAGCTCATTACAGGCAATCTCAGGACAAGAAAAGAAATGAGAGTGACAAGTGTCAATAAGTACAACAGACAACCCATAGCCTCTCTCATTAAATTGAAAATAACAGCGGACATTTCCACTTTAGAAATCAGCTCTCCAGGAGCCCGCCGTTAAAATGAACAACACTATACTATATATTATAGAGATAATATTGTCAAGATTAAAGGGTAATGTACATACATTAAGCTCCGATCCACTTAACAATTTAAAGATATTTAAGTAGGGCAGGTTCTAAAACCTGCCAAAGAGCAAGGCGATATAACACGAGGCGGGATAAGATCTCGCCCTACATTTGATATATAAAGTTCGATAAAAATATTTGTTACCATGTAGAAAAAATAATATTTTCACTAAATAAAAAAACAGAGCGGGGTGAAGACTCCGCTCTTTTAAAATAGATAAGAGTGAGACATGACCCGCATAGTCCTAATGGACACGCACTGAAAAGCCTCACTCTTTAAAAAATATCTTAAAGTACGAAGGGAAAAAGGCGGACATGACATGAAAAGTTGCTATAAGCCTTTAAAAGTCCGACTTGTCATCTGGAGAGCGCAACCTCCGTTTAGTGTTCACAGGACTATGGTAGCGCTCTTTTTTATCGCATATTTAAGGCAAAATGTATAATGATAAAAAACAATCACACAAAATTGCCGGCGGGACAGCCAAGCAAGAAGACTTAACACACCTTCTTTAGTCCCGCTTACTAATAAAGAAATGAGAGAGACAGGCCATCTCAAGTTTACAACAAAACATAAAAAGTCTCTCTCATTAAAAATTGGAAATAACGGCGGACATTCCTTCTGAAGAAAAACACACGAGCATTAGTCCGCCGTTAAAATGAACAACATCATACTATATATTAACGGATTAAATTTGACAAGATGTTGAGTTTTGCCTTAAATATTTGTTATTTTCTGAAACAGATTTCCATTCAGGATCTGTAGTTCACTTTTTTATATCAGGACGAAATATTCGTCCTTTTTTATTTAATAAAAAAAAGACCCCGGGTCATAGTTAAGTCTTTGGGCAGACAATAACTCGCCGGGGGAACGGGAAGCTAACAGGGTTGTGGTTTTCTTGAGAGGAGGAATGAGCGCCGGATGGCCGATAAGCAGGTATTATCCGAGAATAAACTTCAAGTTTTTAATCTCGAGCTTCCTTCGCGGATCCTGCGGAGGGCCTTTACCCTTGGGCCTGCTAGCTACTTGCTTGGTTTTTGTAGCACCTTGTTCAAGGGTGCGATCCAAGCAAGATTATGGCGGAGTTATGCGTTCGGAGGTTTTTTGATGCCGCCATTTTTTTAAGGAGCAAAGCTTATTCGTGGGACCGATAACTCTACTTTAATTTTATTGTTTTTCGGGCGTTTGTCAACAAAAAAGCCCAATTGAAAATTGAGCTTAAAATTAATTTTGGTTGAGATTTAAAGAGCTAAAAGTTTGACTTTACGGCCCTGGGTGTCAATGTAGCCGCTTTTGCGGTTATGATTTTGGACCGCTGCAATACCGCGATAAAAGGGATGAGTATATTTGTAGCCATCTGAATATATTCTCTCGCCCTTGCGATTGATGTGGAAATATTCGACTACCGAATCTCCATTATCATTGATTTTTCCGGCGGCGGGAGCCAGGTTTTCATGAAAATCTCCCACCCAATGAAAGGTTTCTAAATAGGGCTTATTGCCGGCATGATCAATGTGATAGGCCGTGCCGGTTTGTAATGTCACCGCCGCCAGTCCTTGTCGATAGGGGCGAGCTTCTTCGTATCTGCCGTCGCCGCGGGGATGGCCGTGATGATCAATGAAAAACATTTTACCATCCGGCTTATCTTGCGCGACTGCTAGGCTTTCGCTGAATTCTGATACCTGATAATAGCGCGGGGTGTAAGCCGGCTGTCCATCGGGGAAGATATGCAGCATTTTGCTTTTGAAATTTCTGGCGGCCGCCAAGCCTTCATAAAACAATCCTACAAAAGCGTAGCGCTGATTGTAAGCGATGTGGCCGGATCTAGTAATATGAAACATCTGGCCGTCGATGGCTGCCGGAGCCAATCCTTGATTAAAATCTCCCACCCAGTCATAGCGGGCGCGATAGGCCGGATTGAGCTCTTCGTCAATGTGGCACCATTTGCCGGTGCTTAATTTAACCGCTGCCAAGCCTTCTTGGAAGGGGCTGCCTTCATCAAAGGCGCGCGAAGATTGACCGTTAAAAGGATGCACAAAAGAGATTGATCCCCCCGGCCAGATAGCGCTGGCAACGGACACGGATACTATGCCCATTTGGGCTGTTTTGCTTTTAAATTCAGTCTCAATCATAATTGATCCTCCTGTGTTGATTGACAAGGTACAGAACATAAATTTAACAAAAAATTTTTTATTCGGCAATAAGTTATTAATTAAAATATAAATTCAATAAATATTTATATTTTGCTATAATTAACTAAATTAATAAAAAAAATGAAAAACAAACATATTCTTTTAATTATTTTTTTGAGCGTAATATTTTTTACAAAAGCATCCTGGGCCGCATCAGGCGTTGATTTACTTCAACCGGCCTCGGCTCTTATTTATAACGAAGATTTAATTGTTAATGGGGCGGGTAAATTTAAATCAATTAGAATCGGTGAAGAGGGAGTAGGCGGAGTAACTTATTTTAACGGCACAATTATTAATATTGGGGAAAAAGTTCCGGTTACTTTTGGCGATGACGTTCGTATTGACGGCATGATATGGGGCGGGCCGGATAAGGGCAATGAGAATGACCAGGCCTTAAAAGTTGCGGATGCTCTACTGCCGGGAATTACCGATGTTAATAATCTCGGGTCTGATGAATTTAGATGGAAAGATTTATATATCGGAGAAATACGTTTAAAAGGAAATATTATCCGAAGTAGCGCAGTTACAGAATATTTATCAATTCCCGGAGCCGCCTGTAGCAGCGGCAGAACTTTTCCGATTTTAGGATATTGCGATAATAATTTGGGAGTAAGTTTCGTGATGAGCTGGCAGGTTAATTTGCCAGACAATGTTAAGATTAGCGAATTTGCCGGCAATCTGTACGATAACGCCGGAGGCAATATGGCCTGCAACGTCTGGAGAGTGGGACATGGAAATCCTCTGGAAATTAAAAATGTCGCATCGATAAATTTAACCAGTAAAAGTGTTGATTGGCGATGGCTGACCGATGATTCAATAAATTATGAAATGGTTAATAATTCTCAATATTCTTATCATATCGGCTGCAGCGGAAATGCTAGCGCAGATGTCAGAGCGGCTAATTTTCGCATTAGATATGAAAAATCACAGCTCGACTAAAATATTGTTGTAAAACGCTTGACACTATTTATTATTTGATATATACTGCTGGCACAGGAAAATAAGTTCTTTCCATAAACCCCAAAACCCAGGAGTCTCCATGAAATATTCCGAAATCCAGGAAAGCCTTCGGCGTGAAGGTAATGTGATCAAGCTTCCCGTAGTAACGCGCGGCTTCAACGATCTGCGCTGTCCCAAGTGCGGACGGTCCGTAGATATCATGAAGTTGCAGAGGCATTTCTGTGATTGGATATGTCATCACTGCGCTGGACTGATCCCGGATTCGGTGATTCCGCACGATATCTGTGATTAATATAAACAGGATTCCCTAAGGAGTGTTGGTCAGTGAGAGGGTTCCGGTTTGGCCCACAGACTGGAAAGGCAGAGTACGTCAGTATCCCCTAGTCCCCGTCCCTCCTACTGACTGGGGAGAGCCGTATTACTCCTTTGGTGGATGGTGGTGTTGGGCGCAGACGAGTAAAAAGACCGTCTATAAAAAATCTATGCATTGTATCTGAAAAGGTACGCCGCAAAGATCAGTAGATGCTCGTCGGCACTCCCTGGGGAATTTTTTCGCTCTTTCACACAGCCTTGCTTTAAGCGGGGCTTTTTTATTTGACAAGGTAAAACGAATAAAGAATAATGAAGTAAGAAGTATGATGAAAAGATATTAGGATTACTAATTATTAATTTATAATTTTTAAATACTAATTTTATGTCCGGTCACTCAAAATGGTCCACAATTAAAAGAAAAAAAGGAGCCTTGGACGCCAAAAGAGGGCAGGTTTTTACTAAAATGGCAAAGATGATTACCGTCGCTGCACGGCAGGGCGGAGGCGATCCGCAGATGAATATTAAGCTGCGCCTGGCGGTGGATAAAGCGCGGCAAGTTAATATGCCGGCGCAAAGCATTGAGCGCGCAATCAAAAAAGGCGCGGGTGAATTGCAGGGAGAGGCGGCGCTGGAGGAGCTAACCTATGAAGCTTATGGTCCCGGAGGAGCGGCCTTGATTATTGAAGCGGTTTCGGATAATAAAAATCGCACTACATCCGAGATTAAACATATTTTATCTGATAACGACGGTCGGCTGGGAGAAACCGGCAGCGTAAAATGGATGTTTAATAATACCGGAGTAATCAGAATCAGTAATATTAATAAGGCGGATCAAGATAAAATTGAGCTAGCGGCTATTGATGCCGGCGCCAATGATATTAAAGAAGAGGCGGGCTCTTTAGTAATTTTAACTGATGCCGGAAAGCTCATGGAAGTTAAAAAAGCTTTAGAAAATCAAAATATTCATTATGATTCGGCCGAGCCGGAATTGATTCCGCAAAACCCTTTAAAAATTGAAGACCAAAATATTTTAAATCAGATGGAAAAATTAATGGAAGCGTTGGATGAACAAGAAGATGTTAATGAAATTTATAGTAATTTGAGCGATTAATATGAAAATATTGGGATTAGATCCGGGAACCGCCATTACCGGTTTCGGGATTATTCAAAAAAGCAGCCAAGGAATTGATTATGTAAATTGCGGCTGCATTACCACTTGCGCCGGTGTTCCGATGCCGGAGCGGCTTAAGTGTATTTATGAAGATACCAGAAAATTAATTTTAAAATACCGACCCGACGCGGTGGCGGTAGAGGATCTTTTCTTTTTCCGCAATGTTACCACCGTGATCAAGGTTTCGCAGGCGCGGGGAGTCTTAATTCTAGCGGCGCAAAAATGCCATTTGCCGATTTTTGAATATAAGCCGCTGCAAATAAAAAGAGCTCTGACCGGTTACGGCCGAGCCGATAAAAATCAAATGCAGCAGATGGTAAAATCCATCCTTTCTCTAAACCGGATTCCAAAGCCCGATGATGCGGCTGACGCTTTGGCGGTCGCTATCTGCCATGCCAATTCCGCGCAATTTTTAAAAGCTAAATAGATTAAAATTCTAAAAATAAAATAAAAATTACATATTTAAATTTTGTTGAATATTTGCTAGTATAGGGTCAATATTATTGGAATTTTGTTTAAAATAAAAACATGAAAAAAATCATTATTTTGGCGCTCTCTTGTTTGTTGATTTGGATTTTGCTGCCGGCCGCGTTATCTCATGCTCAAGTTTTGGAAAGTGAGGAACAGGCGGAAACAGAGCCGGTGATAAAAACTCCGACTGCCAATGCCGGTCAGGATTTAGAGCAATTGGCGGGAACTAAAATTAAATTTAGCGGAGCGCAGTCTATCAATCCCTTGGAGGGCGAGCTAAATTACAGTTGGGATTTCGGCGACGGGCAATTGGGAGAGGGCAAAGAAATTACCCATGCTTACGATATGGCGGGAGATTATCGGGTAGCGCTAAATGTACGCAATAGCGAAGGGGCCGATCGAGCGGAAATTATTGTAAGAATATACGAAGATGTAATTACTTTGATAACAGATTTGCCGCCTGACGATGATGAGATTTTATCTCTGGAAAGATATTGCACGCGCGAGCGGGTTTATCTTGTTTTGATATCGCAGCCCGGATCCGATCCTGATTATTTAGTTGAGGCGGTATTGGTAGACGGCATGCTGGAAAAGCGGGAGGAAATTAAAAAATCTTCAGCTATCATTGCCTGGACTGACGGAAATATCGGATTGAACGCCTTGGCGAAATTTGCGCAGTCGGCGGGAGATGTTTCGGAATTAAATATGGCGCAAAAAGCAATAATTTATGTTACCGAAGGCAGCTTTACGCAAACCGCGCGCTTGGCTCAATCCACTTTTGATATCTTAAAGCCGAAATATTTATTGCTGGCCAAAAAGACCGCGCTATTTGCCGTGATTGACGCCAAATACGCTGATGAAATATTGAAAGAAGTAAGGGCTTCGGGAATTTCCCATAATCTGATTAGTTTTTACAGCGGCCGGGGCATTAAAGAGCTGGGCGTGACAAATTTTATGAGCTACACCGTAAATTATTTAACCAATAAGGGGGTATCGACGGAAAATATTGTGCTGATGCTTATGCTGCCGATCATCGCGATGATCGTAGCTTTTTCTCGCCAATTTTTGGGCATTAAAACCTTTGGCATTTATACCCCGACTATTATCACTTTATCTTTTTTAGCTACCGGGCTTAAATACGGACTGACGGTTTTCTTGGCGATATTGATTGTGGCGACGGTGGCGAGGCTGATCTTAAGAAAATTCAAATTATCTTATCTACCCAGAATGGCGATCGTGCTGACGATCGTGGCTTTTGTAATTTTAACGATGTTCGTTGTGGCGGCGATTACCAATCGCGTCGGTTTTATTAGCATGTCTATTTTGCCGATATTGGTTTTGATTATTTTGGTAGAAAAATTTGTATCGATCCAGATTGAAAAAGGTCCGCGCACCGCCATCATGCTTTCTTTGGAAACAATCTTGGTATCGGTAGCATGTTATTTTATCGCCAGCTGGAGCACGGTGACTACCTTTGTTTTGGCTTATCCCGAAGTGGTTTTATTGACTTTTGTCGTGAATATCTTGCTGGGCAAGTGGGCGGGACTGCGAATTTCGGAATATATTCGGTTTCGCCAAATTCGCCGACTGAAACAAAAAAATAAATAAACTTAATTAAATTTATGGATATTTTGGGGATCAACGAAAGAAATCTGGCCTTTCTGCGCTCTTACAATAAAAAAAGCGCGGTAAATTTGGCCGATGATAAAATTAGAACCAAAAAACTTTTGGTTAGAACCGGAATATCTTCTCCCCGGATGTACGGATCAATTGAGAGCTTTAAAGATCTGGAAAGTTTTGATTGGAATAAATTGCCCGGGAGCTTTGTGATAAAACCCAATAAAGGCTTTGGCGGAGAAGGCATATTGATTTTATCGCGGCGCGGAAAAAAAGAAAAATTTAACAAAACCGCACTGGATAAAAGAGTGTGGGTGACCAGCTCGGGGGATGAATATCCGCTCGAGAAGCTTAAATCGCATATCATGGATATTATTGATGGTAATTATTCTTTATCCGGACTGCCTGACGCCGCTTTTATTGAAAGAAGATTAAATACCGATCCGGTTTTTAAAAGTTATACCCGCAAGGGCCTGCCTGATATTAGAGTGATAGTTTTTAATAAGGTGCCGGTGATGGCGATGCTGCGGCTTCCGACCGAAATTTCCAAAGGCCGGGCAAATATTTCGCAAGGAGCAATCGGCGTGGGCATTGATATCGGAACCGGCATGACTACCACCGCCATGGTAAAAATTCCGTGGCATAAAATAATCGAAAAGCATCCCGACACCAATCAAGAATTAGCCGGACTTAAGATTCCATATTGGGAAAAAATTTTGGAGATGAGCGTAGAGATTCAAATCGCGTCCAATTTGGGATATTTGGGAGTTGATGTTGCGTTGGATAAAAAGCATGGTCCCGAAGTTTTAGAAATAAACGCGCGCCCAGGGCTGGATATTCAGCTGGCAAATTTGGAAGGCTTGGCCGGACGCTTGAAAAGAGTCAAGGGGCTAAAAATAAAATCGGTGTCGCATGGGGTGCGAATCGGCAAAGATTTATTTGGAGGCGATGTGGAAAGAAGAGTGGAGGAAATTTCCGGCTTGGAAGTCATTGGCATAATTGAAAAAGTTTCTATTTTAAATAAAAAAGGTTCAAAAAAAATATCGGAAAATGCCAAGGTGGATACCGGCGCAGGCATGACTGCAATTGGCCGAGATCTGGCGATTAAATTAGGCTTTGCGGAGGCGATTGAGTTTTATGAAAAATTTAATATTAAAGACGTGATGGATAAAAGCGAAGTGGATCAGTTAAGCAAAAGAAAGGTATGGAAGCAAATAGTTAAGCATCCCGACATTGTTGAGGTGGCCAAAGTGGCGAGTTCGCACGGATTTTCCTATCGTATTGAAGTTCCGATAGTCTTTTATTTAGCCGGACAAAAAATTACCAGCCACGCGACTGTCAGCATGCGTAAAGAATTGGATTATCCGATGATTATCGGCCGGCGCGATTTAAAGAATTTTTTAGTGGATCCTTTTAAAAATCTACCCGCGAAAAAAAAGAAAAAATAATATTTTCGGTCAATTAGTAATAATTAGTAAAATCAAATTTATTAAATTTTCGGCGTGGGAGGCGGCGGCACGTTCAATGGATTTTAATATTAATAAGCAACAATTTAGAGCAATTTAGCCATTATTTTTAATAAAATTATCTATGTCTACAAAAGATCAGTATTTGGTAAAAAAAAGTTGGTTTCTTGAAGGGAGCAATCGATATCTTAACTCTCCGGTATATCGAGCGGAAGTTCCTCTGCTAACCATTACTCCAAAAAAAGCTTTAAGCTTTATCAATAAAAAAAAGCTGCCAAAAAATCTGGTAAAATTAAACGCAGCGGAAAATATATCCACGTGGGAGATTGCCATAAAAGCGCTTCTTTTCTTGGCGAACGCCCCGCTGGTTTTTTACAAAGAAACGCCGGCGAATCCCGGCAATATTTATTCAATTTTTAATATTACTTCACAGGAGGCGGGGGACGCTTTATTGAGCGAGGCGGCCAAGCTTGTTCAGTCAAAATTAAAAATGAAATTGAAAGATAGCGCGGCTAAAATAATAAGGATTAAAGATATATACGAACCGGGTTCCATCAATAGCAGATATATTGAGGAGGCGAATAAAAGAAATATTCCCTACATTATATTAAATAAAGCGCCATTTATTTTGCAGCTTGGCTATGGTTCAAAGTCAAAAAAAACCTGGAGCGCTCTAACCAGCAAAACGCTTAGAATTGGAGCCAGGATCACTGCCAACAAATTTATTACCAGCAATCTTCTTAGGAAGGTGGACATTCCTGTTCCGCAGTCAGCGGTTATCAGCAATAAAAGCGAACTGCACAATTTGTTTGATAAATATTTAAAACCGGTTGTGATTAAGCCCGCTGATTCTACGGTCGGGAAGGGAGTCTCTATGAATATTGCCAGTTTATCGCAGGCGAAAAAGGCCTACGAAAAAGCTTTGGCAGTCAGTAAAAAAATTATTATTGAAGAACAGATTAAAGGCTATTATTATCGGGTGACATTTGTAGATGGAAAAATGATTGCGTGCGCGAAAGCATTTCCGGCGCATGTAATCGGCGATGGTAAGAGAAGGCTAAGAAGGCTTATTGATGAAGAAAATGACCGGCCTTATCGCCAAAAAATCGATAAAAACAAAGCTTTTTATAAAATTGAAATCAACGAAAAAATAAAAAGAATTATCTCTTCACAAGGATACGCCTTAAATTCATTGATTAAAAAAGGAGAGAAGGTATTGCTTTCATTTTCCGGCGCTGATGGCGGGGAGTGGGTGGAGGATAATTCATCGGTTCATCCGGAGAATATTAAATTAATGGAGCGGGCCTTAAAGCTGGTGGGCTTAAATATTTCCGGTATAGATATTTTATCTCCCGATATATCTGTTCCCTTTAAAGAAAATGGCGGGAAATTATTAGAAATCAATGCGGGCCCCGATATCAATATCCATGCTAATGTTAACCAAGGAAGAAAAATTATAGTAGAGCAGGCGATAATAAAAACATTATTTAAAGAAGGCGAGGATGGAAGAATTCCGCTGGTGAGCATTACCGGCACTAACGGGAAAACGACTACCTCGAAATTGATCGCGCATATGATAAACGATCCGGACAAGTGGGATGTTGGTTTAACGACATCGGAGAATAAATATATCAATGGAAAAATTGTTGCCAAGGGAGATAAATCTGGATATTTAAGCGCGCAATCCCTGCTGATTAATCCTGATATTGACGTGGCGATTTTGGAAACGTGCCATATTCTGGGAGTGGACAGAAGAGGGCTGGGGTATGATTGGAGCGATGCGAGCGTTATCACTAACCTGACGGGAGATCACGTCGGAACTTTTTGCACCAGAACGGAAAAAGATCTTTTTGATATAAAATCAGTGGTGGCAAGAAGAACCAAAAAAGACGGCTACATTATCCTTAACGCGGACGATTCCCAGGTAGTGAAGATGGCCAAAAAAACTAAAGCTAGGCTGGTATATTTTGGATTAGATCATCAAAATAAGTTTATTAAAAATAGCCGACGGGTGGGTTATCCGATTTATTATTATAATAATGGTGGCTTGTGGGAGGAAATAGGCGGGAAAAAGAAACTTTTGGCGAGCGTTAAAAATATCCCCATAACCTTCGGAGGAACCGCCGAGTTTAATGTTTATAATTGCTTGGCGGCTTTGGCCGTGGTGCGTTCAGTCTTCAATAGACAGAGCTTAAAACAGATACGAGAAAGATTAAAATCATTTGGAATAAGCCCCAAATCCAATCCGGGGAGATTTAATATAATTAAGAAAGATAATTTTTCTGTGATAGTTGATTATGCGCATAACCCGGATGGATATGAAAAAGTAATAGCATTAGCGAAGAAAATTCCACACCGCAGATTAGTGGGGGTGATAAAATCGGCCGGAGACCGGCCCGATGATTTTATCAGAGAGCTGGGAAGGATCGCTGGCAATAATTTTGATTATATTTATGCAAAAGATCCCTCCAGGGAAAAAATCAGGGGAAGGAAAGAAGGTAAAGTCGCAAAATTATTAAAAGACGGGGTTTTGGAAACAAAATTCTCCCCCAAAAATTTGAAAGTGATTTATAATGAGATAGACGCGGTCAAGCGCGCCTTAAAAAATGCGGAAAAGGGAGATCTGATATTGATATTCGCCCATGAAATTGATCAAATAATTGAGTTGGTTGAATCTTTTTAATTTACCGGGAAGATTGCCTTGATAAAAATTTGACGAAGGGCCAGCCTTCTTTTTTTATTTGGCTTATGGCGGTTTGGATTTTAATGAAAACCCGGCGGTTATTTTACTAAAAACGAAGCAATGGCCGCATGATCCCAGAAGTTTTTAAATTCCAATTAGAAATTAATATTTAAAAAATTATTTGAAAAGCATAGTGATAATGGCGCGCGCGGCGTTTCTCGGCTTTCCCTTGGTCGGCTGCAGGTGCAAGCTAATATCGGGCGCAGAGTTGATTTCGTTGATAACCCCGCCGTTTTTATTGTAAGGCTTGCTAATATCGGGAGAAATAAAATCTATTCCCGCCAAATTTAAATCAAGCGCCCGCGCTACTTGATTAAACATTAATTTATTTTTGAGATGAACGGAGTTGGTTGCGTCAATCCATTCGCCGCTGTCGGCTCCGGAAAAGCTTAGGATTACCTTTTTGCCTTTTGCCGGGATTGATTTGGAGCTTAGCCCCTGGCCGATAAGAAGGCGCCGCGCTTTAATATTTAATTTAATTTTTTGCAAGCGGCTTCCTTCGGCTCTTTGTGGATCGCAATTTTTAATTTTTACTAGCTCGGCGATGGAATGTTGTCCGTCGCCCGTGATTTTAGCTCCCACTGCCCGGGCGGCCGCGAAATATTTACGATCAATAACTAAAATTCGATAATATATTCCCGGGCAATATTTTTCCACCATGATAAATTTATCATGGCGTTTGGCGATGCGAAAAGCTTTAAGAAGAATTGGTTCAGATTTAATATTTACCATTACCGCCTTTCCCTCTTGCCCGTTAAGCGGCTTTACCACTAAGGGGTAGCCTAGGATTTTAGCGGATTTTAGCAGCGTTTTTTCATTGCTAACGACCCGCCCTTCCGGCACGGGAATATTCATTAACGTTAAAAATTCTTTGGTAAAATATTTATTGCGAGCCAGAGCAGCAGCGGCGCGATTATCATCCGATGTGCGGCCGGCATAAAACCACTTTTTTACCGGCCCCTTGGCGAGTAACAGAAAGCTTTTTTGCGGGAAAATCTGATAAACTGTAATATTTTTCTGCCAAGCCGCCGCGATGACGGCCTTGGTGACCGGCAAAAATTTATCAATTTCATCTTTTTTAATTTTATGCAATTTATTCAATAAATTCATTATGATTATTAATAAAATTATTATAAACCTGCTATAATAATATTATTATTTAATATTATGATAAATACTATTTTGACCGGAAATTTTTATGAAGGTTTAAAGCAATATAAAAAATTTAAATAAATAAAATAAATCAATATGCAAGACAAAGTAAAATTAATCTGTCCCAAATGCGGCGCGGAATTTGAGAGCGGACAAATTGAAGAAGATGGATTTGGATCCAGCGGTTTAACCAAACAAAAAACCAAATGTCCCGAGTGTCGAGCTTATACGAGGATGCAAAGAGGGCGATAGGGAAAATGGGAAACAGTAAAACACTGAAAAAAAGCAGGAGCACTATATTGCGCTCCTGTTTTTATGTTATTTTGATTTAAGGCTTTAATGATTTTATCTAATTTTCAAATTCGGATATTTTTTTCTTAATGCTTCTTTTTCATTTTCCGGTATTTTACCTAAATATATATCTCCGCCCACCGATTGTGGCAGCTTCAATCCTTCGGCTGAGGCGAGGTCGCCTAGATCAAGATTTCCACCTACTGACTCCGGTAATGTAAGCCCTTCGGCTGAAGTGAGGCTCCCTAGAATAAGATTTTCGCCAACTGATTCCGGTAGTTTTAGCTCTTCGACTGAGGTGAGACTCCATAGACTAAGACTTCCGCCCACCGATTGTGGCAGCTTCAATCCTTCGGCTAAGGTGAGACCGCTTAGATAAAGATCTCCGCCCACCGATTCCGGCAGTTTTAATCCTTCGGCTGAACGGATGTTGTGTAGACTAAGACTTCCGCCCACCGATTGCGGCAGTTTTAGTCCTTCGGCTGAAGTGAGGCTCCCTAGAATAAGATTTCCGCCAACTGATTCCGGTAGTTTTAGCTCTTCGGCTGAGGTGAGACTCCATAGATTAAGATCTCCGCCTACCGATTCCGGAAATTTCAATCCTTTGGCTGATTTAAGTCTGCTTAGGTCAAGATTTCCTTCCCAAACAACAATATTTGAAAGCAGATAATTTAAATCTTTTATTTTATCTCTCCCGGCTAGTATTTCCCCAATGCGGGGATCTTTTCGGTAGCCAAAACCTTCAATCCCACCATCAATTTCATAAAAGAATCTAAGATCTTCTTTGGTTAGCTCTTCGCCGGCTTGGTGCAGCTTCTCAATAGCGGTTAAGCGCTTCATGTCTTGAACTTTCTTTTGGTATTTTTCTCCTTCTTGGCCGAATTCTTGCAGTTTTTGCTCGGCAATGTCTCCGATGTAGGGATCAAGGTTCTGGTCGGGAGCAATGCCCCGCACTTCACCGATACTTCCACCTTGCATGCGGATCGCTACGCGAGGAATAGTAGCGTTGCCTTGGGGATCGTGCGAGTAGTAGACATGAAAGTCTCCCATATTAAGCTGCGCCTTGGCCGTTTCTTCACCGGCGGTGCACCAGCCGGTAGCGTGTCCCTGCAGGGATTTGACCAAAGGCATGTGGTCAGATTTTTGCTGGTATTTGATCCATTCGCCGGCGGTAACTTTCAATTCGCTTTCTTGAGAGACTGTGACTTTTTCAATCGCCCAAGCG
>JBGTBM010000004.1:0-57063 GCA_041749335.1 Patescibacteria group bacterium
TCCGCTGACCCACTCCGCAGATCCCCTGCAATTGCGTATCACAGGTAATGGTAGTACCGGCGGTGCAGACGTTACCGAGGCAGCCATCGTCCGGCGTGCCGTTGCAGTTCTGGTCGATGCCATCCCCGCAGACTTCCGTCAGAGTCCCGGGCAAAACATTCGGAACACATTCGCCGTAACCGCTCCGGTCCGGCAAACACGTCCTAATGCCAACTGAACACACTCCTTCAAATGAAGTATAACAGGGAACTTGATCGCCCGCTTCGCATGGATTATCACATCCTTCATTAATTTGTCCATCACAGTCATTATCGATCGAATCCGAACAATATTCTTGTACATGTCCGGGATAGGTGAGAAATTCACACTCTCCCCATGCACTCCCATCATCCAAACAAACTCTCTTGCCGATCTCACACACTCCAAAAGCCCCTGTGTTACAGGAGCGGACATCACC
Source organism: Patescibacteria group bacterium (assembly GCA_041749335.1). Taxonomy (GTDB): domain Bacteria; phylum Patescibacteriota; class JABMPQ01; order JABMPQ01; family JABMPQ01; genus JBGTBM01. The sequence continues at coordinate 458 of JBGTBM010000004.1, forward strand.
CGGATTGCAGGCTCTATCAATTCCATTTCCATTGTTGTTATAGTTATTACCACCAATAACATTATTGTTATTATCATCACAACCGGTAAAAACCATTAAACAACATAGATAAAAACCAATACTGATTCTGTGCATCCTACTCCTCCTTCTGGGTTGGTTGACATCATTCAGATTTTAATTCTTCGAAATTTTTTAGCTAATTGTAAGGTTCAATCCGTACTATTCCGAACATTACACATTAATTACTTTTATGCAAATTGTCAAGTATTTTCAACTCTTTCAATTGCTAATAGATATTACCATTTTACAATAAAAAAAGCTCATTTGATTAGCTTGCGCCATATCATTTGAGCTTGTTGTGTTTATAAGGATCTAATATTTATCAGAAATTCTATTCAGGCGGTGGACAAGCATCACCTCCCAGGTTGCACGAAAGCAACGAGGGACAAGCGGGTTCACTTTGCACATCGACATTGCACAAAAACGTATTGAGAGTGAATTGCACACACGGGTCCGGTACGAACAGCACCGACCCGGGGCTATCCGAAGAGGCTCCCGTACGCGGCATGAACCAGTTATAACCGACCTCCGCAGGCACCGGGAAGACGACCATGTTTCCGGTCTGAATCCCCGTCACCCACAGATTTCCTCGGCTATCGTTGGTCCAAAATTCCATCAAATGGAAGTCGGTTGCACGCTCCCCCGAAAGCCAAACCTCGTCGCCGTAGCGAGCAAGAGTCAGACTCGGACAAGCCGGACAGCCTTCGTCCACCTGGCCGTCGCAGTCATTGTCCAGACCATCGCACATTTCGGGAGCGCCGGGATACACCGCAGCATTGCTGTCATCACAGTCAGTCGCGGTGGTATAACCGTCGCCATCCGCATCCACGGGAACGGTGCAACCCTCGTCCACCAAGCCGTTGCAGTTGTCGTCCAGCCCGTTGCCGCATACCTCGGGAGTACCCGGATGCACGTTGGGATTGGCATCGTTACAATCTCCCTGATTGGGAGTATAGCCATCCCCGTCCTGATCCAGATCGCCCGGATCGATAGTGCAACCCTCGTCCACCAAGCCGTTGCAGTTGTCGTCCAGCCCGTTGCCGCAGACTTCGGTTTGAGGTCCGACCTGTCCGAGGCACTGATCGCCCCAGACGCCATCGGTACAAACCTGAACTCCGGCTTGACACACTCCGACGTCGGTCCCGCAAGGCCTGGACATGCCGCTTTCGCAGCCGCCGCATCCTTCGTCCACCAAACCATCGCAGTCATTGTCGTGGCCATCGCACAGCTCGGGAGCATCCGGATAAACGACGGGGTTCTCGTCGTTACAGTCGCCCTGATTGGGCGTGAACCCATCGTCGTCCCGGTCCAGATCGCCTGGATCGACATTGTTATTGTTATTTACCCCGGCATCCCCCACTGGGCACGCCGGACAATTGTCATTGACCGGACCGCCGACATCCATGGCACAAGCGTTCAAGAAAAAGATGGAAATGAAAATGAAATAAAGATTGCGATTTCCCATGTTCTTTCCTCCTGTCTGTTGTGAAAAACTCTAGAACTGATATCCGATAGTGAAAATTCCTCCAACTCCGAATGTCTTGTGGATCCCCCCATTCTCTGGCCAGCGTAACTGTGCCAGAAGGAGATCTGCCGACACCCGGAGATGTTTGAAAAACAAACCATAAATTCCCACTGAACCTCCCAGAATCTCGTATTCCGAAAGGTTGCGGTAGTTTAGGTTCCAATTGCCGAAAGCCGAAAGATTCATTCCCACCATCGGGTGGAAATTGATTCCCAGCCCGCCCTTGGCATAGACCGACAGCATCTGCTGCTGCGCCTCGTACCCAATGCCGCCTTCGATCTGAAGGTCAAGCCGCTCGGGTACCAGCACAAAGCCCATACCGACCATGCCGCCAAAGTTATGACGCCATGCCGGTCCACGGCTTAGCAGGTACCAACCACCAGCCCAAATCTTGAGCCAGTCCGGCAACACTCGATCGCCGTCCTTTCCGGCAACTCCCGCCTGTCCGTCCTTACCATCCTGGCCGCGCTCTCCATCCTTGGCCTTAGGCAGATACAGTTTGAGCTTACCATCCTGATACTCACCCCGAGGCTTTTCATCCTCGGAAAGCTGAACCACCTCAACAGTGGTGATCTTGCTTCCCGGAGAGCCGGGCTCTCCATCTTTCGCCTTGGGCAGATACAGTGTCAGTTCGTCGTTCTGAAGCTCGGACCGAGGCTTTTCACCCGGCCGAAGCTCCACAATCTTCACCGACTTGATCTTGGGAGAATTCCCATCTTTGCCGTTGAGACCGTTGCAGACCTTGATGGTGAGCAAACGCTTGGCGCGATCATATGTATAACCAAACTTGCGATCCGCGGGACAAATGACCTTAACTTTCATATTGGTATTTTTGATGATCTTGCCGGGTTTGCGCTTACCGCAACCAGAAGAACCATTCCCATTGAGGGGTGTGAGCTCTGAACGCTTCGTACAGATTTCACTACTCAATCGAGCCAAGTTCGCCCTGATCAAAAATTTCTGACGGACCAAACTTGCTTTCCTTTCTGGATCGGTAGTGATGTTGAGCTCGAGATCGATTTTTTCCAATCTCGATTTCAACACGTCGTATTCCGTACCTTGAGCAGACACATCGTTCACATTCAAAAGCAAAAAGGAAATCGCCAAAAAAATCATTTTCTTCATTTCTCTATCCTCCTGTTTGTTGTAAATTTAGAATTTCCGATAAATTATCAACGTACTAACTTTATTTTCTCTCCGAGCCAGCAAAAATATTATTTTTTCTGATTTTGAGCAAAAATAAATTTTCATAAGAACTTACCATTATTCAATATTTTTGTCAAGTATTTTTTCTAAAATAATACCCACTCTTTCTTTGAGTAGGTATTTAATAGGACATTAGGTCAAGGTACATCTATTTTTATTTGGCACAAACAGCACAGAGGCTACTCAACAAATCAACCTGACTTTGTTCCAACTCTCCCAGTCTATGGGATATCTTTTTCACATCTTCCAGCGAAATCTTGTTGCTGTTTGTCTGCTCAATTTCTTTGTTCAGTTTTTCAACTTCACTTCGGTACTGCTGTGAATCATCACTATTACACAGGCGACCGATGCAGCCCTGATTTGCCAACACTACCTTCACCCGTAGCTTCATTTCTTGCAGCTGTTCTCGAACTTTATTGCGTTCGGCAGATGAGGTTTCTGCTTGGCCGCTGCCTTCTTTCTTTTTGCCACAGCCAGAGAAGCAGAATACTCCACAACACGATACAACCAAAAGCAAATAAATTTTGTTTCTGAAAATCTCCATGACATTTCCTCCTGTCTGTCAGTGATTTTATGTGCCATCCAAAATCTTTATAGCATATTATAATTTAAAATTTTTGTCAATAGTTATTATAAAAAAAGAAGCCCACTCGTTACAAAATGTATTGAGTGGGCATAAGGGGCGGGTAAAGAGCAGAATTACTGGCAGTAGCACTCGGATCCGGTTCCACAGGATGAAACCAGATAGTCTCCGGAAACTGATGCGCCGGCTAGCTGAAAGCTCCCGACGTCTGTCCAGACCTGCGTGTCGTCACGGAGGGTGAGAAACAGGTTGCCGGTGACACTGCAGCCCGGAAGTTCCAACGTGGCCGAGTTGCTCTCGACGCTGTAGGTCGCGGACGGAGCGGTAGAAATGTCCTGCTGATCCACGAAGAAACGGACCTTCGCGACTTGCTCTGGCTTGACATAGCCGAGCATTCCCTTGATGCAGCCGTCTTCACCGAGAGCGAATTGCACATCGAGCAGGATGTGACCGCAGGTGCACGTAAAGTTCATGGAGGAGCTTGCGACCGCAGGTTCATCGCTTTCCAGAAGACAGTCGAAGTACTGGAGTTCCTCGTCGTACCCGCAGGTATCACCATACGCGACGCAATCGATCTCCTGGAGCTCGCCTTCTTCGCACCAGACGACCTTGCCGTCCTCGGTGCACTGGCCTTCGAAGCTGATACCGTTGCAGGGATCGCTGGGTTGATCCGGGCACACCGAACATTCGGGACAGGGACGCTGCTGTTGCGGCTCGTCGCCCTGGTCCAGTCCGCAGTTCACGAAGACCACCATCGCTCCCACGAGGCTGATCGAAACCATGTTCTTCATCTTCATCCTCCTCTTTTGGCTATTTGCCAGATGTCTTTGTGATTGGTTAAAGATCTTTCCGATTTTATTATCTGTAAAATCTTGAATATAAAATGATATCATATTTATGATATTTTGTCAATACTTTTTTACAAAAAATATCATGAACATACCTATTATCCATCTATTTGATATAAAAAGAAAAACCCGCTCTTGGTGATACAGGATGTATCGAGCGGGTTAAGTAGGAAGGTGCGAATGTGAGGTGGGTCAGGTGTTACAGGGTTTGTAGCCGAGACCCTCACCTGGCGTGGGCTCGCTGACACAGACATTGGATCCACGTCTCTCCGATCGAGGGGTGATCACGAGCCACTTGGATCCCTTCTTGAGCTGGAAGTTCCGGCAGTTCTCCTCCATCCGCTGAGGATCGAGACTGAACACGCCATTACTCCCCAGACCGCGATAGTAGATCCCGGGGCATCGATTGTCCCCCAGACGGCCGCCGTACTGCAGAGCCTGCCATCCCTGACAGTTCTCCGTGTAAACGACGTTGCCGACGACCCGGATCACCCTGCACTCGGACTGATCGGAACTACCGCTGCCATCGCTGGGAGGGGCGGGCGGCTTCTTGTAGGAATGCCGCCGCGTGGGAGGAGTCGGCTTCTTGCAGATCTTCTCCAGACAGTCGGCGTAGCCGTCGACGATGCCCTGGAGCGTGTTCACCTGCTGCTTGAGATCGGAGACCTGCTTCTGAAGCTTGTCGACGTCCGGCTTGACCTTGGACTTGGCTCCACTGCAGTTGCCGTCGCAGCTGCGACCCAGGTAGATGGCTCCCGCTACGAGAGCGATAACCACCACGATACTGATGATGTTTCTTCGATTCATTTCTCATTTCCTTTCTGCGGTCTTGGTTGGGGTTAAAAACACCTTGTTTGCTTCTCAAAACAAGCTGGAAAAAAATATTTTTTGTCCAATTTGCTTTGAGAAGCTACCTCACATTTTCAAAGTTCTAGATATGAAAATATAATCATTTTCAAATCATAGCAGTGTATCATACTATCAACTTATTGTCAAGGCTTTTTGTCAATTTATTGTAACTAACTACTATTTTTAGGCTTATTAATAATATTATTTGGTAAATATTTAATTAACATTTTATTTAGAATTTAGTCTTTAGTCATTAGTTGCTTAGCTATTAGGAATCTATTTATATTTTCATATTTCTTACTTCATTCTTTATGCTTTATAATTTATTTTTTTTAATTCCAAATACGAAATACTTAATACTAAATTATCCTAACTTTCAATAAAATTACTTCCTACACTATATTTTGTATTTTCGCACTTATAATGTTCAATATATAATTTCACTATTGACTAACTTACTAATGCGCTAATCCCTATATAAAAGAAAAACCCACTCAATACAGAACGTACCGAGCGGGTTAAGTAGGAAGGTGCGAATGTGATGTGCTACTTGGAAGAGGCGTGCTTGATGTAGACGCCCAACGATCCGAGGAAGGCCACGCCGTGGGGTGAGCCGAGATGATGGTCACCAAAGTGATGTTGATATCCGACTCGCGCCTGATACCAAAGCACCGCCTGCTTACCCATGCCAATCTCTCCTCGCGCTCCCAGTCCCATGTACAGCATCCCTCGTTTCTCACTGGCGGGAAACACTCCAACGTTTGTGTGGGTCTCCGAGGAGTTGAAGTATCCGGCACCGCCAAGGTAGGCCAAGGGAAAAATCCACTTGAACCCGGCGGGATGCCAAGCCACATCAACCTCCCCCATCACCTGATGCTCGGCTGCATCGTAGTAGCCGTCAGCGAGGTCATAACGGTCCTTGCCCAGCCACTGGTAGTGCAGCTGGATGTTCAACTGGTACGTGTTCTTCCCTTGCCACTGTTTGTGCAGCAGCAGATAGGGATGAACGATGCCCATGTCTCCATCCTGCAGGTCTACCAGTAGATCCAGCCGGAACGTCACGTCCACTGCCTTACCCAACTTGAGCTGAAGGGTGGGACCGAGTAGATACTCGTCCCTGTCGGTCCAGGTCTGATACTGGTACTGGAACCTGCCGCCGATGGAAACCGGCAAGCTCTTTGCGAACTGCCACCGGCCTTCGAGACAGACATCCGCGCCGGCAGTGTAGCCGGCCACACACGCTGCCAGTTCCGAGTAGTTCGTGGCTGCCGGAGCCGAGGGGCTCTTCTGGCCATTGAAGTCGTAGCGCAGCTCACCGTATCCCACGGCCGAATTCTGCGCCGCCGCATCCGAAACCAACACCATCATGACGGAAAACACAACGAACTTCGTCCAGAATTTCATGGAATCCTCCACCCCCGCCTTGCGGGGTCCCCTAGTAGGGGAAGCTTGGGTTTTTTAATTTAACTTCTCAAAGTAAACTAAGTACAATCTTTTCTACCCAATTTACTTTGAGAAGTTTTAGCACATCTTTTTAAGGAACATGCTCTTTTACATAAATAATCATTTCTAGCATATCGCAGCATAGTATCATATTATTACTTTTATGTCAAGGGTTTTTATTATTTATTCAAATTTCTGTAATAGAATTATCCCTTTTTATGCTTTTTAATATTTTAATAAATCCCCCTTTTAAAATGTTTCAAATCAAGATAATATTTAAACATAAATATAATTATGAAAAATACATTAATAATTTCCAGCTTTTTTCCTCCTGATCACGGTGGAATACAAAATTATATTTTTAATTTCGCCAAAAGATTGCCTCATGAAAAAATCTTTATTTTAACTGACAAAAATACCAATTCATTATCTTTTGACAATAAACAAAATTTTAAAATATATCGGAAAAGTTTTAAAAGCCCCTTGCGTTATATTAAATTATCTTCACTTGATCTGCTCTTGAAAGCCAGAAGAATTATTAACCAAAACAATATTGAACTGCTAATTGCAGGACATTTTTTCTTACCGGCGCTCACCTGCTATCTGCTTCATCGCTTAACCGGCATCCCCTATCATATTTTTACTTATGGCACCGAGATTACCGAATTGAAAAATTCTTCTGATTTAAAAAGAAAGTATATGCATAAAATCCTGGATCAAGCCGATAAAATTTATACCATCTCGGATTATTTGAAAAATATTCTAATAGAAAATAGGGTTAAAGAGAAGATAATTATCAAAATTTATCCCGGTGTAGATACACAGCGCTTTACACCAAAAGATAATTTACTGGCCAAACAACACATTTCTAATCTTTTGAAAACAGATTTAACCGATTATAATATTATTTTAAGTTTAGGAAGATTGGTTAAAAGAAAAGGCCAAGATATGGTGATAAAGTCTTTATCAAACATATTGATAAAATTTCCTAAAACAAAATATTTAATTGTTGGAGATGGTCCCGACCGAGAATATTTAAGAAATTTAGTTAAAATAAATAATTTATCCAATTATGTAATTTTTGCCGGCGCACCTGATAATAATAATATTTTAGATTACTATCAAGCCTGTGATATTTTTTCTATGCCATCACGAACTTTAGAAAAGTCACAGGATGTTGAAGGTTTTGGGATAGTTTATTTAGAAGCGGCCGCCTGTGAAAAACCCGTTATCGCGGGTAAAGGCGGCGGAGTCGCTGAAGCCGTTTCTGAACAGACCGGCATAATTGTTGACTCCACCAACCCCGATGAAATAGCTAAGGCCATTATTTTATTGCTTGAAAATCCGCATATTGCTAAAAAATTGGGTGAGAACGGACGCCAAAGAGCAATTAAAGAGTTTAATTGGGATAAATTAGCAGAGTTATTAAAAATAAATATCTAGTTTATTAATTAAAAAAACATCACTCCGTATCGTTGATGTTTTTTTGTAATATATTATTCAAATTTCCCGGTTTTGATCCACCTTTCAACCTTGTCAGGTGAATATTTATCTTCCTCAATCTTTTTATAATTCTCCTGAATATCTTCCGAAGAATAGATGATATTATTTTCCGACGGCACCCGTTCGTCCTGCAACTCTATTTTAGAAATACCCAAACTATCCATACCAGATGCTAATCTGCTTTTAACTTCTTTTTTGGGAATCTGTTTTATTTCTTTGGGTTCAATTCTAATATTTATTGGAGAAGCGATGGGTTGCTCCACATTTTTTTTATATTCCTTTAGCTCGGAGGCAATTCTTTCCTTAACCTTACTAACCGAAGTTTTTTGTGGTTCTATTCTTTTTTCTAATTTTTTTATTATGGAATGAGAACTCTTTTCCAATTTTTTATCTTTTTTATTTTCAATCTTTGGCATGGTTTTTACTTTCATTCCGGCGGTGTATTTTTCCCTTGGTTTCCTTTCGCTTAATAAAAATATTATCGCTAACGAGGTCATTAATCCTAAAATAAAGCCGGCAAAAATATTTAGTGCAATATTGGGCCGCGCAATCTTATCAGTTGTAATCGGAGCGTCAATTAATTTGGTTTCAATTTGAGATTCAGCCCCATGATATTGCTTGCCATTATTAATTACTACATAAGCTATTGCGTAAGCTAATTGTTCGGCTTGGTTTCTATTTTTATCATAAACATCAATCTGCAAGGTTCCGGTATCGCCAACCACCCGAGCATCTACTGCTTTTTCCCATTCTTTCTTCCTCTCCTCTAAATCTTTGCTATATGTATTTTTATCAATTTCAAAACCAGAAGACATTACCTGGTCAAAAAAAGTGCTGGTATATATTACCTTTGATAATATGCCCGCAACCGTTTCTGCCGAACGCGTCGCTGTGTAAGCATCAGCATTATCTTTTTGTTTTTGAATCACCAAAAGTTGAACAGTAGATTGATATTCAGGCGTTTGGATAATGCTAACAATAAAACTGGCTATAGTTACTATTACTACGGCTGATGCGATTATATACCAATATTTTTTTACAGCATTAAAAAAATTCATAATAATTTCTATCTTTTCATATTGCTAATAGTATATCATATAAATCTTAATAAGTCAAATTTTTCTATTCTTTGTATTTTCCCCTGATATAATTTATGCGAATCTTTATTAATTCTTTAAAAGATTTAAAAGTATCCTTGAGCGGGTTAACCTTTGAACCTTGATCTTCATCATACCAGTCAACCGGGACTTCAATTATTTTAAAACCTAATTTTTGAGAAATTAGTAAGAGTTCGTCGTCAAAGCCAAATCCGTCCAATCTTTGCAGAGGATAAACCTTTTTGGCTGCTTTTTTGGAGTAAGCTTTAAAACCACATCTGGTATCGTTATAATCCAATCCTAAAACTATATATAGCAACAGGTTTCCTCCGCGAGCCATCAGTCTTCTTATCCATGGTTGTTTTTTCTTTACCTGGCTTAACTTTGTCTGCCCGGTAAACAATACCTCAAAAACGCTTTTTACACGTTTCCAAAATCCAGGCCAAAATTTATTGCTTGGCACTAGAGGTTTATCGGTATACCTGGAACCGATCACAACGTCATAACCCTTTTCAAAATATGGAGCTAATTTATCAAATTCTCTTATATCAGTAGAGCTATCGGCATCCATAAAAAGAATTGTATCGCCCTGCGCCAGTTCCATTCCCCTATTAACTGCATCGCCCTTGCCAAAACGCGCTTTTCTTTTTTCAAATGAAAGTTTAGCTAAATCATAATTAGCTTCCTGATCAATTTCACCCTCCATCTTTCTAACTATTTCTTCTGTTTTATCCCTAGATCCATCATCACAGACAATTATTTCAGATCGGTAATTCTGCTTTAGGATAAATTCTTTAATTTTATTTAATGTGCGCTCAATTCTTTTTTCTTCATTATAAGTTGGCACAATAACAGATAATTTAATGTTTTCCATACTAGTGATTATTAACTTTATCTAAATAGTCCTGCAGTATTATTTGCGCGGATACAATATCTCTATGTCCAATCTTACTATTTTTTTTGTTTTTAATAAATGTATCCGCTAATTTTGATGAATAGCGTTCATCAACTTTTTCAATATTAATTTTAATGCTTTTTTTAAGATTTTCTAAAAATTCTAAAGTTTCAGCAGTTTGGCTAGTAATAACGTTTTTAAGTCCGAGGGGAATGCCTATTATTATTGATTTAATATCATTCTCATCAACAAGTTTTTCAATTTCAAAAATACTATCATCCACAGACTTATTAAAAATTACCTTAAAGCCCAGAGCTATTTTATTGGAATGATCTGAAATCGCCACGCCGATTCTTTTTTTCCCATAGTCAAGTGCAAGTATTCTTGGCATTTATTTTGTTAATATTTCAAATCCATTTTTGGTAACAACCACCGTATGCTCGAAATGAGCAGAAAGCGAATTATCTTGAGTTAAAAAGGTCCAACCATCCTTCGCCAGTTTCACTCGATAACTACCAATATTGACCATCGGTTCAATCGCCAAAACCATTCCCTCTTTCATAATGGGACCGCCATTTCCCTTTCCAAAATTAGGTATTTGCGGATCTTCATGCACTTTATAGCCAACCCCATGACCGGTTAAATCCCTGACAACCGAATAGCCTTGAGATTCAACATACTTTTGTATCGCTTCAGATATTACTCCAATCCGCAATCCCGGATAAATGCTTTTAATGCCAACGTTTAGCGCGTTCCTGGTGATTTTAATTAGTTTTTTTGCTGATTGAGATATTTTCCCTACACCAACGGTAACTGCATGATCCGTAAATAATCCCCTATATTTCAAGCCAAAATCCAAACCGACTATGTCTCCTTCTCTTAATATTTTATCAAATGGGAATCCATGTACAACCTCATTATTGATTGACACGCATAAATTAGCCGGAAATCCGTTATAGCCCTTGAAAGATGGAATGGCGTTGTTTTTTTTGGCTAATATTCCAGCCATCAAATCAAGTTCAGAGGCATTTATTCCGGGTTTTATATTTTTTGATAAATCCTTAATAATATCGGCCAATATTTTGCCGCCCTCCTTTAATAATTTTATTTCTTCTTTTGTTTTATAAGTTATCATGTTTAAAAAAAGTCATGAAAATGACTTTTAATTAATTATTCCGATAAAGTTTTTACTGGTTTTATACATATAAAGCTATGTTCTCCATAATATCTTCATAAACCTTCTCTAAATCCTGATTGCCGTCTATGTCATATAATACATTACGTGATCGATATTCTTTAGCTACCGGAACCACTTTTTTATGCGCCCATTCTAATCTTTCTTTAACTTTCTCCGGAGCATCGTCTGCCCGCTTAATCAATTTGCCTGAGCATTTCGGACATTTACCTCCTTCTTTTAATCCATTTTCCTTATAATTATTCTTACATGTACTGCAAACTAATCTTTTACTTAATCTATCGATAGTAATTTTTTCAGGCACATCAATATTAAACACCATAATATTTTTTCTATTCAAATCATTGAAGATTTTATCAAGGTCCTTAACTTGATTCAGGGTTCTGGGATAACCGTCAATGATTAATTTTTGCCTAGAGTCCAATTGATATATTTTTTTTGTTAACAATTTGCTGGCAATATCATCCGGCAACAGTTTTCCTTCAACCATAATGGTTTTATAAATAAATCTTCCTATGTCTGTATCTTTTTTTGCCTCTTCTCTCAATATTTTGCCCATTTCAATACATTCAAAACCCAGGCGTTCAATCAACAGCCTGGCTTGTGTTCCTTTTCCTGAACCCGATGGTCCAATCAATAATATGGTTAATGGATTTTTATTTTCCTTAGCCACTTATTTATTTATTAATAAAAACTGTCGTAATCCCGCATGACAACTTGCGACTCAATTTGTTTTACGGTTTCAATAACAACAGACACCACAATCAATATTCCTGTTCCTCCAATAACCAAAGATGGAATATCTGTTATGACCTTCATGATAAACGGCAATACCGCCACTAAACCTAGAAATAATGCTCCGGTTAAAGTAATTCGATTTAAAATTCTATGCAAATATTCAGAAGTATTTCGCCCCGGCCGAATTCCTGGAATAAATCCTCCTTGTTTTTGGATATTTTCTGAAATTTGCTTTGGATCAAAAGTAACCGCGGTATAAAAATATGTGAAAAGAACCACTAAAATAAAATATAGTACTCCGTAAAAAAACTGATTATCAAATAAAGATGTGACTCCTTGCGCTGCCTTGGCAATCGTTTCATTCTGAGAATTAACAAAGAAATTTGCCACCATTCCCGGGAATATCATTATTGACATAGCAAATATAATCGGTATTACTCCGGCCTGATTAACTTTTAGGGGGATATGTGAAGCGCTTCCTCCATACATTTTAGTACCTCGCACTTGCCGCGCAAAAGAAACTGGAATATTACGCTGGCCTTCGGTAATAAATACAATTCCAGCCACGACCACAACAGCGATTACCGCAAAAATTATTAAATCAAATAATTTGGATGAATCAAAGCTTACTATTGTTTGCTGGATTGCTTGCGGTATAGCGCTAACTATTCCGGCAAAAATTATTAAAGAAATTCCATTCCCAATCCCATTTTCTGTTATTAGCTCTCCAATCCACATCAAAAATACCGTACCGGCAGTCATCACCAATAAGGTTGTAATTAAGTTAAAGATTGAGATATCGCCTATAATCTGCTGACCGGATCTTTGCAATAAAGTGATCATTGCATAGGCTTGTAGCGCCGCTAAAGGTACGGTTAAATATCTGGTAATTTGATTAATTTTTTGTCGCCCAGCCTCTCCCTCTTCACTCTTCAATTTTTCTAAAGCCGGAACAACCATAGTTAAAAGCTGCATAATAATGGAGGCGGTAATATATGGACCTACGCCCAATGCTACCACTGAAAAATTGTCCATAGCGCCACCGGTAAACATATTCAAAAGTCCAAAAATTTGGTTATTTTCAAAAAATTTCTTCAGTATGGTAACATCTACGCCCGGAACCGGAATATGCGCCGCCAAACGGAAAATAACCAACATTATCAATACATAGAATATTTTTTTTCTAAGATCTTTAATTTTAAATATTTGCTTTATTTTCTCTAACATAAAATTCTTATTTATTATTCCAAAATAAACCACCACCAAAAATCAAATCTTTTGCTGCCGTCAGGTTTTTTTATCAATCTCTTTTGAGCCTCCTGATTAATAAATTTAAACCTTTCATCGTTTTCTATAATATATTTGCGGAATATTACATCAAGTCCGCCGATTTCTTGACAAAATTTATCAGTAATATCACAAGTTTCTATTCGATCTTCCCGCTTGGACCATCTGCCTGTCCAAATATCCATCTCATCATAAAGATATTTTATTTCATCTCTTAGATCCAGCATTTTAAGTACATACTCATTTGAACTTGTTGCTATATCTTGAATAAAAATCTTATATTCCGCGATTCTAGCATCTAATGATTTTTTAATATATCCGATCATTTCATCGTTGCTGATTTTATCAAAAATAACATATAGTTGCTGATACATTCCGTTTCTTTCGTTTTTCATTTGTATAAAGAGCTTTTGGCTAATTTCCTTATTCGGTATTCCATATTGTTCTTCAAAAAAATCAATTTGATTATTTAATTTCTGTGCCATTATCAAAGATTCAGTAATAACAGCGTAATTTAATTCAGCTTCTTTAATGCTAATCGCAAGCCTGTCTTTTGTTTCCTTGATGGCCTGCCAGTCTATTTCAATTTGTTTTTCTTTTTTCATTCTTATTTTTTTCTTTTTCAAGAACTTCAGTCAAACTTATTTCTCCGCCTAAATTTTTAATTTTTTTAATCGCTCCTTTTGTTGCTCTATCAATCTTTATATTAAATTTCTTTTTTGTATCTCCGGTATTAATAAGTTTTACGGGAAATTTTTCGGTTTTTATAATTCCGGCCTTTTTTAATTCTTTTTTATTAATTGTGTCGCCGTCCTTAAAATTTTTATTTAAAACAAATATGGAGATTTCTTGTATTTTATTTTTTATGCCCTTGAACCCCTTTTTTTTGGGAATTAATCTTACTAATGGGGTTTTACCGCCTTCAAAACCAGGATAAAAACTCGATCCTGTGCGTGATTTTTGTCCTTTCATGCCACGGCCTGAATAAGTCCCTAAGCCCGACCCATAACCTCGGCCCACTCTCTTTTTCCTTTTTTTTGCTCCTGCTGCTGGTTTTAATTGGTGTAATTTCATTTTCTTATAATAAAATATTAATTCTTGTTTAATTCATTAACGATGGCTTTCCCAAAATCCTCAGAAGCTTCTACGCCCCTGGCAGTAATTATTCCGCCATCAACAACAACATCTTGCTCAATATAAATTACTTCTTCTTGCTCAAAAACTTCTCTGCCGCCTTTATCAGTTTCAGAAACATAGACTGTGGCTTTTTTATTTTTTAATACACCGGCTTTCGCTAATATTTGGGGAGCCATGCAGATCGCGCATAATAATTTATTGGCTTCGATGGCTTGGCGGCATATTGCATAAGCGTCTGAGCTGTTTAGATATTCAACTGCTCCCGGCCCGCCAATAAATACCACTGCGTCAAATTCTGAAGCTCTTATATTATTAATCAATAAATCTATTTTAATCTCTCCCCCATATTTTCCGCGCGCCGTACCTAAGGATGAACTGCATACTTCCACTTTTGCTCCGCTTACCTTAATAATATTTTTAACATTGCGATACTCAAAATCTTGATAATCATTATATGCCACAATAAATAAAACTCTTTTTTCCTTTAATGCTTTATCGGACATAATTTATTTTTTAACATTTTTTTCTTCCCGAACTCCATTTTCAGATTTTATTTCTTTCTTATCTTTGTTCTTTGACGACTTATCTTTTTCTAACAATATCACCTCGGTAGTTCTTAAATTTTTCAATGCACTAATAGTAGCTTGAACATTATTGGTTTTATTAGAAGATCCCTGCATTTTGCTAACAATATCTTTAATGCCAGCCAATTCAATCACGGATCTAACGGCTCCACCGGCAATAATACCGGTACCGGGACGAGCAGGTTTTAAAAATATTTTAGCCGCTCCAAGCTTAACTAAAACCTCATGAGGAATAGTCCCATTGGTTATAGGAACCGTGATCATGTTTTTCTTAGCTTGAGTTACCGCCTTAGATACCGCGCTGGAAACGTCAGATGCCTTACCAATCGCTACTCCTACTCGGCCCCTTTTATCCCCGATGGCAACTGTTGCTCTAAATCTAAACCTTCTGCCTCCGGCTACAATCCTAACTACACGCGCAATATCAATTATTTTTTGATCAAATTCACTTTTTTCTTTTTTGTTAAATTTTTTCATGAATTATTTTAAAATTTTAAACCGCCTTTTCTGGCGCCTTCCGCTACTGCTTTAATCAGTCCATGATATTTAAATCCTCCTCGATCAAAAACAACATCTTCTATTTTTAAATTTAATGCCTTGGCTGCTATTTCTTTACCTACCATTTCCGCTTCTTCAATATTAACATTTTTAGTCAGATCTTTGCCTTTCTTTATATGAATATCAGAAACTGAAGCTATTGTTACGCCCTTCTCATCATTAATTAGCTGCGCATTAATATGGCGATTGCTTTTAAATATAGCAAGTCTTGGTCTAGTTATAGTTCCAGAAATTTTCACTCTTATCCTGCTATGTCTTCTTTTTCTTTGGTTAGATTTAACGTTTTTCATATTTTTTATTATTCACCGCCCCCCTCAGAACCAACTACTTTCTTTCCTGCCTTTTTTCTAATATGTTCATCGATGTATTTTATACCCTTACCCTTGTAAGGCTCCGGTTTTTTATATTCTCTAATTCTTGCGGCAAATTGGCCTACTTCTTGTTTATTAATACCCGCTATAGTAATAACGTTTTTTTCCACTTTTACTTCTATATTTCCAGGAATTTCAACTTCAACCGGATGAGAAAATCCCAGATTGAGCGTTAACTTTTTTCCTGCCGATTGAGCATTGTAACCAACACCATTTATTTCTAATTTCTTCTCAAATCCTTCCTTAACTCCCTTTATCATATTGTTAATTAATGCCCTAGTCGTTCCCCATATTGCAGACAATTCGATCGAGTTGCTTTCTGTAGGAATAGATAAATTGATTAATTTATCCTTTATTTCAATTTTAACTCTTTTATCAAATACAAAATCCAATGTTCCCTTGGGGCCTTTGCATATAATTTTCCCGTCATCAATTTTGACTTCAACTTCCGCCGGTATATTTATTTGTTGTCTTCCTATTCTCGACATTATATTTAATTATTTACCAAATTTCACAAACTACTTCACCGCCAATTTCCTTTTTTCTGGCTTCTTTGTTGGTTATCAAACCTTGCGAAGTTGATATTATTGCTATTCCGGTATTCTGCATTACCCATGGCAAATCATCTTTGCTTCTATAAACCCTTTTGCCCGGCTTGCTAATTCTTTTAATAAACTTTATCACCGGCTGACTATTTTTATATTTTAAAGCAATTTTAATATTTTTTTGCGGCGCCTTGCCAATTAATTCAATATTTTTAACAAAGCCCTCTTTTTGTAAAATACCACCTAATTCAAATTTAACTTTTGAATAGGGCACTAAAACTTCTGCATGATTTATGCTTTGAGCATTTCTTATTCTTGTTAACATATCTGCGATTGGATCTGTCATAATAATATTTTTATAATTATTTAAATTACCAGCTGGCTTTTTTCACTCCCGGTATTTTCCCCTTATTTGCTAATTCCCTAAAACATATTCTACAAACTCCATATTTTCTCATATATCCATGTTTGCGTCCACAAAGCTCACACCTTCTTATGATGCGTGTTGAATATTTGGGAGTCTTATTCGCCTTTGCTATTAATGATTTTTTTGCCATTATTTTGCTTTAAAAGGAAATCCTAATAATTTTAACATCTTTAATGCCATTTCCTTATTGGTAGCATTAGTGTTTATGGTAATTTCTAATCCATGAATATGATCCACTTCATCTGCCTTAATTTCTGGAAAAACAATCTGCTCCTTCAAACCAATAGAATAATTTCCGCCGTCATCTACGCTTTTAACTGATAGGCCTCTAAAATCTCTTATTCTGGGAAGAGTAACATTTATTAGCTTATCCAAAAATTGATACATTCTATCCTTTCTTAATGTTACTTTTAAACCGACAACCTGTCCATCTCGTATACCAAAACCCGAAATAGCCTTTTTAGAATAGGTTTTTATTGGATATTGGCCGCTAACTTTTACCA
Organism: Patescibacteria group bacterium; assembly: GCA_041749335.1. Classification (GTDB taxonomy): domain Bacteria; phylum Patescibacteriota; class JABMPQ01; order JABMPQ01; family JABMPQ01; genus JBGTBM01. The sequence continues at coordinate 17,812 of JBGTBM010000004.1, forward strand.
CGGTATTTATCATATAATCTAATAATTTTTTATCTTTAAGGGCCTGCCCGGTACCGACATTGATTACAACCTTCTTTATTTTTGGCACTTCAAAATCATTAGAAAGATTCAGATCTTTTTTCATTTTTGGCACAACTTCTTTTAGATAATATTCTTTTAAACGATTCATATAATTTTAATTTTTCAATTAACTTAGAGCTTCATTGCATTTTTTACATATTCGCTGCTTCTTGCCTTTTTCTTCGGTATTTTTAATACCGACTCTCGTACTTTTATTACATTTTGGGCATACGATCATAGCGTTAGAAACATTAATGGGAGCAAAAAATTCTATTCTCTGTCCTTTCTCTCCTTGTCTTCTTGGCTTAATATGTCTAATCATTTTATTTACATTTTCTACCACAATTTTATTATCGCTCGCTAAAACCTGAGAAATTTTTCCCTTTTTACCTTTATCTTTTCCAGCTATTATCTGTACGTTATCGCCTTTTTTAAATTTCATATATTTTATAATACTTCTTCTGCTAAAGATACAATTTTATTAAAACCCTTATTTTTCAATTCTTTCATAACCGGACCAAATACTCTGGTTCCTCGGGGTTCTTTACCTTCAATAATCACCGCCGCATTTTCATCAAATCTAATTACCGTGCCATCGGGGCGCTGATATGGCTTTTTTTGCCTTACCATTACCGCTTTTACCACCTCTTTTTTCTTAACGGTGCCGCCGGGGATAGCTTCTTTGACCGATGCTACAAAAATATCACCGACCCTAGCAATACTTGGATGACCCCCGCCCAAAAGCCTAAAACACTCAATTACTTTGGCTCCGGTATTGTCTGCTACTTTTAATTTTGATTCCGGTCTAATCATATTATTTGGTAATTATTTTTATTACTCTCCACCTTTTATCTTTACTTAATGGCCGACATTGCTTAATTTCAACCAAATCACCAATCTTAAATTTATTTTCTTTGTCGTGCGCCTTGTATCTATCACTTACCTTGAATTTTTTTTCGTATTTTGGATGAAATTTTACTCTATCAACTTTAACAATTACAGTCTTGTCTGCTTTATCGCTTACAACCACGCCTTGCAATATCTTAATATTCTTTTTTTTATTATTATTCTGGGTCATAATTTTATTCATTAACTTTATTAGCGCTTTCTAAACCTATGCCGTTCCCGCTCAATCTTTTCTCATTTAAAATAGTTTTTATTCTAGCAATATTATTCTTTCTATTTCCGATTTCTTTAAAATTTTTAATTTGCTTGGATGCAACTTTAAAACGAAGCTCTCTTAATTCATTTCTTTCTTGAGCTAATAATTTATGCAATTCCTTCTCATCTTTTGATCTTATATCAGTAATTTTCATTATTTTTCATTATAAATAAATTTCGTCTTCACCGGCAGTTTATGCGCCGCCAATCTCATTGCTTCACGAGCAACCTCAATATCTACACCGCCCATTTCAAATATAATTCTTCCTGGTTTTATCGGAAAAACAAAATGGTCTACTGATCCTTTACCTTTACCCATAGGAACTTCCAAGCCTTTTTTGGTAATTGGCTTGTCGGGAAATATTCTTATCCAAATTTTACCGCCCCTTTGCACAAATCTTGTCATTGCCCTTCTTGAAGCTTCAATTTGTCGAGACGTAATCCACTTTGAATCTAATGCTTTTAAGCCAAATGAACCAAAAGATAGCTCATTCCCTTTATGAGATATTCCCTTACTTCTCCCCTTCTGCCATTTCCGGTGTTTTACTTTTTTAGGCATTAACATATATCTATATTATCCTTGATTATTATCTTTATTATCTTTACTAAAAACTTCACCTTTATAAATCCATACTTTTATTCCGATCACTCCGTACGTGGTATAAGCTCTAGCTGTAGCAAAGTCAATATTCGCTCTAAGCGTATGCAACGGCATACTTCCTTCTGCAAGCCATTCCCGGCGCGACATTTCAGAACCATCTAGCCTGCCAGATACCATTACCTTGATTCCTTTTACTCCAGCTGCACTCATCGATCTATCAATGGCTTGTTTTATCACCCTTCTAAAAGAAATCCTTTTTTCCAGCTGTTCTGCCATCACATAACCTACTATAGCGGCATCTGCCTCTGGGTTTTTAACTTCCTGGATATTTATGTTAATCTTTTCATTAACTATTTTTTCTATTTCCTTTTTTAATTCTTCAATTCCAGTCCCCCCTCTGCCGATAATAATTCCCGGCCTAGATGAAAAAATATTTATTTTTATCGCTTGAGGAGATCTCTCAATTTCTATCCTGGAAATTGCGGCATTTTTAAGCTTATTTAAAATAAATTTCTCAATTTTTACATCATTTAAAAAATTCTTGCGATATTTTTTCTTATCTGAAAACCACTTGGAACTCCAAGTTTTTATTATACCTAGTCTAAAACTAATTGGACTAACTTTTTGACCCATAAATGTTTATTATTTATCCGCTTTTTCTTCTGAACACTTTTTTAAATATTCCCTTTTTATTGCCTGCGTCTGAAATTTTTTCCTTATTAATATCCTTAAAATCTTTTTTTACCGGCTCATCTTTAATAATCTTTTTTACCGCTTCTTTTTCTTTGGGCTTTTTATCAGATTCAAGATTTTTTAACTTGCTCTTCTTTGTCGACTTTTTTTTGCTTTTTACCTTTTCTTCCAAAGTGATAATTATATGTGATGTCCTTTTTAAAATCGGATAGGCCCTGCCATATGCTCTTGGCATCCATCTTTTCAGCGTTGCCCCCTCATTTACCAATATTTCTGAAATAAATAAATTTTCTTCTTCAAATGAAAAATCATTTTTTGCAGTAGCGACCGCAGACTTTAACAATTTTCTAACCGATTGAGAAGCCTTTTTTGAATTAAATGTAAGAAATTTTTCCGCTTCTTGCACATCTAGACCTCTAACAAGATCCGCTACTAAACGTACCTTTCTGGGACTAATATGCAAATGTTTTAATTGAACTTTAACTGGCATAATGATTTTATAAAATTATTCTTTCCCCTTAGCTGGTGCTTCAGATTCCGCAGTTGCTGCTTGTGTTTTCGCAGCACTGGCCGCCGCCGCCGCTGCTGCTTCTTCCTTGGCGATTTTACCTCCATGAACAACAAATTTTCTTGTAGGAGAAAATTCTCCCAATTTGTGGCCAACCATATCTTCCGTGACAAATACCGGAACATGCTCTTTACCGTTATGTACGCCAAAAGTAAACCCTACCATCTCGGGAAAAATAGCAGAACTTCTTGACCAGGTTTTAATAATTTTTTTATCGCCGGGATTAGAATCATTCACTTTCTTTAAAAGCTTTTCGTCACACCATGGTCCCTTTTTTAAACTTCTTGACATACAATTTTATCTATATAAATTTATTATCTCTTCCTTTTTTTCCTGAATTTTATAATCAAATTACTTGATTTCTTCTTCTTTTTTCTTGTTTTTACTCCCAGTGCGGGCTTTCCCCAAGGAGTCTTGGGATGAACTAAACCAATAGACGTTCTACCTTCACCACCACCATGCGGATGGTCTACAGGGTTCATTGCCTTACCTCGAACAGCTGGCCTTACGCCCATCCATCTTTTTCGTCCCGCTTTGCCGATAACAACATTCTCATGATTAACATTACTAACCACTCCAACACTAGCCATACAATCTTTTAACACTTTTCTTATTTCGCCTGAAGGCATTTTTAGATGAGCAAAATTTCCCTGGATTTCTATTAATTGGATAGAAGAGCCGGCCGACTTCCCTAACTGACCGCCTTTATTAATATCTAATTCTACATTATGCACTTGCGTTCCAGCCGGTATATATCTGAGAGGCATTCTACTACCCAAAGAGGCATCAATTTTTTTCTGTGAGATTACTAATTTATCGCCAACCTTTATCCCTTCTGGAGCAATTATATATTTTTTTTCTCCGTCGTCAAATTTGATTAATGAAATAAAAGCTGATCGATAAGGATCGTATTCTACTGTTTCAATCGTGGCGGGAATATTATACTTATTTATCTTAAAATCGACGAAACGATATTTTCTTTTACAGCCACCGCCCTTATGTCTTACCGTTATTCTTCCGGTTTGTTTAGACCTGCCAAAATGGCTTGAAATTTTTTTAGACAACCTTTTATTGGGCTTGTCGGTAGTAATAGAACTAAAATCGCTGCCGGTCATAAACCTTCTTGATGGAGTTACTGGTTTGTATTTCTTTATTGACATAATAATTTTTTACTAAACTCCTTCATATACTTGTATATTCTGACCTTGTTTAAGGGTAACAATTGCTTTCTTTTTATCTTTAGTTCTGCCCTGATATTTCCCATATCTTCTCTTTTTACCAGATAAATTAATAATATTAATCTTAACCGAATCTACTCCGTAAATATCTTTAATTGCCTGCCTAATTTGTTTTTTATCTGCATCCTGAAAAACCTCAAATACATATTTATTTTCCGCAGTTAAATATGTCGCCTTTTCCGAAATAGTCGGGCTGACTATCACCCTATATGCGCTGCTATTAATCCTGGCAACCGGTTTTTTAGCTTTTTCTTTGGCCTTCTTATTTTTATCAACTTTAACAACATCCGATTTTTTATTAACTTTTTCGGATTTACCTTCTTTCTTTCCTTTTTTGAATGTATCTAATATTGACATATATTTTATTCGGAACGCATTTTATTTAAAACTTCTAAACTATCTTTTGATAAAACCAAGTATTTATTAGTTAAAACATTATAGGCATTTAAATTAGCTGCCATTTCCAGATTTAAATTTTTAATATTTCTAAATAACCTGGCAACATTTTCATCTACTTTATGCATAACAACCAAGGCATTATTATTTTTAATTTTTAAATTTTTTAACATCAGGGCTGCTTCTTTTGTCTTTTTATCCTTAAAATCAAATTTGTCGACTAAAACAATTTTTTTATCGCTAAATTTAGAGGAAATTACCATTAGTAATGCCTTTTTTCTTTCCTTCTTATTTAATTTACGCGTATAGTTTCTTTCCGTACTTGGACCAAAAGTTACACCGCCGCCTTTCCATAGAGGAGATCTGATAGATCCGGCACGCGCTCTTCCGGTACCCTTTTGCTTCCATGGCTTTCTACCCCCGCCCCTTACTTCTGATCTAGTTTTAGTAGAAGCAATATTTTTTCTAATATTACCCAAATAAATCTCTACATAGCGATGAACTAAATTTGGATTAATTTCAATGCCAAAAATTTCTGGATCAACTTTTTCTTCTCCAATCTTTTCTCCTTGAATATTGTATAATGGCAAGCTTATCATTTTTTTACTTAGCTACAATAGTTAATAGTGTATTTCTAGCTCCCGGTAAAGCACCGCTGATGGCAATTAAATTATTATCTTTATCTACCTGTATGATTTGCAAATTTTTTATACTGGTTTTCTTATTCCCATGTCTTCCTGCCATTCTAATTCCCTTGAGTGTATGCTGAGGAAATCGAGAGCCAATTGATCCTGGAGCTCTTTCATCATGCCTATGCCCATGAGTTTTTGGAGATCCCTTAAATCCATGCCTTTTTACCACTCCGGTAAAACCTTTTCCCTTAGAAATTCCTGATACCGTGATATAATCTCCTGATGCAAAATCACTTATTTCAATTTTTTGGCCGACTTTATAATTTTCAACTTCATCAACTCTAAGTTCAATCAATTTACTTATATGCTGTAATTCCTTCTCCAGCTTTTTTAAATGTCCCTTTTCCGGTTTATTAATATTTTTTTTACGGCCAATACCTATTTGAATCGCATTATACCCATCTTTCTTTTCATCCTTAATTTGAGTTACAACACAATTTTCAGCAGAAACCAAAGTAACTGGAATCATTTTATCTTTTTCCAGTATTCTGGACATACCAACTTTTTTTCCTACAATAAATTTCATGGTAATGCTATAAAACAAATTATATTAATAAAAAATGGGACCTTTGGCCTTTCTTTATGGCCCAGAAAGCCCCTCCGTATTCTGGCTTTCTATTCAAACATTCACAAACTTTACAGTTTTGCTATTAACAAACATAAAATTTTATTTATGCGTGTAAAACAATATTACATTTTAATTTCTACATCAACTCCCGCAGGCAAATTAAGATTAGTCAAAGCATCAATCGTCTTGCCGGTTGGCTTAATAATGTCAATCAGCCTCTTGTGAATTCTCATCTCATATTGTTCTCTCGAATCCTTGTGAACAAAAGATGATCGAATTACTGTATCGCGATGTTTTTCAGTGGGCAAAGGCACTGGACCAGAAATTTCTGCCCCAGAACGCTTCGCGGTATCAACAATTTGTGATGCCGATTGATCAATGATCTTATGATCATAAGCCTTAATTTTGATTCTAATTCTTTGCGCGGGAATATTGTTTTCCTCGACTGCTTCTTTCTTTTTCGTCATTAAATAAATGTGCTAATTTAATTAATATATATTACAAATTATGTAATTCTTTTATTTGCTAATTTTAGTCACTATACCGGCGCCTACTGTCTTGCCGCCTTCGCGAATAGCAAATTTCATTCCCTCTTCCATGGCGACAGCTGATCCTAATTTTACATCAACATTAACCGTATCTCCCGGCATTACCATTTCTGTTCCCTCGGGAAGTTTAACAATTTCTCCGGTAACATCAGTTGTTCTTACATAAAACTGCGGTTTATAGCCAGCGGTAAAAGCTGTGTGTCTTCCACCTTCTTCTTTAGTTAAGATATACACTTCAGACTTAAATTCGCTATGAGGTGTTATACTTCCTGGTTTAGCCAGAACTTGGCCTCTTTCCACTTCTTCCTTCTTGGTACCTCTTAAAAGTATTCCGGCATTATCCCCGGCTTGACCTTCTTCTAGCTGTTTATTAAACATTTCAATTCCAGTAACCACAGTTTTTTGCGTTTCACTGATTCCCACAATTTCAACTTCATCATTTAGCTTCACTGCCCCTCTCTCAATTCTTCCGGTAACTACCGTACCACGGCCTTCAATTGAAAAAATGTCCTCAATTGGCATTAAAAATGGTTTTTCTACATCTCTTTTAGGTTCAGGAATATATGTATCAAGCGCATTCAAAAGATCTAATATTGGTTTTCCATCTTCGCCGGTAGGATTTTCTAAAGCTTTTAAAGCCGATCCTCTAATAATTGGAATTTCATCTCCGGGATATTCATATTTTTTAAGCAATTCTCTGACTTCTTCTTCAACCAAATCAATCAGATCTGGATCATCAACTTGATCAACTTTATTTAAAAAGACAACGATAGCAGGCACTCCAACTTGTCCAGCTAACAAAATATGCTCTCTGGTTTGAGGCATAGGACCATCAGCGGCAGAAACTACCAAAATAGCGCCATCCATTTGAGCGGCGCCGGTAATCATATTTTTAATATAATCGGCATGGCCCGGACAGTCAACATGAGCATAATGTTTCTTCTCTGACTCATATTCACAATGAGAAGTGGCAATAGTAATGCCTCGTTCTCTCTCTTCCGGAGCATTATCAATTTGATCCACGGATTTTTCTGATGCTTTGCCTTTACCAGTTGCATTAATAACCTTGAGAATTGCAGCGGTTAAAGTAGTCTTGCCATGATCAACATGACCAATAGTTCCAACGTTTACGTGAGGCTTGCCTCTTTCAAATTTTTCTGGCATATTTTTTCTCCAAAAATAATTATTAATTACTTATATAAATATTCTTTCGTATTATAGTTTTATTTTGACCGGATGTCAACAAATAATAATACATTTTGTAATTTTAATTAAGGCCTGTCATTATTAACCTTAAATAAAGCAAATAAATACTTTTTAATTATCAGAATAAAAAAATATTTATTCTATCCACAGATGTGGATATTAATCATCTTCTTCACCCATATCATAATAGTAGCTCAAATTTTCTTCTCCATTATAAAAATTATCTACTCGGTCTTTGGCGTTTTCTCTTTCCATCTGCTCGCCATATTCATTAATTTGATCATCTTGCTGATTTGATTTCCATTCAGCAATTGCCCGATTAATATTATCTACCAAAACCGTATCGGAATCCAATGGGCTGTTTTCTTTCTTTACGGCCGTATTAATCTTTTTATATTCATCAATACTCATTACCACCAAGGCCGGCTCATGATTATCAAAAATAACAAACCGATCCCTTTTATTATTTTTTATTAGATCCTTGATTTGTGATAATTGCTCGTTATTCATATGAATAATTATTTATTATTCGTTTTTATTATCGCCGATTATTTTTTCCGCAACATTTCTGGGAACTTCTTCATAATGGTTAAATTCCATCGTATAATTGGCGCGGCCTTGAGTTAAAGATCGAAGTGAAGTTGCATAGCCAAACATTTCCGCCAAAGGCACCATCGCCTTCACCACCTTCATGTTTGATCGATCTGACATATCCTGAATTTGCGCTCTTTTAGAATTCATATCGCCAATGACATCACCCATAAATTCTTCTGGGGTGGTTACTTCAATTTTCATCATGGGTTCCAATAATATCGGCGTTGCTTTTTTTACTGCCGCTTGGAATCCCATTGATCCTGCGATCTTAAACGCTGCTTCTGATGAATCCACGTCATGATATGAACCATCAAATAGCGTGGCTCTCACATCTATTACGGGATAACCCGCGATAACGCCTCGGTCCATGGCTTCTTTAATACCTTTTTCTACCGCCGGAATAAATTCTTGCGGAATCACTCCGCCCCTAATTTCATTAACAAATTCAAATCCTTCGCCTCTTTTTCTTGGCTCAACTTTTATATATACGTGGCCATACTGACCTCGACCGCCGGATTGTTTAATGTATTTTCCTTCCGCCTCAGCCATAACCTTAACTGTTTCTTTAAAAGCGACTTGCGGTTCACCCACGTTAGCCTCAACCTTAAATTCCCTCCTCATTCTATCTACGATAATATCAAGATGCAATTCTCCCATACCGGAAATTATCGTTTGTCCGGTATCTTCATCGGTTTTTCTTTTAAAGGTTGGATCTTCTTCCGATAATTCCTTTAAAGCATTGGCCATTTTTTCTTGATCGGCCTTGGTTTTTGGTTCAATCGCTATCGAAATAACCGGTTCGGGGAATGTAATCTTTTCTAAAATTACCGGATGGTCTTCATCGCATAAAGTATCGCCGGTAGTTGTTCCTTTTAATCCAACAACCGCCGCTATATCACCGGAAAAAACTTGCTTTTCTTCTTCTCTTTTATTGGCATGCATTCTTAAAATTCTGCCCACTCTTTCTTTCTTGCCGGAATTCGCATTAAGCACGTAAGATCCGGACTGCAAAGTTCCTGAATATACTCTAAAAAATATTAATTTTCCGACAAAGGGATCGGTAGCCACTTTGAATGCCAGAGCGGCAAACGGACCTTCGTCATCTTCTTCTCGAGTTTCTTTTTCGTTGGTTTTGGGATTAATTCCTTTTACCGGAGGCACGTCCAGGGGAGAAGGTAAATATTTAACTACCGCGTCTAAAATCGGCTGAACGCCTTTATTTTTTAAAGCTGTCCCGCAAAATACCGGGATCACGGCATAAGATACTACTCCCTTTCTTAAAGCTTGCTCTAATTCTTCACTGGATATTTCTTCTCCGGCCAAATATTTTTCCATCAAGGCATCTTCCTGTTCTACTACCTTTTCAATCATTTTTTCTCGATATTCTTTAGCCTTGTCTTGCATATCGGCGGGTATTTCAAATTCTTCAACGATCTCTCCCATATCTCCTTTAAATCGATAGGCTTTTTGTTTAATTAAGTCTATTACGCCTTCAAATTTATCTTCTGCTCCAATCGGCAATTGTACCGCAAAAGCATTGGTGGAAAGCCTCTCCTGAATTGAATTAAGAGCGCTATAAAAATCAGCTCCTGTCCTATCCATCTTATTAATAAAACAGATGCGCGGAACTTTATATTTATCGGCTTGGTGCCACACTGTTTCTGATTGCGGTTCCACTCCGGCAACTCCATCAAACACCACTACTCCGCCATCCAATACTCTCAATGATCTTTCCACTTCAACCGTAAAATCAACATGCCCGGGAGTATCAATAATATTTATTCGATGATCTTGCCAAAAACAAGTAGTAGCGGCAGAGGTGATGGTAATGCCTCTTTCTTTTTCTTGTTCCATCCAATCCATCGTAGCCTCGCCCTCATGCACTTCGCCAATTTTATGCGATCTTCCGGTATAAAATAAAATTCTTTCGGATACCGTAGTTTTACCGGCATCGATATGCGCAATGATTCCGATGTTTCTTGTTTTTTCCAGTGGAAATTGTCTTGGCATGTTAATTTATAATTATTAATTTTTTCTTTGATTATTCGGATCTTTTCTTTTAATAGTAATATAATAGATTAATGCTCCGACCCAGCCGGCCAGCACCACCACCAAAATCCATAGCATTTTATCGTTTTCTTTTTCAAAATTTCTTTTTGTCACATCAACTATCATCCAAATCCATAACGCAATTCCCAACAAATTTACCAACATCATTAATCCGACAAATAGCATCCATAAAAACCAAAAGCTAAATATTGTTCCCATAATTAAAGCTACTGCCCCTCCGGCAGCAATATCGTTTGCATCCTTAGCATTACCCGCAAAGGGTATAAAAAAAACGCTGACGATTGTAAATAATTTTACTAATCTGCGGTTATTCATCTTTAAATAGTCTTAAAAAAATAATGTGCAATTTATGCATAATGCGCGAAGGCTTTATTTGCTTCTGCCATTCTATGCGTATCTTCTTTTTTCTTGACAGCCGCGCCTTGATTTTTTGATGCTTCCAATATTTCATTGGCCAATTTAACCGACATTGCCTTGCCTTTTTTCTTTCTGGCGGTTTCAATCAGCCAGCGGAAAGCCAAAGTATTTTTTCTGTCTCCCTTAACTTCATAAGGAATCTGATAGTTGGCGCCGCCGATTCTTTTACCCTTAATTTCCAAATCCGGCGCGATATTTTTTAAAGCCGAATCAAATACATCCAGCGGATCCTTGTTGGTTTTTTTAAATACAATATCCAGGGCATTATAAACTATTTTTTGCGCCGCGCCCTTTTTTCCACACAACATAATTTGATTAATAAATCTGGAAATCAATAAATTATTGAATTTTGGATCTGGTTGTAATACTTTTTTTTCTGCTCGCGATCTTCTCATATATTATAAATAATTATTTTTTATCCTTCGCTTTTTCAGCTGCCGGGGCCGAAGCTGTACCGGCTTCACCGCCGCCTCCGATATTTTTCGCTCCATATTTACTGCGGCCTTGTTTCCGATTGTCTACTCCGCCGGTATCAAATCTTCCGCGCACCACATGATATTTTACTCCGGGAAGATCCTTAACCCTTCCCCCTCTAATCATTACGATGGAATGTTCCTGTAAATTATGCCCTTCGCCGGGAATATATGCCGTTACTTCCATGCCGTTGGTCAGCTTCACCTTGGCAATTTTTCTAAGAGCCGAGTTTGGCTTTTTGGGTGTTACGGTTGTTACCTTAGTACAAACGCCTTTTTTAAACGGACTGCCGCCTTTTCTGGAAGCTTTGGCGCCTCTATTTTTTATCGTATTCCAACCCTTCTGCAATGCTGGTGCTTTTGATTTTTTTGATGCTTTTCTTCTTTTTTTTCTAACTAACTGATTGATTGTTGGCACGGAATTTTAATTAAAATTTAATAAATTAATGATTGCAATAAAAAAACTAAACCACTTTAACAAAAATTTAAATCAATTTATTTTTGATTTAGAGTTATTATTACACCATTTTTATAATCGGTCAATAATATTTTTTAAAATATTATAAATATAAAAACCAATCAATCGCTCTAATCACTATTCCAAATAAACTACTGAAGAAAAATCCGCCAAACATTACCAAACCGATCAAAATAAAAAATCCGTATCGCTGCAAAAATATTTTAACATTATCCATTGATCGCGGTAAAAATGCAAAAAGTAATTTTGAACCATCAAGGGGCGGGATGGGAAGCAAATTAAAAATCATCAAAATACCGTTTATTAGCACCAAAAAATATAGAAACTGAAACAAGGCGTTTTCCGGCCTCAGATTAAATAAAGGATAGATAAATTTAATTACCAAGCTAAAAATTATCACCATTAAAAAATTTGACAGCGGACCGGCAATGGAAACGTAAGCGGGTCCCCATTTCTGATTTTTCAAATTATACGGATTGAAAGGCACCGGTTTGCCCCAGCCGAATCCGGCCAAAAATAATAAAATCGTACCCCATAAATCCAAATGAGATAAAGGGTTTAAAGTTAATCTGCCCTCATTTTTGGCGGTCGGATCGCCCAAATAATATGCCATCGCCGCATGCGAAAACTCGTGGACTGTCAAAGCCATTATTATTGCAATCGCTGCCGCGAAAAATAGGATTGGTTCTTGTGCTAGTAAATTAATCATTTTGGAATAGTCGTTAGCTTTTAGTCATTAGTAAATAGTAATTTTAAAATAAGAACGCTAATCACTAACTACTAAAAATAAATTATTGCTTTGTTTTATTTATTATGTTAAGTTGTTTTCATAATAATTACTAATACATAATAATCATATGTCTAGAACGTGTCAAATCTGCGGCCGCGGACCGCTTTCAAGTGTTAGCCGCAGCCATTCCAATATCGCTACTAAAAGAAAACAATACGTAAATTTGCAATGGGCGCAGAAAGATGGCAAGCGCGTCAAAGCCTGCACCAAATGTATTAAGAGTATGCATAAGACAAAATAAACAGGATCGATTTTGAATAGATAAAATTAAAGCCCCGAATGGGGTTTTTTTATTTACGTTCATTTAGATGTATTTAGAATAATGAATAATGAATTAGCAAGTAAGTAACTGGCAGCTAATTAGCTTATTAGTAAGTCAGTAGCTGTAAGTTATCAGATGACAGATAGAAGATATTAGATTTCAAGTTTTTTGTCTCTTGCTACCCATGTCTTATATCTTTTTTACACGTTATACAAAATAAAAAAAGCCCGCATGGTATAAAAACCGCTGCGGGCATTATGATTAAAGAACAAAGAGCTAAGGATAAAAAAATCTAAAGTTCTGAGAGCTGAGTACTACTTGCAGAGGAGGGCCGGGTAATCGTCATCCCAACGAATGCCGAGCCAGCTGAAATGCCTGCACCACTCACCGCCGTTCCAACACAGACAGCACACATACAGGCGGCCGTCCGAGTAGCGGTAGATCGTCCCCCAGAAGAAGATGTATTTGTCTTTCCACTCGTCCGGGATGAGATAAGTATGCCCAATCAAATAGTCGAGCACGTTAGCATTGAGGATGAGTTTGCGCTCCAGCTTCTTGCGCAGCTCGTGACCCCCGATCCCTACGCTCTTTTGCTCAACGTCGAGATAGAGCTCGATTCGGTTTAGATTCAACTCAAACTGGCCACCCTTGAGGTGCTCAACTACTTCCCAGCCTTTGGGGAGAAGGGGGACGGCGTCGCAGTCGATGATGTGCCTCTTCTCGTTAATCTCGAGTTCGCCGCGCAGAAACGCTTTAGCTCCCTCGATGCCGCCGATTTTATTAAGGATCGCTTCCAGCCGGCCCAGAGTGAGTTCTCCGTATTTCACCGGAGAAAATTCCCGTCCTGCCAGCACCTTCTTTACCGCTTCCTTGCCGCCCAGCAGTTCAATCAGACTCACCGCTTCCTGCAATGTCATGCTTCCGTATTCCATTTGGTACTCCTTGGAGCTAGTTGCTCCGCCAAAGATTTGCCTCTACCCGAGACAGGGGCTTCTCGATATGAGAAGAGCTTGCTCTAGCCAATTATTCAGCTAGAATAAACTCTTCTCATTTTTAAAATAATACAAGAATCAACTTTGATATTTTAACAATTAATTTTGATATTGTCAAGGGTTTTTGGTAATGTGCACACATATATAGCAGTTAGTGGCTAGATTTTGGATAGTAAGTAATTAGTGATTATTTAGAAATTAGAGAATTAGATATTAGAAATTATTTTGTATTTTATTACTTTCTATTAAACTTTATATGTTTTGTATTACATAATAAAAAGAGGCTTAAATTAACCTCTTTCAACTCAAATCTTAAATCTGTCATCTAATATCTATTTCTGGCATTTGGAACAATAATGCGTCCCCCTCTGCCCCACTTTAATTTTTTTAATAATCACATCTTTGCACCGCAGGCATTTCTTTCCGTCCCGCCGATATACTTTTAAAAGCTTGGTGAAATTACCTTTTTTGCCATTACCGTCAACATAATCACTAAAAGTGGTCCCCCGCCATGCAATCGCTTTTTTAATAATTTTATTGGCGGCTTGATAAATATTTTTGATATCGCTTTTTGATATATTTTTGGCTTTTCTGGTTGGCTTAATTTTCACGTCCCACAATATTTCATCGGCGTAAATATTTCCGACTCCCGCGATTAATTTCTGGTTCATTAAAACGCTTTTAATATATGTAGATCTTCCTTTGAAAATTTCTGTTAATTTTTCCACCGTAAAATCATCTTTAAGCGGTTCAATCCCAAATTCCCGCAAGATTTTATCTAAACCTTTTTTATTCTCAATCCGGGCATATCCAAAAGTGCGCAGATCATTGAAAAATAATTTGGATTTATCTTCAAACTCATAAATTATGTGAGAATATTTATTGGGCAGTTTCCCCATTTTGGGAAAATCATGTCCGCCGGCCGTATATGATCCGTTATCGCAATAAATCAATTGCCCCGTCATTTTCATATGCATTAACAGAAATTTATCTGTAGTTTTAAGATCAAAAATTAATAATTTTCCCACCCGATCAATTTTTTTAATACTCTCGCCTTGCAAACTTCCGATAAATTTCTTGGCGGTCATGCCCGGAATCATATTTTTGCGGTTCACAAAAACCTTGGTAATTTTTTTGCCAATTATTTTTTTTGATAAATCTCTCCTAATTGTTTCCACCTCTGGCAATTCCGGCATAATAATTTAATAATATTTATAAATAATTTAGATCCGATTCCCATTTCTTGGGATTATTTTTTATATATTTTTTAATATTACGCAATTCATTTTCATTTCTAATAATTCGATCATAATACCCCGACTGCCATAATTTATTTCCAATTGTTTTTTGAATAATATTTATTTCCTTTGTCGTTTGCATTTTAAACCTACCGATAATTTTTGGAATTAACATCTTTCGACGAATAACGCGATTATCAATATTTTTATCATTTTTTTCCCGTAGAGACAATTCATGAATTGTCTCTACACCACGGATTGTCTCAACATTATTATGATCCACGCCATGAATTGTCTCTACGTCACGAATTTTCTCGACATTATTATGATCAACATCATGAATTGTCTCTACGCCACGGATTGTCTCTACATTATTATGATCCGTTTTATTAATTGTCTTAATATTGCCGTGTAAGACAATTATTCCGTGAATATGATTGGGCATAATTATAAAATCATCCAATTTTATACCCAAATGATTATTATTTAATTCTGTCCAAAATTTTTCAATAATTCTGCCCCGCCATGACATATCCATTTTGCCGTCTTTAACATCGCCAAACAAACATGTGTGATCCTTCGTACAAATGGTAACAAAATAATAACCACTATTCGAATAATTCCAATTCTGTAATCGGGTGGATTTTATCCGATATTTATTTTTAAATAATTCCTCCTTTTTTATCAAATTTTATATTTAATTTCTACCGTAAACCCCCACCAATTCCGCTTGATCAATAATATGCCCTGCCATCGCATTTAACAAATCCTGCTTGGTATTGTCTTCAATCAAAAATAATTCATCATCGAGGGAGTATAAACGAAAAAAATATCGATGCTCGCCCGCCGGCGGACAGGGACCACCATAACCCGGCTTACCAAAATCAGTCGCGCCTTCCATGGCATCAGACGGAACGCTATTTTCCGCAATGCCCGGTGTTTTTGGATTAATATTCCACACCGTCCAATGCGTCCAATTACAGGATGGCGCGTCCGGATCATCGCAGATTAAAACCAGGCTTTGCGCATTTTCCGAAACATCAATAAATTCTAAGGGGGGATTGATATTTTCGCCATCGCAGGTATATTGGGCGGGAATTTTTTCAAGGTGGTTAAAAGCAGGGCTGATGATTTTCATAATTATTAATTTAATGATTTATCTTTTTAATATATTCTTTAATATTAAATTTTCTTTTTAATCCGTCAGCGCTCATATATCTCACGTAGCCGTAAATTTTTCTCTCTCCCCAAGGCCGGTCATGCACGCCGCCGATTGACCAGGCAATCCCGGCATAGCCATTGGGATCACGGCCGTCTAACTCATATTTGTCGTTTAGATAAATAGCAATTTTTAAGGCCGTCATTGGATCTTTAGTCCATTCAAGAATTTTCTTCGCCCAGTACATACGCATGTATCCATGCATCTTGCCAGTTTTCACCATTTCTATTTGCGCCGCGTTCCAAATTTCATCATGACTCTTGGCATTTTCCAGTTGTTTTTTTGTATAAAGATATTGCCTCTTATCTTTCTGATGCTTTATTAAAGATTTTCGCGCCCACTCGGGGAACCCTGCAAATTTATCATAGTTTTTTTCATAGTAGCAAAAATTATCCGCCAACTCACGCCTGATTATTAATTCTTCCAAAAATGCATCTTTGTTGTTTTTGCCGGCCTTGGATTTTTTTACTTCTAGGGCCACCCGCTGCGCAGATATTTGGCCAAAATGAAGGTAAGGCGATAAATTTGATTGGCCGTCTCGGGCCGGATCATTGCGATCTCGGGAATAATTATTTAATTTCTTATCAACAAAAAGCTTCAGCGCTTTCTTTGCTGCTTTTTCTCCCGGCTTAATCCAATCTACAGGCTTTATCACATGATCAATTTCTAATTTTGTTAAAATATCCTCCCAACGATTTTTAACTTTTTTAGATTTTAATTTTTGTTTTTTAACTTGAGGGAATTCAACTAAAAATTTATCTAATTTGTTTGTAATTTTTTTTCTGATGGTAAAAGCAGCATACTCTTTTTTATCCGACGCCTCCCAAGCCGGCACAATATTGTGCGCATCCACTTCATGAAAAGCGATGTTAATTTTATTCGCCATCGCAGCTTTCCATTTTCTTTTTATTCGCAAAGGATCAAAGTCAGTTACCAATAAACCCGCTTTATTTTTCTTCAAAAATGTTGGAATTTCTTCTGCCGGATCTCCCCAGAGCAGATGAAAAGCAATATTTTTATTGATTAAATCTCTCTCTAGCTGCTGCAAGCCCTCAAGCATGAAATCATACTGCCGCAGTGTTGCGCCTAAAAAATTTTTAATCAAACAAAAACAGACTAATATATTTTGGTTATTTTCATTTGCTTTTTCCTGCGCATAAAGCAGCGCCCAATTGTCCCGGACTCTTTGATCCCGGCTCATCCAATAGATAATTGAGCCCTTTTTAATCGCCTTAGTATTCAATTTTTTTATTCTGTCTAAATGCATTTATTTAAATACGGTATAAATAAAAAATATAAAACCGATCGCGCCGGTTAAATATGGATAAATTTTATATACTCTGCCAATCTTTATATCCGAAAAAATTAAAATCATTAATGGCACCAAGGGATAAACCAGCAAAATTATCCACCAATATAAAGGTATTTTAAAATATAGAATTCCCGCAAAACTCACCCAAAATAAAAAGCATAAAAATAAGGAAGGACTTTTACCAAATTTAACTGCGGTAGTTTTTATCCCGGCATCTTTATCATATTTAATATCGGGAACAGCAGAAAAAAGATGCATAGCTGAAGTCCAAAAGAACAGCGCCAAAATCACATCCCAAGAAGGAAAGAGGCCGCTGGCTTGATGATAGCCGATCAGGCCGGGAATAAAATATAAAGCATTAGAAGAAAAATCCAATATCGGGCGCGCTTTAAATCTAACCGGCTCAGCGCTATATGTATAAGACAAATATACAAAAACGACTAGCAGTATCAATTCAGCAAGATCAAAATTAAGCATAATGGCGGCAATAAAAAAAACGAAGGAATATAAAATAATCTTGGATAATTCTTTTCGCTCTTGCTCGATTAATTTGTGTTCGTATTCACCTTTCTTCGGATTTTTTTGGTCTTCTGCGGCATCATAATAATCATTGACTCCATATAAAAATATATTGGCCGGGATCATAAAAAGAAACAAATAGAAAAAGAATTGAATATTTATAAATTCGTTCAAATTATCTACGCCAAACGCATAACCCAGCAGATATGTTCCGCCTAAATACAGCCAAAATCTTATGCGTGAAACCTTGAAGCCCAATTTTAATAATGCGAACATGAGTTATTTGATTAAGCGCATGGTATTGTTGCTGATTTTCATCATAATATACGGAACCCCGGGTTTTATTTTTTCTTTGAAGATTTTCAAAGGATTTTTTTCTATATTTTTTGCTGTCCAGCCGTATAAATCCGATGCGGTTTTTATCGGAATCAGATAGCGTTTAGGAATATACTGATATCCCTTTTCAGCTTCTTTCTGCCAACCTTTATATCTTTTCAGTTGGAATTTAATAAATTTATTAAAGTTGTTTTTATTTTTTGAAATTGTAGATTCTTTTAAATTTTTCAATTTGAATTTTTCCAAATCTTCTTGCGGAAAATATATTCGCCCTAATTCATTATCCTCATTTATATCTCTTATAAAATTAATGAATTGCATCGATCGACCTAACATACTAGCCTTATTATAAGATTTTTTTGAAAGTCCCATAATTTTTGACATCATTAGGCCGATTACTTCAGCAGAACCGTGCATATATTCGACCGTATCACTTAATTTTTCGTATTTTCTTTCAAACAAGTCCATCTCCATCGACTTAAAAAAATTATCGATCCATTCTTTTTCAAATTTCCTTTTATTCAAAAGATCTACAAATGAATCAACCACTTCGTCGTTCACTTTTTTCCCGCTTAATGCTTTATAATATTTTTCTTTAAATTTAAAATAATTGTTTTTTTGCGTCGGCCGGCTATCAACATAGTCATCTGCCTTGCGTACAAAACCATATAAGCGAAAAACGTCGCCTCGCACCCCGGTGGGAAAAAACAAACTGGAATAAAAATAAGTTCTACTGCCCTTTTTAAATATGTTAAATATTTTTTTACTTACCATAATCTTCTTTGATTAAATTATTAACAATTTGGGAAGAAATTAAAGTGGTGGGAATACCAATGCCGGGATGAGTATATTGTCCGACATAATATAATTCTTTAACCTTTTTGCTTTGATGAGCAGGACGAAAATTAAGCGATTGCCACAAGGTATGAGTTAAACCCAAAGAAGTGCCCTTATAGGCATTGTATTTTCCAATGAAATCACGGTGCGCAAATATTTTTTTTACGACGATTGAATCCTTAATACTTTCTCCCACAAGTTTTTCCATACGAGATATTATTTTATCAAAATATTTATTTCTAAAATCATCTTCATCCTTAAGTCCGGGAGCTACGGGCACTAAAATAAAAATTATATCGCAGCCCGGAGGCGCAATAGTACTATCGGTTCTCGTCGGTACGCAAGTATAAAAAGAGGGATATTCCGGCCATTCCGGACTCTTGGCAAATATTGATTCAAAATGTTCCTCCCAATCGTAATCAAAATACAAGGAGTGGTGCAATAATTGCTTTATCTTTTTATTAAGCCCCAAATAAACGATAAAAGCTGATGGAGCAATAATTTTTTTCTGCCAATATTTTTCCGGATAAGTTTGATATTTTTTATCCAATAATTCGGTTTCGGTGTGGTGATAATCGGCGGATGAAACCAACACATCATAATTATATAAACCCATTTGAGTTGTTATTTTTCTCTCATCCGGATTTATTTTTTTAACCGGATTATTTAATATAATTTTCACTCCATTGTCTTGAGCTAAGCTCACCAACGAATCTATAAACTTACTAAACCCGCCCTGTGGATAAAAAACTCCCATATCAAAGTCAACATGCGCCATAATCGAATAAAGAGCAGGAATATTTTTAGGTGATCCTCCCAAAAAAACTATGTTATAAAGCAATACCTTTATTAACTTTTCATTTTTAAAATATTTGCGGGCAAATTTCCCAATATTGGTTAAAGCTCTGATTTTAGATCCCTTTTTTATTACATCAAGATCTATTAAATCAGTTAGCTTTTTAAAATCTGCATAAAGAAATTTTTCTTTTGCGATATCATATTGGAGCTTGGAAATTTTTAAATATTGTTTTAACTTTTCCGCCCCTCCCCGCTCTAATGATTCAAATAAATCAAATATTTTTTGCTTGGAAGCAGGTACATCAATAATGTCGTCCCGGCCAAAAAAAATCCGATATGACGGATCCAGCCTTTTTAAACTCATAAAATCTTCCGGTTTTTTATCAAATTCAGCATAGAAATTTTCAAAAATATCCGGCATCAAATACCAGCTCGGCCCCATATCAAAAGTAAAATCCTGTTCGCTAAACACTGAAGCGCGGCCTCCGACTTCCTTGTTTTTTTCTATAATGGTAACTTTGTGCCCCTGTTTAGCGAGAAGTGCGCCCGCGGAAAGCCCTCCCACCCCAGCACCGATCACCAGTATATTTTTTTTCATATATTTTTTATTTATTATCTATGCCAATTGCTTGAGAAATATTGTTAAAACCATCCCGCCTTAATAATTTTACCAAGCCTCTATTTATTTCACTTACAACATGGGGGCCCTTAAATATTAGACCTGTTATCATTTGCAGCAGAGAAGCACCCAACTTTATTTTTTTATAAGCATCTTGAGCGGTAAATATCCCGCCACATCCTATTATCACAAACTTACTATCTGTTTCTTTATAAATAAATTTTATCATCTCATTGGAAATATTCTCAATTATTTTTCCGCTTAAACCGCCTTTTTCAGGAATCTCGCTGTCATAAATATTAGGCAAATTCCTTTTTTTCGTAAGATTGCTGCAGATAAATCCACTAATATTAAATTTTTCCGATAAAGAAATAATTTCTAAGAGCTCATTTTTTGATAAATCGGGAGATAATTTTATAAAAATCGGCTTTTCTTTTTTATGTAATGTTATCGCTTGCAGCAGCTCGCCCAAGCTTTTTTTGTCGGTAAAAGGTTGGCCGCCGTAAGCATTCGGACAGCTAATGTTAATCGTAATATAATCTCCCAATGATTCAAGCCTGCTATATGCTTTCAAATAATCAGCTGTTCCATCGCTCAAATCCACCGTCTTGGGGCTATTGGTTTTAGCTAAACTTATACCCACAGGAAAATTGAATTTTTTATTAATTAAATTATTATATATTTTTTCGCATCCCAAATTATTTAAGCCATAATAAACAGCAATGCTTTGTGAATTGATAAGACGCCATAATCTCGGCTTCGGATTGCCCTTGCATGGCTCGCCTGTTATGGATCCAATTTCCTCATAACCAAAACCCAAAGAAGGTAGTATTTGTGTTAACTTGGCGTCCTTGTCAAATCCGGCTGCTAATCCGATCGGGTTTTTAAACTTTATCCCGCATATTTCCTGTTCCAAGGCTTTATTTTCGTAATAAAATAATTTTTTTAATACATTCGTTTTAAATCGGCTTTTACCGAAAGATTCTCCTTTTAAAATCATTTGATCATGAATTTTTTCCGGATCGAATTTAAAAAATATTTTTTTAATAATTTTTTCGTAGCCGGTTTTATAAATTTTATTTCTTACTCCAATATATTTATCATTCATATTATATTTTATTTTTAACATCTTTGACTTCTACCGCATCCTTGATGTGAAAATCGCCAACTCTGGTTCTTGTAAGCTCCGCAATATATCCTCCGGTTTTTAACTCCTTTCCAATATCTCTAGCGAGAGACCGAATATAAACTCCGGGGCCGGTTACAACTTTTATTTCAAGATAAGGCCACTGATATTTTAAAATTTCTATGGATTTTATTTCTACCGGCCTTGGCTTTAAATCAATTTTTTTTCCGGCGCGCGCAATTTGGTAAGCCTTTTTCCCCTTAATTTTAATTGCGCTATAGCGTGGCGGAATTTGTTGAATTTTTCCCAAAAAAAAGGTTAAGGCTTGAGAAATCTCCTTGAAAGAAGGAATATTTTTAACCGCTATTTTTTCTTTCTCGCCTTCTGCGTCATCGGTTGTGCTGTTCATCCCCAATCGGATGGTCGCCAAATACTCTTTTTCTTTTTTAACAATATCTTGAAGCCTCTTTGTCCCCTTGCCGATGCCTACCACCAAAACTCCGGAGGCAAGCGGATCAAGCGTTCCGGCATGACCCACTCCCTTTTTCAAACCCAAAACTTTTTTTATTTGAGTCAAAACATCATTGGAAGTCGGCCCCAGCGGCTTATTAATTACGATTATTGTATCTAAATTATTTGGCATTATTTTCAAATTTCTCAAAATTATTACTGCATTTTTTAATATAATCGTTTATTTTATATTAATGTTATTGATTAAGGCTTTTTAGCTGGTTTTTAAGCGCTTGGTATACTTTATCGCCCTTAAAATACTGGCCAATCATTTCGATTTTCTGCTGCGCCATAATTTTATTGATCATATCAAGATAGCGCTGATAAATCTTTTCAACTCCCTTCTGGCCAACATGGCTGGCATAATCCCGATATGCCTCCAATTGCATTCTCATCATTTCTATCGTTTGAATCTTTACTTTATGATTTTTTAATTCTTTATTATTTCTCGCTTCAAAAAGTTCCATTAGTTCTTTTACCGATTCAATATCGGCTCCGACAATCAACTTTGGAATATTATTAATTTCACCTCTAAAATTGAGATTTTCTGATTCAAAATATTTTATTTGAGTTAATCTCCCGGTTTCAATATCGCTCTTTATTTTTTTTAATTTTTTTAAAATCGCATCAGAGCTATAAGTCACATCAATTGCCAGGGCTAGATGAGAAACACCTTCGTCTCTATCAAATTCAACTATGGTATCCACTCCGTTTCTAATGTCATCATATTTTGAAGCTTTAATGGTATAAGCCCCCGAGCCCAGCCATTCATTTTGCTCAATTTGATTATCGATAATTACTTCGAAAATAGTTGCTAATTTTTTGGACCTTTCTCTCTGCGCATCCGTTTCCTGAGAAAATTGTTTTTCCATTTGTGCAACATATTCCTGGTCTTTTTTTACTCCCACCTCTCCATACAAATCCCTAAATTCATCCATATCTATTTGCATATCAATAATCTCTTCTTGCGCTCTTAGATACATTGTTTCGATAAATTTATCGACCATGGGATCGCCTTCAAAATAGGCCACTCCTCTTCTTGATTCTATCATTTGATTATATTATTTATTATTTTTTATCCTGATCAATGCCAATTTCTCCAGCTAGCTTTATTTGTTTTAGCCCCTTGGGATCAATTCCAGCCAAATCATTACCGGGAAAAGACTGAATCAGCTTAATTCCCTCTATATCTATTTTAACTCGATTTTCTGAAGCCATAATGACATCAGCTTCTCCAATCTTGCCTTTATTCGGACCTTCAGTAATAAATATTTTTCTGGCATCCATGATAACCAGATCGGACTTAATTATTAAATTTAGTTCAGCAATTTTTTCTTCGATATTGCGCATATGCAGCGCTACTCTTTGCACCGGCTTCATAAAGCCTACCGATAGCTTAAGAGCGCCGGTATATTTGGCCTGAAAATGGGTTTTACAGCAGGGGAGCAGAATTAACTTATCCGGACGCTCAAGTATATCCGGAACTGACACGCTTTTTAAATATTTTGCTTCAGGAATTTCCTTTTTTACCCATTCTCTTTCTTCAAACACATAAATCCGCGGAGGATTTTTCATTTGTAATAAATTAAACACCCCTTTATCTTCCATTACCCTGCGGGTATTAATGCTCATGGTCGATGAATCCCCGGTCATGACGATTTTAGCGCCCGCTTCATAGCAAAGCTCAACGCAGCACTTTAAAAAATCAATATCGGTAGAAGCAGGATAGGGATCGGCTGTATTAAAATTCGGCTTCAACATTACCGTCTCACCGGCCTTAATAAATTTTGAAAATCCTCCAATTTGATCAACTGATTTTTTAATTGACTCTTTTAAATTGTTTTCAACTTTGATTTTTGATACTTGCGGCATAATATTATTTTCCTGCCAAATTTTTTTCTCAATTTTTGCCATTGTTTTTCTAATTACTAAACACTAATCCCTTATTACTATCAATAATTATACCATAAAAAAATATCCGCTTTAGGCAGATATTTATTTTATAGAATTTTAGCCAACTATTTTAAGCAATTGATCAACTATTTTTTGATGCTTTACTTCATCCAACTCAATCTTTTTTACCGCGTCTTTATAACCATTTACTTCCAAATCTACCACGATTTTAGCGGCATTTTCTTCGGCCATTTTTTCTAGATTTTTTGCCCTTTGCAATATTTGTATCAAGGTTTTTCTATCTGCCATATTTTTATTTTAATTCCCCAAATAATTGTTCCAATGACTTTTTATGCTCTTCGCTTTCTGCAATCATTATATCAAGCAGTCTTTTAGCTTCCTCTTTCTTTTCACCAAAAAACTCCATATATTCTTCATCCCGAATAAGCTTTAAATATGTATCAACAAATTCATCTTCCCATAAAATTCCTTGCTTTATCAAACTTTCTATATTTTCCATTTTATTGTTTTTAATATAACTTAATTTGATGGGCTAAATTACAGCAATCACAGCCCCTGCCATAATGCTCGCCGAAAGATAAAATTAAAGCCACCGGATTTTCCGCAGTTGAATTCAATATTGCTTGCTGGGTAGCGCTATCTATATAATCAACTCCATCTTCATATTGAATGCCCTCAATTGCATCATTTTTATAACATCCCAGATTAAATTTATAAATCTCCCCCTCTTGTTGATTAATAGTATTCCCTTCAGATATGCCTTGCTGCAAACTGTCTTTAAATTCCTCATCGACAAATTTAGCGATATTAAAATAAATATTTGTCTGAGTTTCGTCAAAAACAACCTCGTCCTTTAATTCTGCATAGCCGCAAACTACAGTGTCAAACTCATCGTCCCCAAATATGCCATAAGTAGTTGTAGTTTTTAAAGCAACTTCTTTATTAAATTCGCAAGGATTTACACCGGCAGTTTGGTCTCCTTCTTCCGAGCCTTCTTCTGAATCACTAACAATATTTTTAATATCACTTAATTGTTTATTTAAATCCTCTCGTTCATCTTCACACTGATCTAATTTAGCCTTTTGATTATTAATACTATCCTTTAAAACATTTTCATTTTTTTCACAATCGCTTTTAATATTATTTTTCACTCCCTTTTGCCACCAATATACACCAAAGCTGGAAATTCCGGATGTCAACATTAATAAAAACAACACCAATAAAATAAAAAGAAATATTTTCAATCCTCTATGGTTATTTTTATCTGGATCTTTTGATTTTTTTTCTTCGGACATAATTAATATATTATTTATTTTAATGGTAGTATAGCAAATTTTATATATTTTAAAAAGTATAAATTTTATATATTTATGTACCAAAAATATTTTTTACAAACTATTTATCCACACATATCTCAATTAACCTTATTAAAGCATCATTGAGCATCAATATTATATATAAATAAATATTGCAAACAATGATATATTTATATAAGTGAAAATAAATATAAATAATTAAATAAGGAGAAAAAATGAAAAACATTCTCAAATGGACAACTATTGCTTTTGCGTTGTCTTTTTTTGTTGCTCTGGGGTTCACACCCGGTGCCAATGCTTTTACCGTCACCGACGGCTTGCATGTGCAAAGTGTAAGTTTTTTGGGCGGGAGCATTTTAAATCCGCAAGGATCGTTGGTCTTTGCTGATAATCTTGATATCAGAGGATATCTGCACAATGAAACCGGTCAAGTGGTAATACAAGACGACCTGGTTATAAATGGAAAGATTATTTCAAACTTACAGCAAGAGTACGGTGGAGTGACAGATTACCGCGGTACGGTATTTAATAGTACGGCTGATTTTACCGTAGGAGACAATATGATGGTGGATGGTTATATCTGGCGAAGAGCCGGGGACATTAAATTATTTGATGGCGTAATGGTCCAAGGCGATCTATACCCATATAATAATAATATGTACAACTTGGGCACTGCATCCAAGAAATGGAAAAATGTCTACACTGAAAATCTTTCCAGCTCTGATTTGATTTTTAGCAATTTAATTAAAGGCCCGAATGCTAATTTTACCGATGATGTAGTAGTCGGAGATATGCTAACCGTTAACGGCGTTGCCACTTTTAAAGATACTCTAAGTGTATCCGGCCTGGCTACGCTAGATGGAGGCATTACAGCAGACGGAGGAGTGTTTACTGTGGCAAATACATCCGGAAATATCTATTCTGGAGGTACTCTGGATGTTGATGGCAATGTAAACTTTGACGCCAATCTCGCTCTTGCCGGAATAGCTGATATCCAGACAAATATATATAATTCAACTGGATCATTGGTAATTAACGACAATCTTGAAGTATGGGGATTAACTGATCTTCAGAGCAATGTATCTAATTCCATGGATGACTTAACTTTAGATGACAATACCCATATTACTGGAAATTTAACTTCTGACGGTATGACTTGGTTACAAAGCGGATTAGATGTTGATGGCACTGCTGAATTTGACGGCATGGTTATGCTAACCAACGGCCCATTAGTAAATCAAGGTAATACCCAACTTCAAGGGAATCTTGGAGTATGGGGAATTGGCAATTTTAAAGGTGATGTTTATCTTGGAAGCGGCGGCGATGACACAATTGCTTTAAACGGGGCTGAAGTATCGATAGCTGATACCTCCGGAAGCACTTGGAGTATTGATAACGATGGTAATGCAATCATAAATTCATTGGTAAACACCGGAACAAGCGATTTACAAGGCAATGTATATAATTCAACTAGCGATTATATGTATATTGGCGATAGCTTATTATCAAATGGTGGTAATAACATTCAAAGATACTTAGGCAACAGTGCCAATCCATGGAATGAAATTTGGCTAGATGGTGCAGTCGTAATCCGAGATGCCGGTACTGGCAGCGCTCAACACAGCGCAAGTTTCGGCTTTGTCGAAAATACAAGTACCTATGAAGCTACTATGTATACCGATCAATATTATATGGTAGATGATGGTAATCTTGGTACTAACACCAGTACCTTACGTGCTAACCGGCTGGAAGTAACTGATGGAACTAATACTTCAACTTACGGTGTGAGTACAGATATCCAGGGTTCTATTGAAAATTCCACTGGTGATTTAGCTTTAAATGATAATTTATCAGTTACCGGAGACATCCTCCCAAGCACAGACGCGACTTACAATATCGGTTCAACTAGTCTTAGATGGCAAGATGGCTACTTCTCTAATTCAGTGAATATTGGCTCTACTTTAACCCTGTCTGATGCAGGTATATCAGATGACAATAGCAATGTTATTGTTAACGATAATCTAGAGGTGAACGGCACATTAAATTCTACTGGAACCACCACAATCAATGGAACCTTATCGCTTGACACTGGATCAATCACTGATTCTACCGGTGCTATTTCTTTCGGAAATGAGAACTTAAGCACTACTGGTACATTATCAGCTGGTGCAGCTACTTTTACCTCGGTTGATGCCGGGGGTGGACTGATTCAAACTACAGGAAATATTCAAGGTGGCGCAGCAACATTTACCTCATTAGCGGTAACGAATAATGCCACCGTAGGTACAACTTTGGGAGTTACTGGTCTTGTAACTGCATCAAATGGTTTAAACGTATCGGGATCAAACTTTACCGTAGGTCCATTTACAGTCTCTCCTGCTGGTAATCTAACAGGGGCTTCTGGTAGCAACAGCATGTGGACAAATGATGAAGGATATCTAACTTCTTATACTGAAACTGACCCTATCTTCGGAGCTTGGGATAAATCCACAGGTATTACTGTAACAGAATCACAGATATCCGATTTACAGGCATATCTAACTGTTGAAACAGATCCTGTCTTTACTGCATGGGATAAATCAACAGGCATAACTATAACAGAATCACAAATATCCGATTTACAGACATACTTAACCGCTGAAACTGACCCCGTATTTACTGCTTCTGCTGCGGCTAATATTACTTCAGGCGCTGGGGCTCCTGCAGGTGCTTGTACTACTGGAAATCTATACACAAATACGACTGGCGGTGCCGGAACTACACTTTATGTCTGTGAAGCTGGCGCTTGGGCAGCTAAGTAAAATATAAGCTTTGATAAAAAACAGTCTCTCTCAAGCGGGGCTGTTTTTGATTATATTAAAAAAGAGAGATAAGCGTTCTCTCTCAATAAATTTTTTTATTATTTTTCTTCCAAGGGGTCTCCATCCTCCAGCATAGCCAGCAATATCGCCGGAAGAGATAAAATTATTCTCATTAACTGATCTAAAATTTTTATCAGATAGAATAATTCTTCCCTCATTTAATTTCTCCTTGCAATGTGCCTTCTGATCAAATAGTCCGGATTTTTCTGAATTCTTTTCTAATTGCCTTATAATCCGGAATAGCATATGCTACCAGATTCCAAAAATTTTGTGAATGGTTTAGCTCTTGGAGATGGCACATCTCATGCACAATAATATAATCAGCTAGATTTGGCGGCAGTTTAATTATTTTATAATTATAATTTAGGTTTTTTTGCGCTGAACAGCTTCCCCATCTGGTTTTTTGATTTCTAATAAAAATTTTATTATATGAATAATTATATAAGCGATTAAATCTGGCAACTCTCAATCGGGTAAATTCTCGCGCCGCTTCTTTTAACTTTTGATAATCATACTTGCTACTTTTGATTAAAATACAATCTTTACTCTCAATAACCCTTTTTAAGATCCAATCAGCCTTAGCTTGTAAAAATTTTTGCGCATAGCTTTTTCCGGCTAACCAGGGGAGTGTTACCACCAACCCCCGATCAGGATAAAAAGAAATTCGCAAATTGCTCGCGCGATAGCTCTTGCGCATCTCATATTCCACTTCCCGACCTTTTAAAATGATTTTTTCTTTCATCTATTTTATTATGCTTTTTCCATTTCGGCCTTGATATCTTCAAATTCATTTTCTACTTTTTTTAGGCGGTTTTTCATTTCTCTAATTAAAGTAGAACCCACTTTTACTTTTTTAAGACCTTCCTCGACATCCACGTCTTCCTGCGATTCAAACCAGCTAACGATATCTTCCAATTTTTTCATTGAGTTTTGAATATTTTTGTTGTCTTTTGGCATTTATTTATAGTTAATTTTTAATTATTTTATTTATTTTAGATTTAACACTGCCATCAAATAAATCTACTTTAATATCTTGCTTGATTTTAAGATTTTTGACGCTTTTTATCACCTTACCGGCATTATTGTAAGCGATGCTGTAACCCAATTTAAGATTCCTTGCCGGATTGTTGCTTTCTAAATATTTACTCCACAAATTAATTTTTTCCTTATTCCGCTTCAGTTTGTAATCAAACAATCTCATCAGTTGGGATTTTTTTTCAGAAATTTTTTCACGATTCTTTAATATTTTACTTTGAATATTCTCAAACTCTAGCCTAATCAGATCTCGGTACATTTCATATTTTGCCAGCAATTTGCCAAAATTATTTATTAATTGCTGAGCTTGAAAATTAATTCTGTTTTTTCTGGCATTGATTATTTCATCAAACTTATACTGTAATCGCTGCGTAAAATCTTCAATAAATTCCTCGGTCTTCTGCCAAGACTCATTTATTCTAACGGCAGCGGCAGTGGGAGTAGATACCGACACATCGCCCACCATACTGGCTATAGGAACATCTCTTTCATGGCCGATGGCGCAAATTGTGGGAATAGTAGATGCAAAAATTTCTCGTCCTACCCGCTCATTATTAAAAGCTTGTAAGTCCTCTAGGCTGCCTCCGCCCCTAGTGATAATCAAAACATCCAAACCGACAGTTATTTCATTAAAATATTTTATCGCCTTAATGATTTCCGGTACGGCCTTAATACCTTCAACTCTCACATCGTAAAATTTTATTTGATGTCCTCGATCAATCAAATTTTTCCTAAAATCATCAATCGCCGCCCCTGATCTTGATGTTATTAGTCCAATTTTATTAATATTTTCGGGCAATATTCTTTTTCTTGCAAACAGACCTTCTGATTCTAGTTTCTTTTTTAATAGTTCATAGGCTTTCTTCAGCGAGCCCTCGCCCGCCAGTTCAAAACTTTGCACTACCATGCTAAAACGGCCCTTAGGTTTATGAATATTGGGATATCCTTCCACCTTGATTTCCATCCCGTCTTCCAGCTCCAATCCTATCATTTGATAAAAATGCGGCGGGATCCAGCAATTTAAAACACTGACATCTTTTTTATCTTTCAGCAAAAAATATGTTCCGGAAGTATGAATATTTATGCCCGAAATTTCTCCGATAATGCGGAAACTTTCCGCGTCCTTTACTAAAATACCATTAATGTAATCTAAAAAATTACTGACGGTAAAAATTTGATCTAAATCCATTTGTCCCTTAACTTGAACCTCGCCGTGAATCTTCTGTAAAATTAAATCTCCAAATTGAGCCAGTTTTTTTTCTCCAATGCCTTTAATATTTAATAATTCTTCATTGTTTTGGGGCATCTTATCGGCAATTTCAAAAATGGTAGCATTTTGTAAAACTTTATAAGTTTCAATGCCCATTTTTCTGGCTAATTCGTTGCGTAAATTAGTCAATTTTTTAATTATATCGGTTTTGGAAATTTTAAATTTTAGCTCATTGGCCATGATATTAAGTTTATCACAACTAAACGTAAGATTCTATATGTGCTATAATTTATTATATATAAATTTAAATTATGAATAATAAAAATAAAAAAGTTTTTTTAATTGCTGGAATTATGGCTATGAGCATCATTATCTTACTGACTTTAGCATTAGAGGCTTATCTAATTTATCGCGCGATGAAAAATGATGAAAAATTAATTCCGGCACAAGAAATAAATCAAGATGAAGCCACCCTTGATAAAAATGCAGCGAAACCGGAAATCCCAAATAACTTAGATGTAAATAAAGCCGAAGAGAAAAAAGATGAATCCACCAATGATATCAGCAATAATAATGAAACTTTAAAATCCGCCGGCATAACCAATATTAAGAAAAAAGATTTATATGATTCCAGCCAGACAGAGACCATCAGCTTCGACTCCGCCAAATTCATAATTTATCCCCTTGAAAATATTACAGGTACTGAACAAGAAGAGGGATATTTCGAAGCATACCAAGATATTAATCTAATCTATTCATCGGATAAGTTATATAAAATCTCAAATATTTTTTCTTTCGATTATAATACCGGAACTTATATTATAGCAACCGCATATTCAGGCGGAGCTCATTGCTGTTTTACTCAATATATATTTTATCAAGACGAAAAAGAAAAGCTAACGCTGGTACGAGAAATGGCCACCAATAATACCGCCATATCGCCAGATAGCTTTTTGGTGAAAAATGGGAACTTATATTTATCAATCATGGACGATCGTTTTTCTTACTTTTATACAAGCTATGCATCATCTTATTCATATAACCAGTTTTATCAGCTAAATAAAAATAATATAGCGCTAAATAACGAACCCTTCAAAGAAGATTTTATTAAAGAGGCAAAGCGCTGCGAATTAGATCTTAGCACAATTAATCCATCTGATATTTATTCTTTGGAAGATTGGTTTCCAACTTTAATTTGCAAAATTACTAATTATTGGCATGCCGGAGACCAAGACAAAGCCTGGGATAATTTTAATGATTATTTTAGTAAATTTAAAGCAAGTGAAAACCCAAGCGTCGTTAGGCAAGAAATGGAAAATATTTTACAAGCGGAATACTAATTGTAATTTGTTTTTTTAATCTATATTTTAATCTTTAGCAACTCTTCCCAATGCGTGGTAAAACACATGGATTTGCTTAGCTGTCTCATCCTCCAAGGCCTCTTTATGCCTTCAGCAGCATATTTGATCGCACCGCCGCCCCAAATTTTGTTTATTTCGTCATAGATTTGCATCAATCTGTCTTTCTGGGGATTGGGGTTTTCATAAAACATATTTAACTGCACTTTATCTTCCGGGATCAAATCCAGCATCATTACCCCGGCTTTTTTATATTGATACCCGCTGCGATATATTTTTTTTAGACTTTGTAGTGAATAATTTATTAGTTCAGGGGTATAAGAAGTTGCTACCGGCAAACGAAAATTAATGCCGTTAAAATATTGCGGCTCATTTTTTTTAAACCTGTTGGTAGCAACAAAAACCATTGCCAAGTTAGCTGCCAACTTATGCTTGCGTAACTGCTCCGCAGCCGATGATGTAAAATAAGAAACCGCTTCGCTTAAATCCTGCAAATTTTTCATTGGTTTTCCAAACGAACGTGAAAACAAGATACTTTTTTTAGGCTGTTCCACCCGTTCCAAGCGTAAACAAGATTGTCCCTTAAGCTCTTTTACCGTTCTTTCTCCCATAATAGTCATCTTTTCTCTTATCCATTTCTGGCGCGCCTTTTTAAGCCCCAGGGCAGTATAAATTCCGTTATCGCGCAAGATTTTAGCGTATTTACGCCCCACGCCCCACACATCACCCACATCAAGCTGATTAAGCAGTTCATCGCTATAAAGATTGTCAGTTAAATTCAATACCCCATTAAATTTTGAATGTTTTTTAGCTAGTTTGTTGGCCGCCTTGGCTAAAGTCTTGGTAGGCCCAATTCCGATTGAGATGGGAATTCCAGTACATTTTCTTACTGTTTCCTTAATATGCCGGCAATAATTTACCAAATCACCCTTAATTCCCCTTAAAGACAAAAAGGCTTCATCAATCGAATATATCTCTATGTCCGGAGTAAACTGGCTAAGGGTTTTCATTATTCGGCTAGACATATCGCCGTATAAAACAAAATTAGTAGAAAATAATCGAATATTGTATTTTTTTATCAATTTCTGATATTTAAACATTGGGGCTCCCATTGGAATACCTAGATCTTTTGCTTCATTGGAGCGTGAAATGGCGCAGCCGTCATTATTTGATAAAACCACCACCGGTTTATTTTTTAATTTTGGATCAAAAACACGCTCGCAGGAAACAAAAAAATTATTACAGTCTACTAAGGCATAAATTTCTTTCATAACTAGATTTAATAATTATATTTAAATGATAGGGGAGATATTATTTCACCCGATGAATAACATAAGTAACTACGCCCCATACCTCAAAATCGTCATCCGCAGTTACTGTAATATTATTATAATCAGGATTTTCAGCCATTAAATAAATACTTTTCCCTTTCTTTTTCAGGCGCTTAATGGTAAATTCGCCCGCAAACATTGCTACTACAATGCTATTATCGACAGCTTCCAACGACCTATCTACTATTAAGATGTCTCCCGAATTAATTCCAGCTCCAATCATTGACATCCCTTCTACCTGAACAAAAAATGTGGCCGCCGGTTTCTTTATTAGATACTCGTTAAGGTCTAATTTTTTTTCTATAAAATCATCCGCCGGCGACGGAAACCCGGCCGAAATTTTTGATATAAAAAGCGGCAATTTTTGCCTGGTTCTTTTATCAAAACTAAAAATTTTAGCGATATTGGATATATGATTTTTTATAATATCTCTACTCATTTAATTAAATTAACGACAACAATTATATATTTTATTTATACCCGGCCCCCCTTTTTTCTCAAAAAACCTTGACATAGATTTAATAATATGTTATTATATGAACATCATGGGATATTCGGAGCGCGCCCGTATCCATACGGTCTCACACCGATATCCACGCTCTCTTGTACCTAGGAGGTCAAATACGCAAGGAGGTCCCCACCATGAACTGCAGACTGAACGACTGCCATTACCGCTTTACCTGACCGCAGCTCTCAGCCCAAGGACACCATAACGACTCGAGCGGAAGATTTCTACTTTCAAGCCACACCAGGCCGGAAAGAAAGAAATACTTCCGCTTCTTTTTTTATCTCAATATGCTCCTTCAATCTCCGGCTTAATTAATTCCGGCTCGTCATTGATCGGTTTATTAACTTTTTTCGAAACTTGATACATTTCCATATTTTCGCCCGGATACGGCATTAAATATTCCGGTACTTTAGATATTTTAGTGTTTTTATCTATCCATTTTTTTTCATTTTTTTCCTCCAATATTGCCGGCATGCGATCATGGATTTTTGCTACTAGTTTATTGGCGTCGACAGTAATAATTGTAAAAGTTTTTATTTCCCTGCCACCAGCATCTTTCCAAATGTCATACATTCCCGCCATGGCAAAAAGCTCATTATCTTTTCTTTTGATAAAATAAGGCATCTTGCCATTTTGTCTATCCCATTCATAAAAACCATTAGCCGGTACCAAACAGCGCTGGGTTCTTAGGGGCTTGCGGAAAGCGGGCTTAGAACTTAATGTTTCCGCGCGCGCATTGATCATGCGGTAACCAATTTTTGGATCTTTAGCCCAAAAAGGAATCAGCCCCCATTTCATTATTTCAACTTTATTATCGCCTTTTTCCTGCTTGATAATGGGAAAGTTATGGCCGGGAGCTATGCTGTAATGGATCTTTAAATCTAATAAATTATTTTTTACATTAAAACGCGAATAAAATTTTTGAATGTCATAGAAAGCAAAACGTCCACACATTTATTTTGATTAATTTTAGTATAAGTATTATAGCAATAATCCCATTGATAAAAAGATTAAATATGTAAATTAAAAAGCCCGCGATCGGGCCTTTTATATATTCTTTTAAATAAATAATTAGTTTTTTAAACAATAGATAGCATAAATTACCCAACGATCATTTTCCATTTGAAGCGCAAAGTCCCAGCTATCTTCATATTGTCCTCCGTACTCCGCCTGTACGGTAATATATGCCTCTTCTCCATAAACATCTCTATTGCTGATTTTAATATCGCTGGGGCCATCCTGAATACACAAAGTCTGTTGAATAAAATTTGGATCGTCAAACTGATTTTTCAGTTCCATGGCCAAATAACTCTTAGCTTCAACTTTGTTTAGTTTAGATTCCGGTAAAGTTCCCAGTGCGCTATTTAGGTAATTATTTACCGTCTCTTCCGGATTTAGCTCTGCTAGTGCTTCAACTTCAATCTCTGCCGTGCTATCTTCGCCATCAGAATTTTCCAAATCTTTATAAATATCCTCTTGAAATTGTTCGATATCAAATCCGGATTCGTTTTCTGATAGCTTTTTTGCTTCATTAATAATTTTCTTGCCAACCGTAAAATATCCTACTACTGATAAAATTATAATAACTACCACCAAACCGCCGCAGCATCCGATCAGCCACTTCCACCAGTTATTTTTTTTCTTTCCGGTCGCAGCCGCCCTTGATGTGTTCCCGCCGCTACTTTCGACTGCCTCGTCTTTACTCATTTTTTTTCCTAAATTTGCGTTTTTATTATCCATTTTTAAAAACTTATTTATTTTTTAAATCAAATTATATAAGTAATATTTTATCCTGTGTTTTATATTATCTAATCGCAATTGCTGAACGAAGCTCGAACCTATTTTGAACAAAATCCCGACTGATTTCCGCGCTTCGCACGGCAGAAACTGAACGCTCGGGCGGGCAAAAATTCCTTCCCCCCCCCTTCCTTTTTGCCCGCCTGCCGGAAACCCCCAGCAATTTTTTCGGACGGCGGGGCCTTAAATTGGTGGCGGGGGTAAGATTTCGAGATTATTTTAATTTAACACCAATCAAATCAAAAATAAAGATCTCTTTCTCCTTTTTCTATTCTTTTGAGCCGATTTTTTGTTTCCTGTTTAATATTGGGGCTTGGAATTTTTTCAAGATAGTGATTTATAATTTTTAGTCCTAGTTTTTTGACTTGTTCTGAAGCATAATCTTCTAGATACTCTTTAAAAGTTAAAATTGCATTGGGCCGACAAAGATTTTGGATCTTTCCAGATTTTAATAATTTCATGATAGTTTCACCAGTTCGGCCCAATCTATAACACGCAGTGCAAAAACTAGGCAACAATCCCTGCCGGAGAATTGATTTTACGACTTCGTCCACACTCCGGTGATCTTGCAAGGAAAATTGTTCTAAAGCTTCTTCCTTACCGTAACCTCCGGGAGATGCCATAGAGGCCGCACTGGTTTGAGAAATGCCAATTTGGAACGCTTTTGCTCTTATCTCCGGTTTTTCTCGCGTTGATATTATCATCCCAGTATAGGGAACAGCCATTCTCAGAATGGAAATAATTTTAAGTAATTGCCCTTCGCTTACTTTGTGCGGTAGATTCAGGTCTACCGTTGGCGCCGGTTGGAATCTTGGGACTGAAATTGTATGTGGGCCAATATTGTATTTTTTATCAAGATATTGTGAATGAGATATTAGAGCTAAGGTATCAAATTTATAATCGAACAGGCCATAAAGTACTCCCAAACCAACATCATCTATCCCTGCCTCCAGCGCCCGATCGTGAGTAAAAAGCTGCCTTTCATAATTTGCTTTGGGGCCATGGTGTAATTTTTGATAAGTTTCCTGATGATAAGTTTCCTGAAAGAGTTGATAAGTGCCAATGCCGGCCGTTTTTAATTTACGATAATTTTCTACGGTCGTGGCGGCTATGTTGACATTAACACGTCTTATCTCGCCTTTGCCGGACTTGGTTTGGTAAATTGTTTTAATAACATCAACAACATAATCAATAGGATTGATGATCGGATGTTCGCCAAATTCAAGCAATAATCTTTTATGCCCCATATCTTCTAAAATTCTTACTTGTTCTCTAACTTCCTCTAAACTCAATTTCTTTCGCGGCACGGAATTACGACAATGAAATCCGCAGTAATCGCAATCATTAACACAGAAACTCGAAATATATAATGGAGCAAAAAACACCAAACGTTCTCCGTAAATTTCATTTTTTATTCTAGCTGAGGTAGCAAACATCCGCTCTATTAGTTCTGATTTCTCTGTATGGAGTAAATAGCTAGCTTCTTTTAGGGTTAGCCCCTTTTTCTTGAGCGCCTTATTTAGAATTTTTTCTATAACACCTCCAGAATAATTATATTCTGTTTCTTTCAAAATTCTCCAGATTTTATTTTCGTCAATAACATCTTTGATGTTGGGCATAAAATTTATTTATTGTCTAATTGTTCACGCATTCTTTCCTCAAGCATTTTATAACTTTCCTCATATTTAAACAAACCGTACTTTTCCCAAATGTTTTCTTCTTTATAAAACTTATCAGGATAAATTTTATAAAGAGGTCTATATTCAGCTGGCGTTAAATTAAACATTAATGAATTAGCTCCAGCTTGTAATGATCTTTTGCGACCCTCTTCACCGGCTAAAGTTTCTAGAGCGGTAACTACCGGGATACGAGTATTTTTCATCAATAATCTTAAAATAGAAATCATTTTTAGATTCAT
Source organism: Patescibacteria group bacterium (assembly GCA_041749335.1). GTDB lineage: Bacteria > Patescibacteriota > JABMPQ01 > JABMPQ01 > JABMPQ01 > JBGTBM01. The sequence goes on from JBGTBM010000004.1 coordinate 55,381, forward strand.
TTCAACGCCCCCGGATGGAAAATTACTAAGAGGTGTATTATCACAAGGGATAAAAGGTCCTAAGGAAACCATATGAGCCCATTTTTTTATCATTAAAATATCGTCGGCTAAATCCTCAATAGTCTGTCTCGGTAACCCAACAAGAGAACCGGTGGCGATAAAATAACCTAATTCTTTCATAAACTTTAAATGCTCAAGACGATTTTCAAGATTTTTCCCGTGGGGATGAAATTTCTTAAATAACTCGGGGCTGGAAGTCTCAAAACGGAAAAGCACACCCGAAGCCCCTGCCTCTTTCATTTTCTTATAGCATTCATAGTCCCTTTCGCCTATACTGATAAAAATGAATACTCGGCATTTCTTTTTAATTTCTTTAATAATCTCACAGAGCATCTCGCTTGTATAAAAATAATCTTCGCCCGATTGAAGTACTAGAAGTTTATAACCCTTTTTACGTACTGCTCTTTCTGCTGTATCAATTATTTCATCTATACTCATTCGATAACGTCGTAGCATGCGATTTTCTTTTCTTAATCCACAATAAAGGCAGTCATTTTTGCAAAAATTTGAAAATTCAATTATTCCATGAATGCAAATAAAATCCTTAAGATAAGTTTTACGAATAATGTTTGCTTCGGAAAAAAGAGCCTCTTTTTCTGACCCCTGAGTATTTAATAAATAAACGATTTCGTCCTTTGCTAAATCCCGAAGACGGGACGTTTCAATAACATTTTTGAATTTATTGCTTAACTTTGAGATGTCAACATTTTGAGAATTTTCTAATAATTCGATGATTTCCAGGGCATCGTTTTTTGATATTTTTTCAAGAGCTAAATCACCGATGGATAAAATCCAATCGCCAACTTTCAAATTGGAAATTAAAGGCCCTTTAACTTTCTTAATTTCATTGCTATCTCGAATAACGGCGTGGTTACTTTCTAGCTTTATAACTTGGGCTGGTATTGTTAAACACATTTTGAATTAAATAAATTACTTAATAAAATCATCAACGCCGATTTCTAACGCTTTGGCGATTTTAGTTAATGTTTCTATTGTTGGATTTTGATTAACACCGTTTTCTATTTTAACAATGGTATTTAACGACAAATCAGCAAGTCGAGCCACCTTTTCAAGAGAATAGCCTTTTTTGTTTCGTAGCCTCCTTAGATTTTCAGAAATTTTATTTGACATGCCCTTTATTATTGTTTAACATTATAATATATCGATTATTTTATAAAGTGTTTATTCTTTCTACTATAATGATAACTAATTTTAAATCTTTTGTCCACAAAAATCATCAAGGGAGTTCCACCTTGTTGCACGCGCACGGGAAGGGCGGGGCAAGCGCAACTATTCTTTTTCTTTCGGCCCCGCCGTCCGAAAAAATTGCTGGGGGTTTCCGGCAGGCGGGCAAAAAGGAAGGGGGTGGGGGGGGAAGGAATTTTTGCCCGCCCGAGCGTTCAGTTTCTGCCGTCCCGCCAACGGCGGGAGCAATCAGTCGGAGTTTCGTTCGAAAAAGGTTCGAGCTTCGTTCAGCAATTGCGACCAATCAAGACATTTCAAATTTTCAGGGGAAAGAGCTTGCTCGCTCGCCCCGCCGGAGTTTATCCCGCATGGCGATGCGGGAGCGGGTCTCGCTTCGCAAAAAGCCCTGCCCTCCTGCGCTTTTTCAGCTACGGCGGG
>JBGTBM010000005.1:0-21093 GCA_041749335.1 Patescibacteria group bacterium
AGCAATAATCGGTTCGAACTTGCCATTGCCTTTCTAAAAGACGCCAACCAAGCCGAAAAATACGCTCAACAAGAAAATCCCGAAAGGATTCGGGATTTTCTTAAAAAGATTGGTTCGAACTTCCGCATTGCCGACCGCACTTTGGTTTTGGATTTCAAAAATGCCTTCAAAATAGCGGAAAAATACCATGCCGAGGCGCTTTGCGCCGAGGCTGTTTCTTACGATTTCACAAAAAGTGAAAATTGGCGGAGAGGGTGGGATTCGAACCCACGGCCCGTGTAAACGGGCGACGGTTTTCAAGACCGTTCCATTCGTCCGCTCTGGCACCTCTCCACTAATATAATATGGCGGAGAGGACGGGATTTGAACCCGTAAACCGCTTTTGAAACGGTTACAGTTTAGCAAACTGCTGCCTTACCATTCGGCGCACCTCTCCATAACTATTTATTCGATTTTAAAAAATTATGCAGTAAAATCTTTCTTCTTTGTCTTCCTTGCCCTGATTTTAAGAAAATTTCTTCTTGCAACGCGTCTGATTTTTCAATAAAGGCAGAATAATAAACTAAATCCCAGGGTCTTCCAATGGACGTAAATTTAAGACTTTTAGAATTATGCTGATTAAATCTCTTTTTCAGATTATTGGAATATCCGGTATAAAATTTATTTAATTTTTTACTATATAATATATATATATACGTAATACATAATGCCTTACTCTGCCCGAGGCAGACCCGCCTTGGGCGGGCATTCGGCGCACCTCTCCTGGTTGTTTATAAGAGTATTATAAACAGATAAAAGTAAAAAACAAGCACTAATAACTTTAAATTAATTATACTTTACCAACTATTATTTTTCAATTAAAAAGCTCCATTTATTTGCCTCGAGCCAAAACTAAGCCCCAAATTTCTCGAGGATTTAACTTAGAAATTTCTTTAGCGCACTCTTCTAAAGTAGAGCTGGTGGTGCAGACGTCATCAATTATCAGCACCTTTTTATCAAGTAAATAATTGTTGGGAATATTGGGATTAATTTTAAAGGCATTTTTAATATTCTTTCTTCGTTTTAGGGGGCTTAATTTTGCCTGCGCGGAGGTATTTTTTATTCTTTTGATAATATCTTTTTCAATTTTTATATTTGAAAGCAGGTTAAGCGCATTGGCTAAAAGTTCTGCTTGATTATAGCCTCTTGCTTTTTGTTTTTTCTTGTGTAGCGGTATTGGTATTAAAACATAATCGGTTAAATCATTAATACCCCATAAGTTTAAGCGAGCTAGCAATATTTTTCCCAGAGGATGTTGTAAATCCTTAATATTATGGTATTTGAAGTAGCGTACCGCTTTTTGCAGCAGCTTATTTTCATAAGAAGCCGCGACAATGACGCCCTGCATTTTAGAAGTAATTTGGCAATTTTTACAGAAGGCGCTGCGAGGAGATGGACTTTGGCAGCGAGGACAGGTTTCAATCTTCTCGAGTTTGATTTTTTCCCAACACTTGGCACAAATCCAATCACCTTCTTGATAACATGATAGGCAATTAATGGGAAAAATAACGTCCAATATAAATTTATAGATTTTTGTGATAATTAATTTATCCACCGATTTTGAATATTTATATATATATTATATAATATAAGATAATATGGGTATAAAAGAAATTCTACAAATTAAGGGATATGTAATAAAATTGGTTTCGATTTATCCTCGGACTATTGCCGAAATAAGAAAAAAATTAATTACCAAGGATTATTTTGCAGAAGATATTGATCAGGCGATCCGGGAATTATCCGAAAAAAAATATATAGATGATGAACAATATGCCAAGGACTGGATAGATAAAAGGATAAAATACCGGCCATGTGGAAAATTATTATGCAAATCATTGTTGTTAAAGCGAGGTTTGGAAGAAAATATCATTGATCAGGCTCTATCGGAAAATTATTCGGACGAGAAAGAACTGGCACTCGCTAAAGCAATTGCTCAAAAAAAATCTGATTATATTTTTAAAAATAATAAATACTCTAAAGCTATTCAAAAGAAAAAATTAGCCTATTACTTAAATAATAAAGGATTTCCTGCGGAAATTATTATGGAAATCATCAAATAAAAACTCTATGAAATTATTTAACAAAAAAAGGTGCCTTGGGTGGGATATCGGTTCAAGCGGAATAAGAGTGGTTGAGCTAGAAAATAGGGATGGCAGAGCCCATTTAAGAAACTTTGCCCATTTGGATTTCGAGCAGGTGATTGATCTTTCTTTTAATAATAATAAATCCAGAGAGCTGGTTATCGAGGCAATGAAAAAAATTATCCGCAGCGCAAAAATTTCTACCATTGATTCCTTTGCAGTAATTCCGGGATATTATAGTTATAACAAAATTTTTACATTTAATCGGGATTACACTCAGGAAAAAATCGATCAATGGCTGGATTTAAGCATCAGTAAAAATATATTTTCCAACCGAAAAATCCTGCTTGATTGGCAATTACTATCAGAAGATAAAAATCAAAAAACAGTTTTTGTTAGCGCGGTGTCTAACTCATTGACTGGAAAATACCAAATGATTTTTAGAGAAGCCGGCCTTAAATTGCTGGGGATTGATACGACTTATCATTCATTGATTCGTTCCATATTCGGCACTGACAATACAAATGCCATTTTAATTGACGTCGGCAGCAGGTTTTCCGATTTGACGATTATAAAAAATAATATTCCCAACGTTTCAAAAAGTTTAAGATTCGGCGGCTTTGATATTACCAAAGAAATGAGCCAAAAATTAAATATTGATTTTATCCAAGCCGATCAGATAAAAAAAGACGCCTTTGTTATAAATAAAAAATTAATCACTAAAATTAAGAATGAAATTAATATTTTATTGGGAGATTATTATCAAAATAGGGAAGAGATTAAGCCGGATAAAATAATTTTAAGCGGAGGCGAGCTTAAAAATCCGGAAAACTGCAAATTATTTAAAAAATATTTTGGCATTGATACTTATTTAGCTAATCCTTGGGGGCGAGTGTCATATAGCCAAGAACTACAAGGGCACTTAAAAAATATTTCTGCAAATTTTGCTGTTGCCGTAGGGAGCGCGATGAAATTATTATAAAAATATATTTTTGTTTAATTTAAAAAGCAGCTTTTAGCTGCTTTTTTGTTTAGATAAAAAGATTGTCTTTTTTTATTATTTTGGCTATAATGCAAGTTAATTATTAAAATTAATTATAGCTTTATGGCTGATGAGATAATAGTCAAGAGAGCGCGGGTTCATAATTTAAAAAATTTAAGCGTTACTATCCCTCGGGATAAGCTTGTCGTTATTACCGGTCTTTCCGGATCGGGAAAGTCTTCGCTGGCATTTGATACTATTTATGCCGAAGGGCAGCGCCGATATGTGGAAAGCTTGTCAGCTTATGCCAGGCAGTTTTTAGGAATTATGGAAAAGCCAGATGTAGAACAAATCACGGGCCTTTCACCGGCCATCGCGATTGATCAAAAAAGCGTCTCAAAAAACCCGCGATCCACCGTGGGCACTATTACGGAAATATATGATTATTTAAGGCTTTTATATGCGCGGATCGGCAAACCCCATTGCCCCCAGTGCGGCCACGAGGTTGTCCGGCAGACTAAAAATCAGATTTTAAATAAAATACTTAAGCTTCCACTCAATACAAAATTTAATTTATTGGCACCAATTGTCAAAGACAAGAAAGGCGAGCATAAACACACTATCCGGGAAATAAAAAACGTCGGTTTTGCTCGAGTGCGCTTGGACGGAAAAATTTATTCGATCGAAGAGGCCGAGGATCTAAATATTGATAAACATAAAAAACATACCATCGAGGTAGTGATAGATAGATTGATAGTAGATAAAAATTTAAGCCGAACCAGATTGTCTGATTCTTTGGAAACAGCTTTGGATTTAGGCAACGATATTGTAGTTGTTGATTTAATTGAGAATAATAAAGAGCTACTTTATAGTTTGCTTTTTGCTTGTCCGCATTGTGAAATCAGCATTTTTGAACCTACTCCGCAGAGCTTTTCTTTTAATAATCCCCATGGCGCCTGTACGGAATGTACCGGATTGGGATCAAAGCTGGAAGTTGATCCGCAGCTGGTGATTCCCAATAAAAAGCTGACATTGGCGCAAGGAGCGATTAGACCATGGTCCAGCTCTGCTTCCGGCCGGCAAACATGGTATACGCGCATTTTAATGGCTTTAGCTGATAAATATGATTTTTCGCTGCATACTTCAGTTGAAGATCTGCCCGCTGAAGTTTTAGAGGTTATTTTATACGGCAACAAAGGCGAACTAATCAATGTAAAAAATGATACCGGAATTGGCAGGGTAAAAGAAATGGATACTTCTTTTGAAGGAGTGGTGAGTAATTTAGAGCGCAGGTATAAGGAAACGGATTCAGATTATATCAGATCGGAAATAGAAAAATATATGCGGATTAAAATTTGTCCGGCTTGCCAAGGGAAAAGATTAAAACCGGAAAGTTTAGCTGTTACTATTGCTGCAAAAAATATTGCCGAGGTATCATCATATACGGTTGATCAGGCCATTGAATTTTTTAATAATTTAACTTCTGAAAAGCTGGTTAAATTTACCAGCAATGAAAAAAAGATAGCCAGCCAGATTTTAAAAGAAATATCAAATCGACTAGTATTTTTAAAAGATGTCGGCTTAAACTATATGGGTTTGAATCGCAGTGCGGGCAGTTTGGCGGGAGGAGAGGCGCAGCGAATCAGATTGGCGACGCAAATCGGCTCCGGACTGGTAGGCGTAATTTATATATTAGACGAGCCTTCTATCGGGCTTCATCAGAGGGATATTGCTAAATTAATATCAACATTGCAAAATTTAAAAAATTTAGGCAATTCCGTTATTGTGGTAGAACATGACGAAGCTACAATGCTAGCGGCGGATTATTTAATTGATATTGGGCCGGGCGCCGGCAGATATGGCGGGGAAGTGGTTTTTGCCGGCCAACCGAAAAAAATAATATCAGCTAAAAACACCTTGACCGGCGACTATTTATCCGGCAAAAAAAAGATTATTGCCCCAAAAAAATATCGAAGTGGAAATGGAAAATCAATTAAAATCATTGGCGCCGCTGAATTTAATTTGAAAAAAATCACCACCGAAATACCATTGGGAAAATTTGTTTGCATTACTGGAGTTTCCGGTTCGGGTAAGAGTACGCTGATTGACGATATTTTGGGCCGGGCTATTGCGCAAAAATTTTATCATGCCAAGGCGGTACCGGGAGCGCATCAAAGTATTGAAGGCTTGGAAAATATCGATAAAGTTGTTCGCATTGATCAAAGTCCGATTGGAAGAACTCCAAGATCAAATCCGGCGACCTATACGGGAATATTTACCCACATTAGGGATTTATTTGCGCAAACTCCGGAAGCTAAAATGAGGGGATATAAAGTGGGAAGATTTAGTTTCAATGTTAAGAGTGGCCGCTGCGAAGCTTGCCAGGGAGACGGTTTTGTTAAAATTGAAATGCATTTTTTGCCTGATGTTTATGTGCAGTGCGATGAATGCCAAGGTAAAAGATATGAAAAGCAAACATTGGAAATTCATTATAAGGGAAAAGATATTTCTGAGGTTTTGGAGATGACTATTAATGAAGCTTATGACTTTTTTAGAAACATTCCGGCGATTAAGCAGAAATTATTGATTTTGAAGGACGTGGGGCTGGGTTATTTACAGCTGGGTCAGCCCGCGACAACATTATCCGGCGGCGAAGCACAGCGCATTAAGCTCGCAACCGAACTTTCCAAAAGAGCAACCGGAAAGACGCTATATATTCTCGATGAGCCGACTACCGGATTACATTTTGATGATGTAAAAAAACTTTTAGACGTTTTAAACAGATTGGTAGATACCGGCAATACTGTTTTGGTGATTGAGCATAATTTAGATATTATTAAAAGCTCTGATTGGATTATTGATCTTGGTCCCGAAGGCGGCGACCAAGGCGGCCGGGTGGTGGCCAAAGGCACACCGCTGGAAGTTGCTAAGGTTGCTACCGGATATACTGGCAAATATTTAAAAAAAGCTTTAAGATAAATTTTTAATAAAATAACTCAAAACGGGGTTATTTTTTTAATCCTGGTTTTAATTATTGAACTTTTGAAGTAAAATAGTGATATGGAAAATAATTATAATATTGTGGAGCTGGAAAGGGCGATACTTTCAACCGTCGTCTATTTTGACATTTTTAACTACCCCTTAACCGAAACTGAAATATATAAATGGCTATATCTGCAAGAAGGTAAAAAGATTACGAAATCTGCATTTGGAATTTTAGATATTAAAAAAAAGATAGAAAAAAGCGAATATTTAAAAAACAAAATAAATTTTAAGCACGGATATTATTATCTTGGGGGCAGAGAAGAGTTAATCTTTCGGAGAAAAAAAAATCATATCGTTGCTCTTAAGCGGTGGCAAAAACTACAAAGAATATGTTATTTATTGAAGGTTATTCCTTTTGTGCGGCTGATCGCTGCTTGTAATACCATGGCAATTCATGACATTAAGCCAACTTCCGATATTGATGTTTTTATTATAGTTAAATCCGGCAGAATTTGGCTGACGCGTTTTTTGATAACCACCCTGGTGGGTATAATTGGACAATGGCGGCACAAAGACAATATTGCCAATAAAATATGTTTATCTTTTTATACTACTGATACTAATCTTAACTTTTATAATTTGTCTAAAAAGCCCTATGACATCTATCTAATATATTGGATTGCGCTCGTAGTTCCTCTGCTGGATAGGGGAATATATAATAAGTTTATGCAGGCCAATAACTGGATAAAAGAATCTCTGCCCAACTTATATAATTATGAACCGATCATTTATGAAAGAAAAGTAAGTCTGGGAGGAATAACTGATATGATAAATAAAATATGGGAAAAAATATTGGCAAAAAAAGGAGGCGACAAATTAGAGGATTATTTACGCAAAATTCAAATGATTAAGATGGAAAAAAATTACTTTAGCGCGGCTAAAAAAAATAATACCGATGTAATAATTTCAGATCAAATGTTGAAATTTCATGAGGTGGATAAACGGGTGGAATATCGGGAAAAATTTGAATCTAAATTGCGGCGAGTATTATAAAAAGGCGGTAATAAAACCGCCTTAATTATTTTTTTAAATAAGCTTTATCTATCCGACCATTTCTTCAATATCTTCTTCTGAAAGTTCAACGGTTTCTCCTTCTTCTCCGTACAATGCATCCAAATCTTTAAGCAAATCAGATAAGACTTGCTCTGATTCTTTTTTAGCGAAATCAATTACGATGGCAGTTTTATCGTCGTCATCTTTTTTACGGCGAGGATTTTCTTTATCAGCAAAAACTTGCTTAGAGCCTGCTACTAATTCTTGGCTAATATCTTCGGGACTTTTATTTTTTGATCCAATTAAGCCGATCTCGCTATCGCTAAGATGGTCATGAACTCCATCTGATGTAATAATAAAACGGCTGCCGGGCTTGGCATCTAAGATTGTGATTGTGGGATTTATTTCAAGTTTACCTAAAGCTTGAGTAACGCCTCGGCGAATATCAGCCAGAGTTTCAGGAGGTCTTTTAAAAGTTTTTATTATTTGCGGATTATTTTTAATTTGATCAGGAATTTTTTGTTCCAAGTCTTGATCATTATCTAAAACCCCGCTTTCTACCAGATAATTCACCAGGCTATCATCTTTAGTTTCTAGTTTCGCCTGTCCATCATCTATTCTATATGCTCGACTGTCTCCAATTTGTCCGATAATCAATTTGCTTCCTTCCGGCCCTTCATGGCGTATGGCAATAGTAGCCGTTGTGCCCATGCCGTGGAATTCCGGATTCTGCTCTGCATTCTGCTTAATGGCTTGGTGCGCCGCCTCAAAGGCTTGTTTCATTATACTTATTTTATCTTCGAGGCTGGTCTCTGAAGAAATATTATCGAGCTCGATTTTTATAGATTCGGCTGCTATAGTGCTGGCAATATTGCCGGCATTTTCTCCTCCCATGCCGTCGAAAACACCAAAATATTCTTTAGTGGCAAAAGAGGTATCTTCGTTTCTTTCGGGATGAGTGGATGAGGCTTCTGAAAACAAACCGACTTCCAGAGCGTCTTCCGATTCTTTTTTTTCTAATCCTCCATCAATTACTTCCAGCTTGGGTTTTTCAGCTTTGGCCCGGCATTGAGGGCATGAAGTATAATAGCCGTGTTCACAGGCTTCTTCTTTTAAATCCTCGGGTTGAAATTTTTCAGGAGTAACCATATTAATTATTTTATTTATTAATTTAATTCTAGCATAATTTTGTCTAAAAGTCAATTATCATTGACAAATAATCGCATTTAATGTAATAATGTAATGATCTGGTATTGGAAAGAACTTTAAATTTGATAAAGGAGAGAAACATGGGAATTTTGCTTAATGTTGTCTTTCGTGGCAAAACTGCGGGAACAATTTTGTCCCGCCGTGATGAGGAAGGTAATTTTCTCTCTAGGGAAACGGATAGCGCGGGCACTGTTTACTATCAGATAGTGGAGGCTCCGCCAATTCCGGTAGACTTTTATCGGGAAAGTGGAATCTGTGGCGCACCTTCCGGTTTTACTGAGAGTGGTGAGTATGTACAGATGAGCGATGATGTTTTCATCGATCTCAGCTGCTTTCATCCTCTGATGTACATCAGTCATTTATTGGTTTATTCTTATGGCGTTAAGAATGGGATAGAACAAGTAGAGCTGATGTTGTCCTTTCCCCGCGGATATGGAAATAAGATTGAAAGTCAACTAGATTTGTACAGCAGCAACCGAGGTGCCGTAGCGCAAAAATGGATTGCGGAGGATGTTTTGTTTCAGAGCGGCACCGATTTGGCCGTCTATGATATTGCCGATATCCAGATTATCAGCCAAGATGACTCGACTGAACTTAAACTTTTGTTGAATTCTCGGTCGTTTGCGAAAAAACGCAGGCAACAAAAAATTATGCAGAGCCCTGACCTCTGCTGTACCTTGATACTAAATAAAGGGAAAAGGGATTTCTTTATGGGAATCCCAAAACAAGTTAATAAAAAAGGCCATTAAATCTAAGGCCTTCTTTTTTTATACTGATAATTTATCTAGTTGGAGTGATGCGGAATGGCGGTTTATTGCCCTCTCGCTTTTTTCTTTCAATTCTGGCGGAGGCGGTTTCGGGACCGCGCTTTATTTCTCCCATGGCTTGTTTTACGGTGACAAATTCTTGCATCACCTTAGTGATTTTATCCCACTCTTTATCAATGGTTTCAAATTTTTTTATTTTGGTTTTAGCTTCTTCTGTTAAATCCATATTTCCAAAGCGGGCCCCCTTAAGATCGCCAACTTCATCCGCCAAAACATTATATTCAATAGCAACCCTGGCAATGCGATATGGGCTTTCAATCCCAGCTTGTTTGAACGCTTCTCTGGCTGTTTCGCTGGTATTTATTACTTTTTCAGCCGCCACAGCCTGTCCGAAGGCAAGCTTAACAGTTTCCATGCTGGCGGTTTTGGGTAAATCCAGCTGAGTATATAATTTTTTTTTATCGTCTTTTAATTTAAGATCCATTCCAGGAGCAGGATTTTCCAAGGCGTACATTAAACCTTCAATTTTTTTATAGTCTTTTTGTATATCGGTTTTAGCTTTGGTTTCTTCAGAATCTTTTAATTTTTCCCTTAAGGCGCTAAAATCAGGTTTTGCTTCGGGGTTTATCATTTTATTATATTATTTACTTTTCTTTAAATATTATATCAAAATATATATAATTTGTAAATAAATTTTGAAAAAATATTTAGATTAGAATTGACAAAAGGGTTTTATTATGCTAAAATTAGGGCAATAATCAATAATTAAACTAAATATATGGTAAATCCAGAAAGAGCTTTATCTCCCGAGGAAATGGGACTGCCCAAAGAAGATAAAAAAGCTGAAAAACCAAAACTGACAATAATAGAAGGAGGAAAAAAAGAAGAGATGGTTCAGGGATATAGTGAGCAGGACGCGCGCAATCTTGAAGGTGGAATTAAAAGTTTAGTTGATCAAGGATTGATCGATGCGGATTTAGCCGAAAAACAAATTCAGGATATTTGGTCCAAAACTCAAAGAGTAGTTGAGCCAGGTGCGGATAGGGATAGGTTTGCCGCTAAAGGAGAAATCGGTGAAGAATTATCAGAAGCTATTCCGGAAAAAGCCGATATTTTAGGTAAAGAATATGAGCGTATGATTAAATATGATGATATTCCCGCCATGTTTGAAACTTTGGATGAAACTGCTGAAATGGGCCTATTGGATAATAATGAAATTAAACGACAAAAGCTGGAGCTAGTTACAAAATTACAGGAGCAAACCGGATGGCGCTTATTAGAAAATGAAAATTTACAAAAAATATTAACCGAGCAAAAATTTAAAAAAGACGAAGTAGAAGCCGTTATAGATAATGTCAAGGAGTCTTATAATCCCAGCAGTGATCGTTGGACAGCTACCAGAAAATTTGAAGAATCGGAAAAAGCGGTAGCGGCTCGATTGATTTCTCCGGAAGATGCCAAAAGAGAAAAACTTCAAATTATTGATGGAGTGGAAAGTTCGGTCGGGATAAATCTTTCCGGCGCTAAAGAACTATTAGAAAAAGATCAACTTAATGCGGAAGAGTTTGAGGCGATGGTAATGGATGCGGCAGGAAAAGGAAGCGAAGAAGAGCGAAGAAAGGCGGAAAGAAAACGTCTTGATGTCCAACCGCTTAAAATTTCCAATCTGGAGCGCGATGGAATGAATGAAGCTATAAATCAACAGTTAGAAAATTATCAAAATTTGATTAACGTGCGGCAGGTAAACAAGGAGGAGGCCAAAATATTAGCCAAAAAAAGAGAAAAGATGTTGGCCTTGAGGAAGGAAATTGAATTAAATTATGACGTAGTGGATGTGAGAAATATTCCAAATTTAGTTCTTACGGGCGAATTATCAGCGGACAGGGCATTGGATATGATGGGCGACGATTTGGAGAGTTCGCAAAAAGCTACTCAAGAAATTGGAAAAGCCGTTAGGCAGAAAGAAAAAATGATTGAGGGGGGCGTTTTGGTAAGGGGTTATCGCATGATAGATCAGTTAAACGCTGCCGGTAAAATTGATTTTAATGCTGCGGATTTGACTAATTTAAAAAATGAAATTGTCGACTTGGGATCAAGGCTTTATCAAGAGAGAAAAGGAAAAGAAGCCAAGGGTGTATTCGGCAGAATGGGCGATTATTTGCGCACTCGTTTTACCGAAAAGGGCAAAATGGAGACAGGGGCTTTGTCTGCGGATAGGCAAAAGTTTGCTGAATTATTGCAGCAACGGGCCGACATGGAAAATAAATTTTGGTCAGTAGCCAGAATATCTGCAGAAGATCAAGCCGTACTGGTTAAATATAATGTATTTGAGAGAAGACAAACCGAAGAAGAGGAAGAACAGACCGAGTTGCAGGTTTATCCGCAACAGGTTGAGGCAACAATGAGAGATATTTATATAGGCAAGGTGGACCCGGCTCTTGGATTAGAAAAAATTAAAAAATTTCGTGAAATCGCCGAAAAAAGAGCGGAAGAATTTGCCAATAGTGAATTTGACGCTGATCAGGTCAAGAGATCCAGTGATTTAATTGAGCAATTATCTGATAAAAACATCATAAAATTTAATAAGGAAAACTTTTTGCAAGCGCTGGCTAGGACCAGATCGGAATTTACTCCTCCGGCTGAAAAAGTTAAGGCCAGAGAGCAGCTATTGGCGATGGAAATGGAGATTTACCAATCAATCAATAAAATTAGCTTAAGAGAATTGGCCGATGCCCTAAGGGCATTCAGGGAATAAATAGGTTAAATAGATAGCCCCGCAAAGTCTGCGGGGTTTTTGTGGATAAAATATTTCATTAATTTTATTGACAACATAGATTTGATGAGATAAATTAGTTATTAGCACTCTATATAATTGAGTGCTAGTTAGAAATAAATAATTAATAAAAAAATATGACAACTAATCTAGAGCCGCTAGGCGACAAAGTTATTCTTAAGCCCATTGCAGAGGATGAGGTAACAAAGTCTGGCATTGTTTTGCCCGATACGGCGGAAAAGGAGAAACCGGAAAAGGCTGAAGTAATTGCGGTTGGTCCCGGTAAAACTTTGGATAATGGCCAAAAGTCAGATATGAATGTAAAAGTAGGCGATAAAGTATTATTCACTAAATATGGGCCGAATGAAATAAAGGTTGATGATGAGGAATATTTGATTGCTTCCATGGATGATATTTTAGCTATTGTTAAATAATCAAGTTAATAATAATTAATTAAAAAAATATGGCTAAACAAATAAAATTTAATGAACAGGCTCGTGCCAAGCTAAAAAAGGGAGTAGATAAGCTAGCCAATACCGTTAAGGTCACTTTGGGACCCAAGGGCAGGAATGTAATTTTAGATAAAGGTTTTGGTGCGCCAACCGTTACTAATGATGGCGTTACTATCGCAAAAGAAATTGAACTGGAAGAAAAATTTGAAAATATGGGAGCGGCCATTGTACAAGAAGTAGCTTCTAAAACATCAGATGTGGCCGGTGACGGAACTACTACCGCAACTATTTTGGCTCAAGCAATGATTAATGAAGGATTAAAAAATGTTGCAGCCGGAGCTAATCCGGTTGGAATTAGAAAAGGCATTGAGGCGGGCGTGGAAGCAGTGGTAAAAAGAATAAAAGAAATATCTAAGCCGGTGGTGGGAAAAGAAGAAATCGCGCAAATTGCCGATATTTCTGCGAAAGATAAAAATGTCGGGGAATTAATTGCCGAAGTTATGGATGAAGTTGGCAAAGAAGGCGTGATAACCGTGGAAGAGTCTAAAGTATTTGGATTACAAAAAGAAGTGGTTGAAGGTATGCAATTTGACAATGGATATGTTTCGCCTTATATGATAACCAATTCGGATAAAATGGAAGCCGCATACGACGATCCTTATATTTTAATTACTGATAAAAAGATTTCAGCAATAAACGATATTGTGCCCATTCTGGAAAAAGTGAGCCAGGCCGGTAAAAAAGAGCTGGTAATTATTGCTGATGAAGTGGAAGGTGAAGCCTTGGCGACTCTAGTGGTAAATAAGCTAAGGGGAACATTTCATACTTTAGCCGTAAAGGCTCCCGGTTTTGGTGATCGCAGAAAAGAAATGCTGGCAGATATTGCAGTTTTGACCAGTGGTCAGGTAATTTCTGAAGATTTAGGCTTAAAATTAGAGAATGTTGAGCTAGATATGCTGGGTGAAGCCCGCAGGGTGGTTGCTAGCAAAGAAAATACCACTATCGTTGATGGCAAGGGAGAAAAAGCAAAAATTGAAGAAAGAATTACTCAAATTAAAAATGAATTAAAAAAAGCCGATTCCGATTTTGATAAAGAAAAATTACAAGAAAGATTGGCTAAATTGGGCGGGGGCGTCGCGGTTTTGAAAGTAGGCGCCGCTACTGAAGTAGAGCAAAAAGAGAAACAGCATCGAGTAGAAGATGCACTAGCGGCAACAAGAGCCGCAGTTGAAGAAGGCATTGTGGTTGGCGGAGGCGTTGCGTTGATTAGATCATTGGATGAATTAGATAAAGTAAAGGCCGATACCGCGGATGAAAAAACCGGAATTAAAATTCTAAAAAAAGCCTTGATAGAGCCATTGCGCCAAATTGCGGAAAATGCCGGCCAGGAGGGCTCAGTTGTAGTAGAACAGGTGAAAAAGCTTAAGGGGAATGAAGGTTATAATGCCAATGATAACAAATATGAAGATTTGGTAGCTAAAGGTATTATAGATCCGGCCAAGGTTACTCGTTCCGCTTTACAGAATGCGGCTTCGGCGGCAGTGATGATTATTACTACGGAAGCAGCCGTATCTGATATTCCTGATAAAAAGGACGGTATGGGAGTAGGCGCGGGTATGCCTCCGGGAGGCATGGGAATGCCCGGAATGTAAAGCATAGATTAAGCTGATTAAACGGATAAATGAACACCTCGTATTAATTTGCGAGGTGTTTTTTTATCGCTTAGATAGTTATCCCCACGATAAATTGATTTAATGTCTCGGATTAGTTAAAATAAACTATAGAATTAATAATAAATTGAAGGGAGGTGAAAAATATGCCAGAAGAAACAACAAATCCACAACCAACCGGAACTCAATGTGATCCCGGCGATGTGCAAGAAAATAAAGGAATTACAGTTCTAAGCTATATTGGTATTTTGTTTTTAGTACCATTGCTTTCAAAAAAGGACAGTAAATTTGCGCAATTTCATGCCAAGCAAGGATTAGTATTATTCATTATGGAACTGGTGTTGATGGTATTAATGGTAATTCCCATATTGGGATGGATTATCTATGTAGTTGGTATCATTACTTCGTTGATATTTGCTATTATGGGTATTATGAACGTCGTAGGCGGTAAATGCAAAGAGCTTCCAATGATTGGAAAATTTGCAGGCAAATTTAAATTTTAAATTTTTTTGTTAAAAACAAAGACACTCTCTTTGTTAAGGGAGTGTTACTATTTTTAATAAAATAAATTCAATCAACATGTCGAGAACCAAGATTATCTGCACTATCGGTCCCGCCTCGCAAAGCAAGACCATGATTGAAAAATTAATTAAAGCCGGTATGGATTGTACCCGGCTTAATTTTTCGCATGGAACTTATTGCGAGCATGCGGAAATAATTAAAAATATTCGCAATGCCGGCAATAATTTGAATAAGGATATTGTCATTATTCAGGATTTACAAGGCCCTAAAATTAGAGTGGGTAAAATTGCTGGCGAGGGATTATTGTTGAAAAAAAATACGGAGGTAACGCTGCAAGAAGGAAAAGAATCTACGGGAACAAATATCCCGATTAATTATCAAGGTTTTGCGAAGCTGCTGACGGCAAACGATGTAATCTTAATGGATGATGGGAAAATAGATTTAAAGGTAAGAGCAATATCTAAAGATAAAATAAGGTGCAAGGTAAAAGCGGGCGGACTACTCACATCAAATAAGGGTGTTAATTTGCCAACCATAAAAGTTAGAGTTAAATCAATTACCGACAAAGATATTACGGATTTAAAATTTGGCATAAAAAACCAAGTTGACTACGTAGCTTTATCTTTTGTACAAAGCCCGCAAGATATTATTGAGTTGCGCAAATTAATTGGTGAATTGGAAAAAGAATTTAAATTTAAAGAAAAAAATATTCCTTCAACAAAAGTTATTGCAAAGATTGAAAAACCGCAGGCGATAGAAAATATCGATGCAATTATTAGAATTGCGGATGGCATCATGATCGCGCGCGGAGATTTGGGAGTGGAAATGCCGATTCAAAAAGTGCCCGTTCTGCAAAAAAATATTATTAAAAAATGTTTGCAGCGGGCTAAGCCGGTCATTGTGGCCACGCAAATGTTGGAATCCATGATTGAAAAACCAACACCGACTCGAGCTGAAGTTTCAGATATTGCGCATGCGGTAGTGGACCATGCCGATGCCGTAATGCTGTCAGGTGAATCGGCGATGGGAAAATATCCGTTGCAAGCCGTTGAAACCATGGATAGCGTGATAAAAAACGTTGAAGAATCACAATACGATGACCTTGTCCCCTTGGAAAAAGAAAGCACCCCTCCCGGTTTTGTAGTCAGCTATACGGCTGTTAATTTGGCTATTAAAATAAATGCCAAAGGAATCATTGTTACTACTCTTTCAGGCATGACCGCGCAAACAGTCGCCAGATATAGGCCGGAAATGCCAATTATTGCCTTGGTTTCTCATGGAAAAATAAAAAGGCAAATTAATTTGAGCTGGGGCATTAGAGCTTATGTATTACCCAAGTACGGTAGTATCGAATCATTGATGCAAAAATCAATAGATTTCGTCAAAAAAAATAAAATATTTAAAAAAGGTGAAAAGGTAATATTTGTTAGTGGACATCCCACGGGAAAAACCGGAGTAACCAATTTGGTCAAGGAAATTGAAATATAATTTTATTTGTATAAAAGCTTAAATTCTAGGTTGATTTTGAGCTTTTTTTGTGCTATAATAATAAAGTAATACTAATAACATGATATTTTCGTGTATCGTTTATTTATTAGGACCCTTAATCAAATTTTTTATTAAAAATATTGAAGGTTTGGATAATTTACCCGCAAAAACTCCTTATATTATAGCAGTCAATCATGCCAGCCTAGCCGATCCAGTATTTTTATCTGCAGCTTTACAAAAGAAGCTAAAAAGAGATATCCGTAAATTATTTTTTATTGCTAAAAGAAAACTAATTTGGCGGATATTTATTTTTTGTATAGCTGAAAAATTATTCAATTTATTGATCATTAATCCTAAAAATAAAAAATTAGTGTTGGAAAGAGGAGAAAAATTACTTAGTCAAAAGAAAATATTAATAGTTTTTTTTGAGGGTACTCGGACTCAAACTGGAAAAATTCAAAAAGGTAAAACAGGTGCAGCCAGATTGGCGTTAAGAACCAGGTTGCCCATTGTGCCCATAGCTTTAACGGGGACATATGAATTTTGGGGCAGGGGGAAGATTATTCCCAGACCTAACAGAAATATTGAAGTTTTTATTGGGAAACCAATCTATTTAAGTGATTGCTATGATAAAAAAGTTAATAAAAAAATGCTAAATGAGATTACTGCGGTAATTTATAGCGCAGTAAATAATTTATTAAAACAAAAATAAAATCAATTAATATGTCAAATCAAGAAAAAAAAATATTAATAAATAATAATGCGGAATTAACTGAGGTGGAAAAAATACATGGCCCGCTCCCAAATTTAGAGGTGGGCGATATAATTTTTTTACGCAACAAAAAAAGCTGGAAAAGAAAATTACTTCGCTCCGTTACCAATTCTTATTGGGATCACACGGCGATGGTTATATATGACAAAGAGCCGGAAATGGGATATCCGGATAATTTAATTATAGAATCTGGTAAGGGCGGAGTGGCAGTTCATAAAATCGGTAAATATATGGATGATGCAAGAAAATATGATGTGGGTATTAAGAGAGTGCCTTGGCTTACTGACGAGCTTAAAGAAAGGCTAAGAGCTTTAATGCTTTTAAATGTTGACGTTCCTTATTATTCTTATAGTTTTTGGAAACTCGCCTTATCAAAAATTTCCGAACCGTTAAGCCACTATTTACTAGGAAGACAAAGATATTCATGTAGTGGTTTTGTGCAAAAGTGTTTTTATGAGGCGATGGATTGGCATGAACGTTATCGGGTGGTATTTACTAAAGAATACATTTCCCCTCTCCAATTTCAAGATACAATTACACCCGGTGAAATTGCGCGCAATAATAAAAGTAAATGGATTTATAATAAACACTAAAAATTTAAAGCATAGTAAAAAAATTGATAAAAAAAGAGAAGAATTTAAGTGGCTGGAAAATGAAGTTGAAGTTGCGGATATTCTTTTAATTCGCTATAAGGGAAAATTGAATATATTTGGTCGGAGCATTCAAAAAATTACTAATAGTTACTGGAACCATACGGCATTAGTTTTTTCTGTAGCCAAAAAAATATTAAACTTAATCCTTTATTCCAGAGTACTCTTATTGTTGAAGCTCTGGCTAAGGGTATTGAAATTCATAAAATACAAAGATATACTGAACGTCCGGATAAATATGATTTAGGAGTAAAAAGACTGCCGGGGCTGACTGATAATGACAGAAGAAGAATAAGAGGCAATATGATGCAAAATGTTGATGTGCCTTATGATTATCCGCAGCTGCTTAGTATTTTAATAAGCTATGTCACCGGGCGCTATAAAGATTATTTTGATAAAAAAGACGCGTATATATGTAGCGCCTTTATTCAAAGCGCTTTCTATCACGCTTTGAAAGATAAAAGGGAAGTATTATTTAAAAAAAATTTAAAAAATGATGCGTCAAAATTTATATTAGGTAATACTACTCCCAAAGACATTGCCTCTTCTGATGCGGTTGATTGGATTTATAATAAACATATTTAGAAATTGTATGAAATATAAACTTTTAGTTTATTTTAAAACGGCAGAAAATCAAAAAAAAGAGATTGCTTATATCGAAAGAATTTTGAAAAAATTAAAATTTGATTATTCTTTAGAAATCGGTTCGGCTGATTTTGGCACCAGAGATATTGCTAAAAAATTAACTAAAAAAGATTGTGATGTGGTAATCTGCCTGGGCGGAGACGGGACCTTGCATGGCATTCTTAATGGGATATATGGCAAAGAACTTAAACTGGGTATTATTCCTCTTGGACATGGCAATGATGCGGCTCGATCATTAAATATTTCGCATGATATTGATAGGGCAATAAAAATCATTCAACAGGAAAAATCAGAGCAATATTATTTAGGAAAAATTGAGAAAATCGGGACTAATAAAACTGAATATTTTATTTCAGTGGTAGGTATGGGTTTTGATGTAAAAGTAATTGAAATTGTCGATAAGCTAAAGCTTAAAGAAAGATTTCAATCATTGGGTTATAGCGTTGGAACCATTAAAGCATTATTTTCCTATCGTTCGCCGCGAATTAAAGCGGAATATGATGGGCATAAGTTAGATATTGATATCATGATGTTTTCTATTGGAAATTCGACTACTTACGGCGGAGGAATGAAAATTACTCCCAAGGCAGATCCGCGGAAAGATTATTTTAATATTACTTATCTTAAAAAAATGAATATCCCAACCTTTTTATGGCATTTTCCGAAAGTATTTTCCGGGAAGCATATCGCAGTTAAAAAGCGCGTAGCTAATTTTAATGCAAAGGAAATTATAATTGATGAATATCCGCGCGGAAAGATTATTGCCGATGGAGAACTGTTAAATATGCTTCCGGCGAAAATCTCTAAGGCCGAATATAAACAAAGTATTATTGTACCATAATGAATATTATTTCTTGGAATAAAATATCTAAATATAGCAGAAGCGAGATTATATCACTGCAAAATAATCGCCTCCGATATTTTATTAAACACAAAGCTCCTTATAGTAAGTTTTATGTTCATTTATTTAAAAAGGCGGGATTGAATTTTGATGATATTAAAACAACAGAAGATCTACAAAGACTACCTTTTACTAATAAGCAGGATATTGCCCCCACAATAGATAATCCGGACAAGCCAAGGCAGTTTATTCTAGCTCCCGATAAAAAGCTTTTAATGCGGCATGAACCGAAGAGTAAATTATTTAGTATTTTATTGGGAAACATATTTCAAAAACGCAAGACGAAAGAAAATTTAGAGCTGGAATATAAGCCGATACATTTTCATTTTACTACCGGAAGAACAGCCTTGCCAACTTCTTTCTCATATACTTATTATGACTTACAGCGCTTAATTGAGTCGGGGAAAAGGCTTTTTGAGACTTTTGGAATCAGTCGTGAAGATATTGCTTTAAATGCTTTTCCTTATGCTCCCCACTTGGCATTTTGGCAAACATATTATGCTGCTTATAGTCTAAACATCATGACTCTTCATTCAGGCGGAGGAAAAATATTGGGCACTAAAAAAATTATACTGGCCCTAGAGAGTCTGAAGGCGACATTAGGGATATTTATGCCGGGTTACGCGTATCATGTTATCAGGCAAGCGGTAGAAGAAAAAAGAGATTTTAGTTCTCTTAAAAAGTTAATTTTTGGCGGTGAAAGAGTATCTAAAGGTATGATGGATAAAATGAAATTATTACTTAGCGAGGTTGGAGCCAAAAAAGTGGAAATATTAAGCACTTATGCGATGACAGAAGGCAAAGTAGCATGGCCTCAATGCTGCGAGGGATCTGATTATCATTTATATCCCGACATGGAATTTATTGAAATTGTTGATAAAGAGGGTAATCGAGTTAAAGAAGGCGAGAGGGGCGAAATTATTTATACTGGGCTTGATTTTCGAGGAAGTGTAGTGATGCGTTATCGAACCGGCGATATTACGGATGGATTATATTTTGATGTTTGTCCGCACTGTGGCCGTACAGTGCCGCGTATTAATGCCAATATTCAACGCAAATCAGATATTAAAGAATTCAAATTTCAGAAAATTAAAGGCGAATTGATAAATCTTAATTTATTATTTGGTTTATTGAGCGGCAATGCAGAAGTGGAAGAATGGCAAATTGAAATTAGAAAAGTTAATGATGACCCGTTTGATTTAGACGAGTTAATAATACATATTGCGCCTAAGGATAAAACTAATACTAAAAGCTTAATTGAAAGTATTAATAAGCAAGTTAAGGCCGAATTAGGTATTACAGCTAAAGTAAGTATTTCTACTATAGAAGAAATACTTAAAAAATTAGGATTTGAAACAGAGGTAAAAGAAAAAAGAATCGTTGATAATCGATCCGAAAATACATAATTAATATTAAACATAAAAATTTGAAAATGCTAACCAGATATTTTAGCATAATTTTATGTTCATTGAGGATGTGTGGAAACCCCGCTTTGGGAGGGGATTTTATGCGTCATAGGAGAAGATCTGTTCGAGAAAAAAATGATTGTCAGGACGAATATGAGTGCAAAGAAATAAGTGAGATGCCGGTGGGATTAATGCGTTTTGGCGATGGAGTACAATTGCAAATCTTAAAAAGCTTTAAGCGGCGTGCAAATTGATAGTGAGGGCGTGCCATATAATAATTCTGTCTGCCGTGGGAAAGAAGGCAGACAAAATCAAACGATTAAAAGAAAGGGGAAATGCCGCAGCGGCGCCTTTACATCCGCAAGATAAAAAGAGCCCAGGTCTTAACAATAAGTTGAGACCTTTTTTACTATGTGTTAGATTAATAAGGAGTTGGAGAGGTCGCATAGTGGTCTAGTGCGCTTGCTTGGAAAGCAAGTAAGTCTTAATTGGCTTCGCGGGTTCAAATCCCGCCCTCTCCGCCAATTTTCACTTTTTGTGAAATCGTAAGAAACAGCCTCGGCGCAAAGCGCCTCGGCATGGTATTTTTCCGCAATTTTAAAGGCATTTTTGAAATCCAAAACCAAAGTGCGGTCGGCAATGCGGAAGTTCGAACCAATCTTTTTGAGAAAATCCCGAATCCTTTCGGGATTTTC
>JBGTBM010000006.1:0-49892 GCA_041749335.1 Patescibacteria group bacterium
TAGTTTTTTTAAATTATCCGGAAAGAGATAATCGGTTCTTTCATTGCCGCTTTTATCTTTCAATGTTTTCTTTTTAATGCCGGACATTTCCAGATCTCCGCCTCGGCCTTCTTCAATCATCATCTTGGCTTGAGCGTTCCAATAGCTCTGGGGAATGTCTGAAGCTTCAATGACATGCTTTTTATGGTAATGCCTTTTGATGCGCTCCATTACTCGGGGATCATCGCGATGAGCGAGATGTGTACGCTCCAGCACTTGCATGAAGTCCCGGATCATTTCTGGCGGTTTCTCGGTAGATATTTCGCCGGCACGCTTTCTTCTTGCTTGTTCGTGTTTGACCGGAGCTTCTTTGTGCAGTTCGCGGTATTTTTGCTGGATGAATCTTTCGCCTGATCCTTCTCCCATATGTTTGCAGATTTATTTATTATTTGCTTAAATCTTAACTTACCAAGGCTATGCAGTCAATTCCATGCGGGGCTTAAATCTGAAATTTTATAACAAAACAGGAGCACTATATTGCGCTCCTGTTTTTATGTTTTAATGCTTACTTAACTTGCGCAAACTTTCTTTTGCCAACCTGGATAATTATGCCGGACTTTATTTTAATTTCTTGATCCCATATTTTTTCAACCTTATCATCAATTTTTACCGCTCCTTGTTCAATTAAGCGCCGGCCATCACTCTTGCTGGATATTAGCTTAAGTTCATTTAATAAATCTATTAATTTGTACTTGGCAACCGGTATCTTGTAGCTTGGAATATTGGTTGGCTTTTCTTTTTGCTGAAAAACTTTGGTAAATTCCTTTTCCGCTTTGGCGGCGTTTTTCTCTCCGTGATAAAGCTTAACGATTTCATAAGCCAATCTGGCCTTGTAATCGCGCGGATTGCTGCCTTTGTCCAGCGCCTGCTTAATTTCCGCAATCTCTTTTTCCGGCAGCCGGGTGCACAGCTTGAAGTAATCAAGGATCATTTCATCATGCATCGACATAATTTTGCCGTAAATTTCCTGAGGCGGATCTATAATATTAACCACATTACCCCAGCTGGTACTCATCTTGCGCCCGTCTAGTCCCAACAGCATTTTAGTGGTAATAATATCTTGCGGCTTCTGGCTGTAATATTTTTGTAAATCGCGGCCGGCAGTCAAATTGAATAATTGGTCAAAGCCGCCAATTTCCACATCGGCTTTTATCTCTACCGAATCATAGCCTTGAAAAATGGGATAAAGCAGCTCGCGCAATTCTATTTCCACTCCGTTTTTGTATCTGTCCCGGAAATTTCTGCGCGAAAGCATTTGTTGGACGGAAAAAACTTCGGCTAAGCGGGTCAGAGTGCCTCCTGACATTTTACTAAGCCAGTCATTGTTGTTATGGACTTCAACCTTTTTCATATCTAAAATCAGACCCAGTTGCTTTTCGTAATTTTGCATATTGGATTTAATTTGTTTTGCGGACAGAAAGGGTCTTTTGGCAAGTTTGTCGGAAGGATCGCCGATCTGCGCGGTAAAGCCGCCGATAATTAAAACTATCTGATGCCCCAGCTCTTGGAATTCCCTTAGCTTCCACAGAGGAATCGCGCGGCCCAGATGGATTTTCGGACCGGTGGGATCAATGCCGAACTTAATTCTCAATTTTTTATTGCCTGAAAGCGCTTTTTCCAAATTTGATCTGACCAAGATATCTTCCGTATTGCGCTCCAGGATATTTTTGATTTCCTTATTCATATTTTTAATTTAAATTTTTACTTATGATATCAGCAATAGAGACAACTTTCAATTTTTTTATTCTTTTCTCCTGCCGAATAGAATCAGTCACGACTATTTCTTTGATAATTTTTGATTTTTGCAGCCGGCTTAAACAATCTTTGGAAAAAATGCCGTGGGTGGCGGCGACGTAGATTTCTCTTGCTCCGTTTTTCTTTAACTCTTCGCTCGCTTTGATAATAGTTGATCCGGTATTTATCTCATCGTCCAACAAAATAATGCGGCGGTTTTTGACATCGCCCTCCAGCTTTTTTATTTTGACTTTTTCATGGCCGGGCCGCTCTTTTCTGATCTTAATATAGGGGATTTGTAAAGCCTTAGCTAAAGTTTGCGCTTTGGCCGATGCGCCCAAGTCCGGCGCCGCGGCGGAAAGGTCGTTAATTTTGGAAAATTTACGCTTAAAATAATTAATAAATAAAGGCAGAGTATGGATGTGTTTAATGGGAAGAGTGAAAAACTTTTCGATTATTTCAGCATGTAGTTCCACTAAAAAAACTTTATTGGCCTTAGTGTGGCTGATCAATTTGGCTATAAGCTCGGCTGTCAGCGATTCGCCCGGTTTTAATATTCTTTCTTGCCGGCGATATGGAAAGAAAGGCAGCACTAAAAATATTTTTTTCGGTTTCATTCTTTTGACCGCGTCAATCATAACCAAGAGCTCCATGAAATAATGGTTGGGGCGGCGGGCGCAAGATTGGAACAGATAGACTTCCTGGTTTTTGACATTATCTTCAATGCGCGCATACGTTTCCGCGTCGGAAAATTGCTTTAATTCAATTCGGCCAATTTTAATTTTAGATTTTTTGGCAATTTTGATGGCGAGGGCGGGGTTGGCGCTACCGGAAAAAATTATTTTACTCATATTATTTTAGATGTGAATTTATTATAGCAAATACCGCTATAATCTAAAAATCAATTGTCTTTGTTGACAAATGAGAAAAAATATATATAATACAAGGCAGTTCATTTTTAACTGCGAGGAGGGACCATTGATGGAATCAGTACCGGTACCGGCAAATCGTTGTAAGTGTGGAGGTCTAGGTAAGCCCGGGGAGGGCGTATCTCGTTGTTTGATGACTTGTACATCTTGCAGCGCCAGATGGTTGGTGCGAAGATGCGCTTGCGGAAATGTCATTGATTACCGATTCAGGCAGTATTGCGATGCCGGCAAAAGAGAATGTGATTTGAAGCCCTATGACACCTGCTTGCTGGGATCAAAGGCGATTTCCGGTACAGGGAGTGTTGAGGGCGTGATGTTTTGCATCCAGGAATATTGCAGCTGCCATCATAGCCGCTGGGCTTATCACGTGTGTGAACATTGCGGAAGCTTTGTTGACTATCGATATGCAGTTATGTGCGAGTGCAAAGAGTGTGTGGACTCGCATCAATATTATCGCCGCTGTCCGGTTTGCGGACATTGTCCATCGTGCCACTCGCAACCAGAACATTCAGAAATTGTGCGATCACCGGATCTTTCTTCCGATGATAAAGTGACCGCCTCCAAAGTCGTATCCTGCCGCAATAAGCAGCAGGCGCTGAACATTTAGTTTTATACAAAAAATCCCCGGATATCCAGGGATTTATTTTTTTATAATTCTGCTCCTTCCAAGGCTTTGCCGCAGCGGCAATTTCTTTTGGCGGGAGTGAGTTCAATAATTTTATGAATTAATTTTTTTACTTGATCAATATTTTTGGCAAAAATCTTAGTGACATCGGCGGCGGCTACTGGTTTGATGTTTTTATCGCCTTCCAGTCCGGCGTCATAATCGGTTACTAAAGAAATATTTACATAACACATTTCCAGCTCTTTGGCCAAGGTTACTTCCGGGTATTGGGTCATGTTAATTACATCCCAGCCCATTTGTGAATACCAGCGCGATTCGGCCTTGGTGGAAAATCTCGGGCCCTCAATTATCACCACCGTCCCTTCTTTATGCACCGGTATATTTAATTCTTTGGCGGCGCCGATTGCAATGTTGCGGCACTCGGGGCAATAAGGTTCGGCAAATGAAACATGCACGATCTTGGGGCCGGTATAATAAGTATCTTCGCGGTTTTTGGTGCGATCAATAAATTGGTCGCAAACGACAAAATCTCCCGGCTGAATTCCCGGCTGCAAGCTACCGGCTGCGCAAGGGCCGATAATGCGCTCCACTCCCAACTCCTTGAAGGCGTAGATATTAGCCTTGTAGGGAATTTTGTGGGCGGAAAATTGGTGTTTTTTGCCATGGCGCGGCATAAAAGCGACCGCTTTGCCGGCGATTTCGCCGATCGTAATTTTGTCGGCCGGCTTGCCGTAAGGAGTGTCGATTTCAATTTCTTGGGCGTGATTTAAAAGTTCATAAAAACCGGATCCGCCGAAAATTCCTATTTTTGCTTGGGGTAAATTTTTCATATAACTAATATTTAATTAATGAATATATTTTATATTTTTTTAATTGCTCGCGGCCCTTAAGAAACTCCAGCTCCGACAAGAAAGATATGCCGATAATTTTTCCCCGCATCTTTTCTACCAAGTCGGCTGCGGCCTTCATGGTTCCGCCGGTAGCCAAAACGTCATCAATAAGCAGTACTTTCTCATGCTTCTTGATTGCATCCTGATGTATTTCAATACTGTCGGCGGCGTATTCCAAAGAATATTTTTTACTAAATGTTTTATAGGGAAGCTTGCCCTTTTTCCTTACTATTGCCAATCCGGTTTTTAGCTTATAAGCGATGGCTGATGCGAAGATAAATCCGCGCGCGTCTATTCCCACCACCTTGTCAATTTTTTTATTCCGGAACGGTTTTGACATGGCATCAATTGCGGACTTAAACGCCTTTTTGTTTTGAAGTAGGGTGGTAATATCATAAAACGTTATTCCCTTTTTGGGCCAGTCGGGAATTTCTCGGATATGTTTTTTAAAATTCATAGAATATTAACAATTATTTATCGTTTGTTTATATTAACATATTTTTATAGTTTAAGTCATGGAAAAAATTGAAGAATGAAGAACGAAGAATGGCATTGTCTAAAACTTAGGGGTAGTATAAATGCATAAAAATTATTCTAAGGATTTTTCAATGATTTTTAATCTTGTGCTTTGTATCTGGTAAATTTATTTATATTGACCGATAGGTTTCCTTATTATAATATTCCAATTAGTATTTGCTAATCGATTAATTTAGATAAAATGCCAAAAAGAAAATATCAACCCAAAAAGAGAAAAAGAAAGAAAACCCACGGTTTTACAGTTAGAATGCGAACTAAGGGCGGCCGCAAAGTGCTGAAAAGGCGCCGAGCCAAGGGTAGAAAAAAGCTATCTGTATAAGTTGGGTCTTTTTTAATTAAAAAAATGCTGCCTAAAAAATACAGGCTGAAAAACAAGCGAGATTTTGACAAAGTTCATCGAGGAGGAAAGTTTTATCAGAATAAATATACAGCGCTTAAACTTATAAAAAACAATCTTCCGGAAAGCCGGATTGGCATAATTGTTAGTACCAAAGTTTCAAAAAAGGCGGTAGTGAGGAATAAAGTAAAAAGGATAATTAGAGCCAGCATCTTGGAATTTTTGACGAAGGTTGCGACAGGATATGACGTGGTGATTATGGTAAGGCCAGAAATTGCGCGCTATGATTTTGCAGCGATAGATGCGGTAATTAAGGAGCTATTTCATAAGGCCAAATTGATTACCGATCAAAATGATTAAAATGATTTTACAACATTTCCGCCTGCCCTTTTTATGGATGATTAGGCTATACCAAAAAACGATATCTTTTGATCATGGCATATTATCCAATCTTTTTCCGTACGGATATTGTCGGTTTCATCCCACTTGTTCCGAATACGGCTATCAAGCGATAGCGAGGCATGGAGTGATCAGGGGGCTTTTACTTACATCTTGGCGGATATTAAGGTGTAATCCTTTTAACAAAGGAGGCATTGATCCGGTGCCGCCGATTAAAAATAAATAAGCATAAATATGATTCAAATTTATAATCTGGTTTTGTTCCAACCGCTCTTGAACCTGATGGTATATCTTTATGACATCATCGGCGATTTTGGGATAGCGATTATTATTGTTACGGTGCTGGTAAGGCTGATTCTGGTGCCGCTTTCCGTTAAATCGATTAAGTCGCAAAAGGCGATGCAGCAGCTGCAGCCCAAGATGAACGAAATCAAGAATAAATATAAGGATAATAAGGAAGAACAAACCAAGGCGCTGATGGAATTTTACAAAGAAAATAAGATTAATCCTTTATCTTCCTGCCTGCCGATGCTGATTCAGCTGCCGATTATATTCGCGCTTTATCGGGTTTTCAATATCGGTTTAACCGAAGAAAGCTTTCAATATTTATACTCTTTTGTTAAGCGGCCGGAAGTAATTAATACCTATTTCGTCGGTTTGATAAATATGACCGAAGCTAATGTGGTTTTGGCGGTATTGGCGGGCTTGTTGCAGTTTATTCAAGCCAAGATGTTGATGCCAAAGATCAAAAAGCAGCAGGGCAAGGGGATGTTGGGAGATATTTCCGGCATGATGAGCAAACAGATGACTTATTTTATGCCGGTAATGACTGTCTTTATCGCTATTAGCTTGCCTTCAGGATTGGCTCTGTATTGGATCGCGACGACATTATTTACAATTGGCCAGCAGTATCTTATAATGAAAAGCCCCGATGATGATAAAAACAAGAAAGGCAAGAAAGATAAAATCAAGGGCGAATTAGTTTCAGAGAAGACGATAGCGGGCAAATAATTTTGTTTATTCGTATTTAACATAAAGCTATGTCAAATATTAACCCTGAAAGCATTGCACTGGCCCAAGGAGTTTTAAGCGACATTCTGCAGCGGATCGGAGTAGCAGGCACAATATCCGCGCGTTTAAGTGAATTCCGCGAGCGGGAAATTATTGCCTTTAATGTCAAAACCGATGATGCCAATTTGTTAATCGGTTCGGCCGGCGAGCACCTAATGGCGCTGCAGTATCTGACAAGAATATTATTTAAAAAGAAATACGGTTTGGATATTCATTTTATCGTTGATGTTAATAATTATAAAAGCGATAAAGAAGATAAATTAAAAAGCTTGGCCAGAAGCGCGGCTCTCAAAGTAAGAAGAACAAAAGAGCAGGCGGTTTTGCAGCCGATGGCGTCATATGACCGCTGGGTGATACACAATTTTTTGGCGGAGGAAGATGATTTGAAGACGGAAAGCCAGGGGCTAGAGCCGGAAAGAAAAGTTATTATCAAGCTAGTCAAATAAAATTACTATGCGATATTCAAAAACCAAAAACAAACAGGTGGTTTCCATTGAGTCCGGCCAAAAGCTATCAGAAGTCAAAGCGGTGCTGATTGATTATGACAATGGAAAATTTATTGGCTTGGCTTTAAAAAATAAAACCGTGATTTATGCGGAAGATGTGGCTGAATTTGGCAAGGATGCCGTGATGGTACGGGCGGAGAAGGAGCTGGTGCCGCTTAAGGATAATGCCAAGTTTGAGGAGCTGATTAAATCAAAGATAAAAATAGCCGGCAATAAAGCGGTGACGCGATCGGGCGTAGAGCTGGGAGAAGTAAAAGATTTTGAAGTTGACGAAGTGGAAAAAAAGCTTGCAAAAATATTTGTTTCTATCGGATTTATCAAGGATTTATTTAAGGGTGAACTGCAAATTACTTTTGATAAAATTATTTCTATCGGCCGGGATGCAATCATTGTAAAAGACGCTGCTGTTCCGACTGACGAAAAAGAAAAAGTTAAAAAAGAAGTGGAAAATTTGGCGGAGGCGGGCATATTAAATAAAGAAGTTGAATAATTAGAGATAATATTAAAAAAACAGCCCGTGATGGGCTATTTTTTTTAGTACAAATTTTTTATGCCGATGTCTTGATAATAATATTTTAATATTTTTTTATAATCCCATCCTTTTTGGGAAAAATATTTTACGCCTTGCGCGGACATGCCCACTCCATGGCCCGACATTGACAAATTAGTGCAGCAGGGATCTTTAACTGAACGTAGCCAAGGAAGTTTTTGCGACCACACATCTTCGCTGTTTTTGGTGCGGCCGTCGCTATGGGCGAAATAAGGAGTGGACACCACTTGATTTTGATAATAAACCATTTCTCCGGCGGTGTCTATTGCTGCCTTGACCAGTTTAGGCGCCTGCAGCTCAAAATTATAACCGCGATAGACTTGATCGGCTGTGGTATTGGTGACATCAAAATGACCATTTTTATATTTTCCTCCCTGATTGACAATATCTTGAGCGAAACTTCTTTGGGCGACCGCAAAAACTTTTTGCATTTGCTCCGGATGATAATCACTCAATTCATGAATGCCTCTTAAATACTGCTCCATTGGCAGCTCATTGATTACCCAGGTATTGCCGGTTTTTTCCGCGTGCCTAATGGTCAAACTGCCGCGGAAGCGATTATAATTGAAAGCGATATTCCAAGATGGGCGATCCTCAAGGTTTAATATTTGCAGCGTATTTTTTGATTTAAATTTTATAAATGATCCGACTTCTTTATGCCAAGCCTTGGGATTATAAGCTCCATCTCTGACGGCCGGCGCTTCCAAGTAATATTTACTATTGGAGTATCTGACAGTTACCACTTCGTTTTTATGATAAATGGCAATCAAATTATTTTTTGCGTCATAAATTTTAAACTCGCCGTCTCCGCTGATGCTGATCGGATCGGTATTATTTTCGGGTTTATATAAACCAACTTCAATATTATCTCCTTGCTTTTTTGGCAGAGGGGCAATATTTTTGGGATCAACGGTAATTTTTATCATTACTTCTCCTCCGGCAACCCACTCTTTCCATTCGGATACCAGCTTGAAATTTTCGTCGTATTTTCCGATTTTATCGGGAGCTTTGAGTGTGATATAGAAGCGTCCGGTATCGCCCGGAGCAACAATCCCGTGGCTCATCCGGCCGGGGCGGTAGGTTTTGGTGTTGAATTTATATTCCCAGCCGGCGCTCCGAAAGGCGCTTTCGCGATCTTGAGCTTTATCAGTATTTAACGCGATAAATTCCCGGTCGCCGCTGTTATACCAGGTTTTTTTGCCGACGTTTTTAAAATCAACCCAGACTCTAACCTCTTCATTTTCCTTGATGCGAAGTTCGCCGTGGCTTTGTCCAACGAGCTGGGCTTGATAATCCTTTTTGGCTTCTCCAGGAGTGATGATATCTTTTACTTTTGATGCCAGGCTGGCAGACAATGGATTATCGGCCTGAACCTTCGTTTCGGTAAGTGATATAAGCGGAATGATAAACAAAAAAGATAGTGAAATAAACAGATATTTTCTTGTTAATGATAATGGCATGATTTAATTTTATTTTTGGTTTTTGTTTTATGCCTCTTTATAGCCTAGGCAGGGCTTTTAGAATATTCAGCTTCTTACTTGTAGTATAGCATAAAAATGAGTGAAAATCAACCCTTTGACAAGCACAGGGCGGACCAGTTGCAAGGTATAAGTTAAAAATTATTAAAATTAAGAATCAGTATTTTTATCTGGCGTATTATGAAGAATGAAGAAGGAAGAAGGAAGACCGCATGCCTTGCGGGGGAATTTCGTTATCAGGTTTAAAAAACAACCTCATTTTCGGATTGTTTTAATGTTCTCTTATTTTTATGTTACTTCGAGTTTTCTCCGTTGTTTAGCTTAAATTGTTTAATTAGATATTTTTTGAAGATTGTAATAATAATCATGATAAAAATGCCAATAAAGACCAGGATGGAGATTAAAAGGATAAAGTTCTCAATATACTCTTTTAAAATTATCCAGCTTTCGCCAAAAAAATAACCCAAAAGTCCCAAGACCAAAGCCCAGGTAAATGTGCCGATAAAGTTATAGATGAAAAAGCGATAATATTTCATTTTTGATACTCCGGCAACTATTAATGTCATCGCCCTTAGGCCATAAACAAATCTAATCAGCAGCATGGCTTTAATGTCATGTTTTATAAAAATGGACTCCATTTTATCAATTCTTTTTTGGCTAATACGAAAAAATTTAGCAATGCGGTAAAATATTTTTTTTCTGCCGATCCTGCCCAGCAAATAGAAAATTGTATCAGAAATTATTACGCCCAGCGTCGCGACCAATATCGCCAGGAATATATTAAAATATCCTAGCGAAGATAAAAAACCAACCGCGAGTATTAAAATTTCTCCTCCGATGGCAACGCCTAAAAATACACTTAAATACCCATATTGTATTAGCAGGATAGGAATGGCAGTTAGGGACAGCATAAAGTTAATTTATTTTTATTTGTTTTTCCGCAAAAAGCAGATTTTGAACGGCAACGATTAGACCGACCAAAAACCAAATATGCAATATATATAAAATAGAAAATGTCTGATATTGGGCCATAATACCCATAAAAGCAATCACCAAGCCGAGCAATAATGTTTTTAAATATGGATCGGTGCTTTTAATTAAGGCTTTGGCGGTTCTTAATACAATAAGGACAATCATTGCAATAAAACTTAGCAAACCCAGCAATCCCACTTCAGCCCACAGCTCCAAAAATTCATTGTTAACTATTGCCCAGCCTTCGCTTGGCATATGGTAGGGGCTGCGATTAAAGAGCGGGCCAAAATTTCCTATGCCGTTGCCGATAATCGGATGATCTTTTATCATTCTGATTGCTTGGTCATAGGTGGAAAATCTTTCTTCTACGCCCACACCCTTATTTAATGTGGTTGCCTGTTCGATAAAAGTATCAACATTTTCTTCATCTCCGGTGAATTTTAAAAATTGAAAAGCCGCGGTGATTGAAATTAGGCTTAACACTAAAATTATAACTAATTTACTCGGCTTGAGTATAGATTTAATAAAGACGATCGCGGATAAAAGCAGTATTGTCAAAAGGCCCAAGAAGCCACCGCGCGACAGAGTTAAAATTAAATTCAAACAGGCCAGTCCGGTGATAATAAAAATCCAGAAGAGATTCAACGGAAGTTTTTGTTCTTTTTTTCTTCGGCCGATAATAAATGCTATGCCAATAGAAATGGGAATTAGCAAATAGTTGGCGAAATAGAGCGGTTCCAGGGCGGTGGATTGGATGCGGGGAAAGCCGAAGACTTCTTGTGTATAGTGCTGCCTTAAGCCGGTGATTTCAGGCGGCAAACCCACCATATCACCTAAAAATTGATAAATGCCAAAAATACAAACCAGCAAACATGATATTAAAATATATTTTATTACTTTATTAAGAATTTTTACGTTGTTAATAAAATTGGGCAGCATGATGCTGAAGATCATGACAAAAAGATTAAAGACAAAGATAATAACGGCGCGTTGCAAGTTAACAGCGTTGATCATGGATAAAATTGAAAAGCCGTTTAAGAAAAGTATCGGAATGATCAGGGGGTTGCGGGCGGAGAAGTTAACTTTTTTGGCGCAAAAAATAAAGATCCAGGCGATAATGGTAACCAAAGCAAATAATTGTGAGGCTCTAATGGTAATTCCTGAAAGTTCAAAAGAGCCGATGCGCTCAAAGGGAAGTAAGAAGGCGATTAAAAAGATTCCGGCGCGCGGATTTTTAAATATTAAAAGCATAATTGCGCTACAAACCAATCCGGCGAAAATTATAAGCCAAGATAAATTTAAAAACAAAACCGAAACAACGCCCGCTATGATGCCGATAATAAAAGTTAAGATTATTTTAGTGGATTTTTTCATGTAAGATGTTTTTCCGAATAATGATTTCGAGCATCACGAAAATGATCTAATGGAATTAATATTAAAATCCCTCTCTGTCTCCCTGCCTGCTGTAAAACTAAAATTATTTTACATCGTCTCCCCCTTTGAAAAAGGGGGATTAAGGGGGATTTAATCTTGAAAAACTTCTTCAAACCTATCGATCATTCTTTTTAAAGTGAAATTATCCAGCACTCTTTGGCGTCCCGCTTTGCCCATCCTTATTCTCAAATCAGAATCAGTGGCTAATTTTAAGATAGCTTCACTAATTTTTTCAATATTTCCTGATGCTACTACCAATCCGGTTTTTTGGTCAGCGACCACTTCCTTTAATCCGGAAATGTTAGTAGCAATGACCGGCAATTCACAAGCAGAAGCTTCGGCCGCCGATATGCCAAAAGACTCTCTTCTTACGGGCGTCAGCGCAAAAATATCCAGCGAATTCAAGAAAGCGGGAATGTCTTCCTGCCAGCCCAAGAAATAAACATATTCAGCCAGCCTTAATTCATTGCTAAGCTTTACCAGATTTTCTTTTTCCGGACCTTCTCCAACTATCTTTAGCCTTAAATTATTATTTTTTTTGAAAGCCAAGGCAAACGCTTGGATTAAATCGGCAACGCCTTTCTCGGGGCATAAGCGGCAGACTGTGCCGACTATTAATTTATTATCTTTAAGCTGATCGGTTGGCGGCTTTTTCGGCTGAAATTTATTAATATCAATACCGTTATAGATAACCGCTACCTTTTTATCACTTAATCCCAAATTAACCAACTGATTTTTGACAGACCGGGAGACGGGGATGGTGGTGGCAAAATAAGAATTTAAAACGTAGCATGGCAGGTAAGGATTTAATTTAAGCCAGCGTTCAATTCTCAAATGTTCGATCCAAAAAACCGAATAACCCAGTAGGCGCGCGGGGATCGTTATCAGTAACTTTTCTATCAGAGTCAGACAGTAAAGCTTATCGGTATGGTATTTCTGTTTATATTTAAGCAGAAGAAAAAATAACCGGCAAAAAACAACAGGGGCGGTCAGAGTAAAAATCACCAGGCCCTTGATTGATACCGGTTCTCGGCCGGCCCAAGCTTTTTTATGAGGCCAGGCTCTTTTTTTAAATTCTTCAATCAGAATATTACAGGAGGAAACCAAATAAAAATTATGCTCTCTTTGCTTCAACCCAGAGAACAACTGCAGAGTGTGGATTTCTCCTCCTCCCATTTGGGAATTATAAGGAAATTTTGTGATCAGTATATTCATAGCGCAAAAAACATAAAAACAAAAAATCAAAAAGACAATCGCCTTTAGGATATTTTATTTTCTGGTGAAGATAAATTCTGATAAAGCGCTTGGATTAAGTTATTCTGTTCCTCGATGTTAATTATCTCTTTCCTGATACGGGCTTTTTCTTGGCGGATAAATTTTTTATATCCTTTGCTGATTTTTTTCATAAAGTTTATTAAATTATTTTTCTTGTTTAAAGCGGATAATCTCAAATACAGCCTCTTTGCTAAATCCCTTAAGTAAGTATAGCACAATAAAATAGGACAGAGCGGCAATAGCGATATTTATCATAAAATAAAATTGCGGCATTAGCATAATAACTCCGACCATCACTGCCGAGGCCGCCAAAGATTTAAAAAAAACTTTAAATTCTGGCGCCACTTTAGCAGAAAAATAAACCGTTAATGCCGTACCCAGGCAAACAATTGTTTCAGTTAGAACCGTAGTGGCGGCTGCGCCGTAGTAGCTGTATTTTGGAATTAAAAGCAAATTGAGAACTATGGCAATTACGGCGGCGCTAAAATAAATCCACATCATTTTTTTTTGCTGGTTAATGGCTACCACGGTATTACCGAAAAGATGGGCTAAAAATATTGCTCCCACCGCAAAAATTAAGATTTTTAAAACTTGAGCCGAGGAATTAAATTCACCTCCGCCAAAAAGATTCATAATTGGATCCGCGAAAAAAAGCGTGCCGATAATTAATGGGATTAAAAAAACCACCAAAACATCAAATCCTTTGCGGTAGGCTCGGATAAATTTTTCTCGATGGGTAAAGGCATAGCGGGATAGGATCGGCAATAATAATCCGGCAAAAATGGCGGCAAAAGTGATTAAACCCTCCAAAACTTTATAAGCCGCTCCATATATTCCAACTTCTTCCGCCGGCTTGAGGACAGAGAGCAGAACGGTATCAACCTTAAAATGCACCAAAGTGAAAATAACCGATAGGGCTAGGGGCGCAGCAATTTTTAATATTTTTTTCCAATAGTCCCAGTCAAATTCCAATCTTAACTTAATATATTTGTTGGCAAAAATTGCAACCAATAAAAAATTAACAAAATTGCTTAGCACAATTGCTCCAATCATAACCAAGAGTCCCAAATCCAGGCGAGCCACAATAATTACGCCCAAAAGCCAAACTATTCTTCCCGATACTTCTCCGATGGCAACTTTATCCATGCGAAAATGTTTTTGGAAAATACCAATTAATACTTGATTTAGCGAGGTAAATAAAAACGATAAGGTCGCAATTGCTATGCCCCAAATTATAACTACAGAATAAGGAAATAAAAGCGCTAAAAATGGGGCGGCGGTCAGTACGATAATCGCCGATACCAATCTGATTGAAAGCGCGTTATTGACAAACTTCGTCTGATTGGTTTCTTCTTTGGAAATTTCCCGGGTTACCACCAAATAAAGCCCGAGGTCGGCAAAAATTGAGATGGTGCCCAAAAATCCAATAATTGTAGTATATTCTCCGAAACCTTGCTTTCCCAGATAGCGCATCATTAAGCCAACAGTTATTAAAGCTAAAACCGTGCCGATGATCTTGCCGGTAAATTGAATAATGGTATTTTGCGCTACTTTGCGGGCTAAAGACATTTTTATAATTTTAAAACTTTAAGCTAATTTTAGCACCAATTTTGTGGGTCAGCAATGGGGAAAGAGCACAAAACATGTAACAAATAACATGTAACAAATAACATTTAGCAGCTGTCAAAAGCCAGTAATTAGTGAAATAGTAAATAGTCGGAAATTTTTAATTAGAAAATTTATAGCTACTAACTAACTGTAGCTAGTTAAACATTGACAAATAATATTATAAATGTTAGATTATAGTGTTTTATTGATATGTAATGAAGGCGATTTTTATTAAAAATATTCTTCATTGCACATTAACAAAATTCTGAAAAGGGGGTGTTCTGATGGCTTTGAGTCGCAAGAAAAAGATTTGGATAATTTTGATTGGCAGTTTGCTTTTGGTCTGGTTTGTTCTGATACTGATATTGTCAATTGCATATCACGTTGGCAATAAAGATGCCGTGGCAGAATGGGAGAGCAAATTTCCCCAAGAAAAAAGAATTGCCGCCGAAATTCGAGGCTTAGTGGACAATATGGTGCGTTTGCGCTACCAAAACGTTCCGGCCTTTGTGCCCCAGTATTTGTGGGATAAGGAAATGTGCGCGGCTAACGTAGTCAATGCTACTAATATGATTTTGGGCGAAGAGCGCCTGAAATCGGTGGCCGCCTGGAAATTTTCCCGGGTAAATAAAAAGCATTTGCACAAAGTCTATGACCGCTCTAGCGATTTTCGCATTAAGGGCAATCGGATCGTAGAAATAAGAGAGCGCAACTTCTGGCTTTCCAGAATTTTACAGACTTCCGGTCACGGGCAGGCGCTAACTTCTGATCGGCTATATATCGTCGGCTATCATTATGGGTTTACCCGTAGCGATAGCAAGATTATTGCGGCCAAGCAGGACTTGAATTCCCACTTGATGCTGCTTTTGGGTCGCTATGACGGCCGTTGGTGGGGATATCATCTTTACCACGATCCGGAAAAACCGAAGGCGAATCCTTTCCGCATTGATGACTTGGGAAGCTGCGAAGACCGTAAGTGCATGCCGAATTCATTTGATGTGGTCTACATCTGGGAAGTAAAAAATTCCCGATTGGCCGAAAAAGGCCAGGGGAAAAATATAGCCTTTGTGCAAAAAAGTCCTACTTTTCGGGAAGTGGATCACTTTCTGGGATGGCTGGGAAAAGGATCTGTCGGCCGTTTCATGGATATTGCCCTAAATAAGCTTTTCAGCTCCGGCGAACATTATCCGCAAGCGGTGGATCTTTCACAAGATGTGGTTTTTGTGAGGGAAAGCAATCACCGTTTCGGAAGGATTTTAGGATTTTACCAAGGAATTGAAATAAGATACAACCGAGGAAAAAGCCGGCGGGGACAGCATGGATTTGAATATCAGTGCGTGGAATTTGTGAATCGTTTTTATGCCAAGCGCCTGGGACATTATAACATGACCCAGTCGGGGCATGCGGTTAGCTATTTCATTAAGGCATCAGTGAAAGGTTTGATCGCCTATCCTAACGGGTCAAGAGTCAAGCCGCGCGTGCATGACATCTTAACTTTCCATTCCGGGCGGCGGGGAGACTACGGCCATGTAGCGATTGTTTATAAAGTTACTGGCAGAAGAATATGTATTGTCCAGCAGAACCGATTGCCTTGGCGCGAATGTTTGCGTCTGCACCATAAAAATGGTCGGTGGTATGTCGGTCGCCTAAGTTATTATCGTCAAGTCATAGGCTGGTCGAGAAAAAAGTAAGGAGGCAAGCATGAACAAGAATTATTTTTGTGGAATTGCTTTTTTATTGCTGACATCTCTGGGACCAGGTGGAGGAGAAGTCGGGGATTGTTCTTCTTCGGAGCAGAAAAAAGAAAGTTCATGCTCTGGTTGTGGCTGTGGTAAATCTGAAAATAGAAGCAAGGGTCGGGAAACGAGTTCTGGCGATTTTCTGACTGCTGGAGAGGAACATTCGGCTATGCCTTTAGGGCCTGCTCCGGCTAAGTTAGCATCCATGCGCGAACTGAATGAACCTAAACCCGATTGGTTTATGGGACGTTCTGTTCAGGTTATAAAAACTGTTCAAGTGCGCAGAAGATGGTTTATCAAAAGATATGTCGACAACATTCAAGGTGCTAATCTGGAAGCAACGGCATTGTGTAACGGATGGCAGTGGCCGCTTAGAAATAATCCAACCCTACAGCCTGGACAAAATCTCAAGGTGTGCGGCTGGAAATAACGATCTTTTTCAAAGGGTCGAGTAAATACTCAGATCCTTTTTTATTAAAATATTTTAATATCATTTATTGACAAAAAATAATAAATGTAGTTATGTATAAAGAATTTGGCTAGTTCATTAAATAGACAATATTTTCGGAAACAGTCTGCATCTTGCGGAATCTTGCCCATTGGGCAGAAACAGCCCCGGTTATTAACCGGAGAAAGAGCTGAAAAATGGCGATGAAGTACAAGAACGTTACCTTAGGGATAGTGGAGGCGGTTTTCAACAAGCTCGGCGGCATCGAGGGGGTTGAGCGATTCCTGCGCGGTGAGCTCAAGGTGGTCGAAGTGAATAATTATATCATCGACTGTGATGCCAACCCCTTTATCCCGGAAGGCTGGGAAGTGGTAGAGCACCGCAAGGGCGGGCAGTTTAAGTGGAATCCTAACCGGGTTGTACTCTACATCTGCAAGGAGCAAAAGGGAGACGGTATTGGGGGGCATGAGCTTAGAAAGAAGCTGGAGGGCAAACCCGTCATCAACGCCAACGTACTCGACTATTTGCTCGCGCACTCCGAGCTTATTCCGGAGGCCTGGAAAAGTAAGGTCATCTTCTTCTGGGGAACCATCTACTGCAATAGTGGCGGCGGATTGGAATGCCGTTGTCTCTGCTGGCACTCTATGTACTGTTGGGGTGATAGCTGGGCGCGGTGGGTCTATGGCGACCGTGGGCTTGGCGCTCGCTGGGATGGCAATAGTCCCGCTGCTCTCTGCAAGTAGTACTTGGTTCTCAGAGCTTTAGATTTTTTTATCCTTAGCTCTTTGTTATTTACCCCTTGGCCTGTGTTGGATTATATTTCAACCCAGGCCTTTTTTTATTCACATAAATATGCTATAATTTAGTTAATATATAATAATTAATAAAACGCACTGCAAAAGTGCAAGTAGGAGAATAACATGTTTATTTTTGTGGGAATCTTGGTGGTAATCGGAGCGGTTGTGCTCTGGCTGATTGCTACCTATAATGTCTTGGTAAAGATGAAAAACCGAGTGAAAGAAGCTTGGTCCGATATTGATGTCCAGTTAAAAAGAAGATATAACTTAATTCCCAATTTGGTGGAAACGGTTAAGGGCTATGCGTCTCATGAAGACAAGGTTTTTAATGATGTAACCGAAGCCAGATCTAATGCGATGGCGGCGGAAAAATCCGGCAATGCCCAAGAGTCGGCAAAAGCGGAAAATATGTTGGCCGGAACCTTAAAGACATTATTCGCGGTAGCGGAAAACTATCCCGAATTAAAGGCTAATGAAAATTTTTTGGAATTACAAAGAGAGCTGTCTGATACGGAAAATAAAATTCAGGCTTCTCGCCGGTTTTACAATGGCAATGTGCGCGACTTTAATACCAAGCAAGAACAATTTCCAACCAATATGATCGCTTCGATGTTTGGATTTAAGTCCGCTGAATTTTTTGAAATAGAAGACGAAGCGGAAAAGGCAGTACCTAAGGTAGATTTTAAATCTTAATTTAATAATCCCTGAGCGAAATGAGCGTAGCGAATGTAGCCGAAGGGTTGCGTTTATAAGTCAGGGATTTATTATATAATAAATATATTAGCCCTTCGACAAGCTCAGGGACTAATATCAAAAATTCCTCCTTGTTCCCCCTTTTATAAAGGGGGAGACGATGTAAAATAATTTTAGTTTTACAGCAGGTTCTCTTCTTATTATAATAATAAAAAGGGACCTGCCTGCCGGCAGGCAGGGAGACAGAGAGGGATTTTTTAATTATAATGTAATATATGGCGACACTTTATACTCACAAAGACAGCAATATCAGAAAGACCTATTTATTTCTAACTTTATTTTTCATTTTTAACATAATGGTTGGGTTTGTTTTTAGCGTGGCGATGGATGACAGCTCAATGCTTTATTTTGCGGTATTTTTAAGCCTTGTAATGAGTTTCTCCGGCTATTTTTTTAGCGATAAAGTTATTCTTTTTATGAGCCGGGCGAAAGAAATAGATCCCAAACAGAACAAAGAAATTTATCGCCTGGTGGAAAATCTATGCATTACAGCCGGGCTGCCGCTGCCTAAAGTATATATTATTGAATCGGACGCCATGAACGCTTTTGCTACCGGCCGCAATCCTAAAAATGCGGTTATCGCCTTAACCAGCGGCTTGATTAATAAATTAGAGAAGGCGGAGCTGGAGGGAGTAATTGCTCATGAATTATCTCACGTCGGTAATCGCGATATTTTACTTTCGACCTTGGTAGTAGTGATGGTGGGCTTTGCTACCATTTTAGCCGATTGGTTTCGGCATCTAAGTATTTTTGGCGGACGCCGCCGAGATGAAAATGACGGGCAAATCGGGGCAATTATTATGATTTTCGCTTTAGTATTTTCAATTCTATCTCCGCTTATCGCCGTTATTATTCAGCTCGCTATTTCACGCAGAAGGGAGTTGTTGGCCGATGCGGATGCGGGCTTAATGACGCGGTATCCGGAAGGTCTGGCTCGGGCTTTAGAAAAAATCTCTCATGATCCGCATCAATTAGAGACTGCCAATAGCATGACTTCACATCTTTATA
The DNA here is from genome assembly GCA_041749335.1 of Patescibacteria group bacterium. GTDB lineage: Bacteria > Patescibacteriota > JABMPQ01 > JABMPQ01 > JABMPQ01 > JBGTBM01. The sequence goes on from JBGTBM010000006.1 coordinate 19,130, forward strand.
TTAGCGACCCGATGAAAAAGAAAAAACATACCTTTTTTAAAAAATTATTTATGACGCATCCTCCGGTTGAGGAAAGAGTTAAGGCTTTGCGGGATATGGAAATTTAATATATTTAAAAAATAAATATTTAAAGATAAAAATGAAAATATTAGCTATTAATTGCGGAAGCACATCGCTTAAATTTAAATTATTTGATGGTAATATTAATTTGTTAGCCGGAGGGATTATTGAAAAAATTGGAGAGAAAAAATCAATTTTTAATTATTTTAACGGGAGAAAAAATATTGTCCAAGAGAGCTATGTTAAAAATCACGAACAGGGCTTGAGGCTAATCATTCGCTATTTGTTGGATAAAGATTTGGGAGTAGTAAAAAATATTAATGATATAAAAGCAATTGGGCACCGAGTGGTCCATGGGGGCAACATTGCCAGCACCAAAGTTTTAACACCGGCGGTAATAAAACAAATCCAAAAAAATATTAAGCTCGCTCCTTTGCATAATCCGGCAAATTTGGCGGGAATAAAAATATGCGGAAAATTATTTCCCCAGGCCAGTAAGATAGCGGTGTTTGATACCGCTTTTCATCAGACCATGCCGAAAAAAAACTTTATTTATCCCTTGCCCTATAAATTTTTTGAAAACTATGGAATCAGAAAATATGGCTTTCACGGCATATCTCATCATTATTTAACCTTGCGGGCAGCAGCTCTATTAAAAAAAACTAAAAGTAAAATCAATCTTATTGTCTGTCATTTGGGAGCGGGCTGCAGCATGACCGCAATTAAAAATGGCAAGTCGTATGATACCAGTATGGGGTTTACGCCCACTGCGGGATTGATAATGTCCACCAGGTCGGGCGATATTGATCCCGGCATTATAATTTATATAATCAAAAGTTTGGGAATAAGTGCCTTAGAAGCGGAAAATATTTTAAATTATCAAAGCGGGCTGCTGGGAATTTCGGGATTAAGCCGCGACATGAGAGAAATTTTGGCCCAAAAAGACAAAAACAAAAAAAGCAAATTGGCCCTGGAGATGTTTACGGGCAGCGTTAAAAAAAATATCGGATCTTATTTGGCGGAATTGCCAAAAATAGATGCACTTGTTTTTTCCGGGGGTATTGGCGCGCGATCGCATATTGTCAGGAGAATGATTTGTGAAGACTTAAAAAAATTTGGAATTATTATTGATGACGCTAAAAATAAAAAATCCCAAGATGGAGAAAACATAATCTCCGCCGGAAGTTCAGATGTCAAAATTTTGGCGATTACTACCGACGAAGAAAAAATGATAGCGCTTGAAGCTAAAAAATTAGCATAAAAATGAAAGGGCTTAAAAAAGATTATTTAATATAAATCTTTTTTTATTTGGCATTTATTTTTTTATATTTATTTCTTCTTTGAATAATAAAAATTTCTTTTGCCGCTTCAATTAGCAACAACTCCAATATCGCCAAGGATATCGGCGCGATCCATTGGTGGGGAGAGAGCGGAACAGTTTTTAAAATAGTTTGCAGTGATGGCAAATAGACGCCCAGAATTATTGCGACTATTCCTACTGCAACGGCAAAAATTAAAAACTTATTGGAAAAGGGATTTTTCTTGAAGATGGTAAATCTCAAGCTGCGGCAAGCAAAAACAAACAACATGGAATTCAGGCTTAAGGCCGCAAATAGGATGGTTCGAATATGGTCTAAATCATAAATATTTTTATTTACAAGCCATAGATATAAGCCGATTAACATTAAATCGGTTAGTATTCCGATAACAAATATTAATATTTTCATTTCAAAATCTAAAATAGGTTCTTTGAGCTTGCGGGGCTTTTCTTTCATTACTTCTTTTTCTCCTTTTTCAAAAGCCAGCGTGATATTGGGCAGCCCATCCTCAATTATATTAATCCATAAAATCTGAGCTGCTAATATAGGAAGAGGCAATCCGATCAAGAGAGCGGTCCCAATTAAAAGGATTTCGGCAAAAGTATCGGATAATAAGTATAGGGTTATTTTTTTGATGTTGTCGTACGCGACTCTGCCTTCTTCCACCGCGGAGACTAAAGTTGATAAATTGTTGTCCAGCAATATAATATCCGAAGTTTCTTTGGTAACATCAGTCCCTGACCCAACAGCTACGCCGATATCGGAAGCTTTTAAAGCCGGGGCGTCGTTGACTCCGTCTCCGATCATGGCGACCACCTCTCCTTTGGCGCGCCAAGCGTTAACAATTCTTACTTTGTGCTTGGGTTCAATGCGGGCAAAAATATTAATGTGGTCAATATTTTTCACTAGCTGCTTATCATTCATTTTATCCAGATCTTGACCTTCAAGGATGTTTCTTTCTTTAATTTTAAAACCAAGCTCTTGTGCAATGGTTTTGGTGGTTAATTTATGATCGCCGGTTGCAATTATGATATGAATGCCGGCCTGCATACAAACATTAATAGTTTTTTTAGCCTCTTTTCTTAGTGGATCTTTGAGCGCTATCAGGCCTACCAGGGTAATATCTTTTATTTCATTTTTTATTAAAGAAGAGCCGGTAGTTTTTTTATAGCCGATTGCGATTACACGCAAGCCTTTGCTTGAAAGCTCATCCAGTTCTGATAAAATTTCTGATTTTTTAAATTGGCCTAAGGGTTGTGGAGAATCGGAGTTATGATAGTGAGATGATAATTTAATTATTTTTTCCGGTGCTCCCTTGATATAAATAATATTTTCAGCATTGATCTTGTGTAGGGTGGCCATGTACTTTATTTCGCCCGAAAAGGGAATCTCTGCTAGGCGGGGATATTTTTCTTCCAACTCATTTTTTTGGTAGCCGGCGCCGGCAGCAGCCAGCAGGAGCGCTTTTTCGGTTGGATTGCCGATCACCTTCCAATCCGCAAGCCCTTCATCGGGGTTTTCAATTGACGCGTCATTGTTTAAGGCGCTGATGGTGAGAGCTAAAGATTTTGCCTGCTTATTGTTTTGATCCCAAGTGATTATTTTAGAAACAGCCATTTCTCCCTTGGTTAAAGTTCCGGTTTTATCAGTGCAGATTACCGAGGTGGAACCTAAAGTTTCCGCTCCAACTAATCTTTTTACCAAACCCTTTCTTTTTAGAATTTTCTGCATGGCTAAGGCAAGAATAATGGCAACGGCGGCGGGGAGCCCTTCCGGAATTGCTGCAACCGCAAGCGCTACGGAAGTAGTGAGCATTTCAAAAATAGAATGTTGTCTTAGAATGCCAACAACAAAAATCAGTACGGTAGTTGCGGTTAAAATTATACCCAGGGATCGGGCCAGGCGGGCAATCTTTTTCTGCAGCGGAGTATCTTCACTTTTAGTTTCTTTTACCAGGGAAGCGATTTTACCAAGTTCGGTATCGGATCCGGTGGCTGTTACGATGGCTCGGCCCTTTCCGGTAGCTACTTGAGTTCCCATGTAAATCATATTTTCTCGATCTGCGAGCGGTGATTTTTCTGATATTAAATTGATTGACTTGTTTGAAGGCAAAGATTCTCCGGTTAAAGCCGCTTCGATAATTGACAAATTATTCGCCTCAATAATTCTGCCGTCGCATGATATTTTATTGCCGGCTTCAAACACAACTATATCTCCCGGTACGATATTTTCTACGTCAATTTCCTTTTCATGTCCTCCTCTAATTACTCTGGCCGTAAGATGAATAAGCTCTTTTAGCTTTTTTAAAGTATTATTGGCTTTATATTCTTGAAAAAATCCGATGGAAACATTAATTAATAGAGTGGCAAGTATAATCCAAAAATCAATTAATTCTCCCAAAATCAAACTGATGGCGCCTGCTCCGCACAAGATAAAAATTAACGGGCTTTTAAATTGATCGGCGATAAAATTAATCCAAGTGGGTAATTTTTCCTCGGGCAGTTTATTGCCGCCGAATTTTGTCAGCCTTTTTGCAACATCCGTTTCTTTCAGGCCTTGCCTAATGTCAGTTTTTAATAATTTAACAATTTCGGGAATATTGATTGCGTGATAAGATTTCATTTAAAAAATTAATTTATATTAAAAATTATAACACAATGTGGGAATTTTATAATTATCAATTTTTAAAAGTTAAAAATAATGTTAAAATGATTAAAAGTTAAAAATAATGCCAAAAAACGTAATTGAATTAAAAGGGGTGCATAAAATATATAAGATGGGCGAAAATGAGATTCCCGCCCTCAAAGACGCCAGCATAATAATTAAGCAGGGGGAATTTGTGGCGATTATGGGACCTTCGGGTTCAGGCAAATCAACCCTCATGAATATTCTGGGGCTTTTAGATCGTCCGACTTACGGAAAATACCTATTAAATGAAGAAAGAGTGGATAAAAAAAATGATAAGCAATTAGCCCGTTTGCGCAATCAAGAGATCGGCTTTATTTTTCAAGTTTTTAATTTGCTTCCCCGAACCAGCGCTTTAAATAATGTTATGATGCCATTTTCTTACGGTAAAAACGGATGGTCAAAAAGAAAAAGAAAAAAACACGCTATGAAATTACTTGAAGAGATTGGTTTGAAGGAAAGAATAAAACATAAACCCAATGAACTTTCGGGCGGAGAGAGGCAAAGAGTGGCAATCGCTCGAGCTATTGTCAATGATCCGGTTTTAATTTTGGCGGATGAGCCGACCGGTACGCTTGATAGCCGCACCGGCCAAGAAATTATGGAAATTTTTAAAAAACTTAATGAACAAGGCAGGACTATTTTGATGGTTACTCACGACGAAAACATGGCTAAGTATGCTGATCGGATTATAAGATTAAAAGATGGGAAAATAATTGAAAATTAAATGAAAATGAATTTTTTTGAAAATATTATTATCGCGCTTAGATCTGTATGGGCAAATAAAGTCAGGGCTTTTTTGACTATGTTGGGCGTAATTATCGGAGTGTCTGCGGTTATTACTTTAATTGCCATGGGGCAAGGAGTAAAGTCCAGTATTTCCTCCGAAATTGAAGCCATGGGATCTAATCTTTTAATAATACTGCCGGGCCGGGTAACTCTGGATAACGGCGGCGGTCTCGGAGGCATTTCCAGCTCGGCGGGCATTTCAACTTTAACGCTGGATGATAAAAAAGCTATTAACGAAAACATTGAGGGCATAGAAAACACGGCGGCTATTATGATGCTATCCGGTACGCTCAAATATGAAGGCAAAGAAGCTTTCCCCTTTTTGGTTGGCGGCGAGCAGGAATTGGAATTTATGAATCTTTATAATGTGGCTGACGGACGTTTTTTAAATGAGCAGGACAATATTGAAATGAAAAAAGTGGTGGTGGTTGGGAAAACGGTGGCTGCGGATCTTTTTGGAGAAGGCGAAGACCCGCTGAGTAAAATCGTGGTAATCGGAAAAGATGAATATGAAATTATCGGCGTTATGGAAACCGAAAGCTTAAGCACTGTCGGCATTGATGCTAATTCCATGGCGGTAATGCCAATACAAACAGCCGCGAAAGCCTTTGATAATAATAAATTGCATCGCATTATGCTTTCTGTTTCGGAAGGATATGAAATCGATGAACGCAGCGAAGCAATCAAAAATTTTATGATTGAGCGGCACGAGGGGGTGGAAGATATATCTGTATTAACACAGGAAGATATTTTAAGTACCTTGGATTTGGTTTTGGGATTAATGACCGCCTTGCTTTCCGGAATCGCGGCCATCTCGCTCGTGGTCGGCGGAATCGGCATTATGAATATTATGCTGGTATCTGTTACCGAGAGGACAAAAGAAATTGGAATAAGAAAAGCAATGGGAGCGACCGCCGGTAATATTTTGACGCAGTTTCTGACTGAAGCCGCCGTACTTAGCTTGATCGGGGGCGGTATAGGAGTCGGCCTTTCGTATTTCGCATCATTTTTGCTGAAATCTTTTACTGACATTGCTCCGGAAATTACACCCTCCTCAATTTTAATGGCGTTTACTATTTCGGTTTTAATCGGGATTATTTTTGGCGTTGCGCCGGCGGTAAAAGCCGCTCGCAAGGATCCGATTGAAGCTTTAAGATATGAATAATATTAGTATTTGGCAACTAGTAATTAGTATTTAGACTAATTACTAATTTCTAATTACTAATTTCTAAATATGAAACTAACATTTTTAGGCGGTACCAAAGCTGTTACCGGCGCAATGTATCTAATTGAAACCAAGGATACCAAATTAATTGTGGATTGCGGCTTGTATCAGGGAAAGCGGGAGTGGCGCAAGCTAAATTTTCAAAACTTTGCCTTTGATCCCAAAAGCCTGGACTATGCTTTAATTACTCATTCTCATATTGACCATATCGGCAGAATTCCAAAGCTTTTCAAGGACGGTTTTCGGGGAAAAGTGTATGCGACCAAGCCGGCGGTGGAATTTTCTCATATATTTTTGTTGGATAGCGCTCATTTACAAAAAGATGAAGTCGAGGAGCTTAGAACGGAGCCGCTCTATACTGCCGAACATGTAAATATGTGCTTAAATTTTTGTAAGGGAATAGATTACGATAAAGAAATAAAATTATCCAATACCGTAAAATGTAAATTTAAAAATGCCGGCCATATTTTAGGTTCAGCTATAATAGAAATTTGGGCCGAAGGTAAAAAATTAGTTTTTACCGGAGATTTAGGCAACCCGCCGGTACCGATTTTAAAAACGTATGATTATATTGAAGATGCGGATTATGTAATTATTGAATCGGCTTATGGCAACCGTAATCATGAACCGACCCAAGATAGAAAAGGGGTAATTGAGGACACTATTGAAGATATTGCCAAAAGAAAAGGAACATTAATGATTCCCGCCTTTGCTATGGAAAGAACACAGCAAATATTATATGAAATTAATGAATTGGTAGAAAACCGGCGAGTTCCGCGCATGCCAATCTTTATGGATAGCCCACTGGCAATCAAGGCAACCGAAGTATTTAAAAAATATGAGCATTATTTTAATAAGGAAACCCGAGGGATTATTAATTCCGGTGATGATATTTTTAATTTTCCCGGCTTGCAAATAACTCGTACCGCGCAAGAATCTAAAAAGATTAACGAAACTCCGGCGCCAAAAATTATTATTGCCGGCTCCGGCATGTCAACCGGCGGACGTATTTTATTTCATGAAAAATTATATTTATCGGATCCCAATAGTATTTTATTTATCATCGGTTATCAAGTTAAGGGTACGTTGGGGCGGAGATTGCTAGATGGAGAAAACATGGTAAATATTTTAGGCCAAAGGGTTGAAGTAAAAGCGCAAATTAAAGCCTGTGGCGCGTTTTCCGCGCACGCGGATCAGAAAAAACTGCTTAATTGGATCCAACAAATCAAAAGTCCAATCAAAAAAATATTTGTAGTTCAGGGAGAAGAAGAAGCGGCCGATGCCTTAGTTAGCAAAATAAAAAACGATTTAAAGATTGAAGCCATGGCGCCTGATCTTGGCTATAGTATAGAGATATAAAAATCATATAGCGTAAATTTAGGCAAAGGTTTTAATTTACACTCAAGTAGAGCGTTTTTTAATAAATGATTATTAATTAAATTATTATAACAGATTACGATTGACAAAAAACTGATAATATAATATAGTATTACGAACTTTAATTGAACGATCTTTAAAACAGGGAGGGAGAAATGCAACAAATTTGGCAGGACCCGAATCTTAGAATATTGTTTATTATCGTTATGGCAGCGTTTGGCGCTTTGTTTATTTTGTGCACTATTATTTTTGTTATGCTACTCAATAATATGCGAGCACGGAAAAAACGAAGCGAGCAGGAAGCGCAAAGACTTAAGGGCTTTATCAAGAGATTAAATGAAATGGAAATGCCTGCCGAAATCACCGGAATCTTAGAAGAATTGCAGGCGGAATTAGAGATGCTTGAGGAGTCAACCGGAGAGCATATCAAAACATTCTTTACCTTGGTTCAGGGAATTGAGGAAAAGGTAAAGCTTGTACAAGTTTCTTATAATCTAATGGAACAGAAAATGGTTGCTACTTTGGCAACTATCGTGGGTAGATTAAAAAAAGCAAATAAGGAACAAGTAGATCGTCATGCCGAGAATTTTTTTAAAAGGTTAAATCGGTTGGAAAATGAAGAAATTAAAAGGCTGGAGGAGCGTGTAATAGAAGTTGAAACTTATATCGAAGCGGCGCAAATGATCAAGGGTACTGCAAAGACGGATGATGCCAATAAAAATGAGGGATAATTGTACTTAACCATAAGCTCCATTTGATCTATTTTATGTAGTTAAGAGGAGCTTTTTTATTTTATATATTTATAAACTATGGTAATTTAATGCTGTAGTTATTTAATGAAAACATGAAAAAATCAATCAAAATAACAATATTTATTATTATTTTAGTCTTAATTTTGGCACCCATTCTTACCTATGGACTATTATATATTATTACTCCCGAGAGATACAATATTTTAATTGTGGGATCGGATCAGCGCGGCGAAGAGCGGGCCAGATCTGATGTGTTAATGATATTTTCTCTTCCTAAAAATCCTAAAAAACAAGCCAGCCTAATTACTATACCGAGAGACAGCCGGGTGGATATTCCGGGCTACGGTTTGGATAAGATTACTCATGCTTATGTCTATGGGGAAAGAGAGGGGGGCGATGAAGCAATTTTGGGCAATATTGATCTTACGAAAGAAACGATTGAAAAATTTTTTGATATTAAAATTCATGGAACATTGGAGTTTAATTTTGAGAGCTTTAAAGATATAATCGATATGGTGGGAGGTGTGTGGACCAAGAATGGCTTTTATGATGGTGAAAAAGCTTTGGCGCAAGTGAGAGATCGTTATCGAGCAGGCGGGGATTTTGCCCGTACCGAAGATCAGCGTGAAATAGTAAAGGCGGTGATGACAAAACTGAAAGACAAGAATAAAGCGATGGAAGTATATAATTATTTGCAAGGCAGCAATAAAGCTGAAATTAAAATAGATAAAACCAAGGGGTTATTATTCGGCGGCGCTACTTTTGTCAGGCGCTGGGGAAGATTAAGCCTGGGAGAAGTGAAAACCGATTTTATTCCGGGCGAGGGCAGTTACATTTATGACGAAAAGTTCGGCCAAAAGCTATATTTCTGGGTCGTGGACGAGGAGGGAAAGAAAAAACTGGTGGATGAGTGTTTGCGGTAAATTAACGCTCTTTAAATATTATGCTATAATATCAAAGCTATCAAATTAGCATAATAAAAAATGAAAAAATATTTTATCTTATTACCCTTCTTTATTGCCGGGTTTTTTTTATTTTATTTTTCTAATCAGACACAAGCTTTGCAAGTTGAAAATACAAAAAGCATTCATCGACTGGAAACGGAAAATCATCCCGGTATAAATAATAATATTATTCTTAAACCTCCGGCGATGGGAGGAGAGCTGATTCCATATAATCCAGCGGCAAGCCCGGGATTAAATAAAGAGGTCTTTGGTTTTCATACTTATTGGATGGGAGATACTTACAAAGATTATAAATATAATTTACTTTCTACGATTGGATATTTTGCGGTCAAAATCGATTCGACCGGCACTATTTCCGATAAAAACGAATGGCCGCATTATGACTTAATCAATACTGCTCATAAAAATGGCGTAAGGGTTGTGTTGGTTGCCAGGAATTTTAGCGGCAGTGAAATTACCACGCTACTTAGCAGCTCTACTAATCGGACTCGTGCGATTAATAATTTATATAACGAAGTTAAGAGTGCTGGTGCTGACGGAATAAATATTGATTTGGAAGGAGTGAGCGGATCGCAAAAAGCCAATCTTACCGGATTTATGAAGGATCTCTCCGCAAAATTTCATAGCGGCATATCAGGATCACAAGTAACCATAAGCACTCCGGCGGTTGATTGGAGCGACGCTTTTGATTATGAAAAATTATCTTTATATACTGATGGCTTGCTGGTAATGGGCTATGATTATCATTACTCCGGATCGGCTCAAGCCGGTCCCGTAGCCCCGCTTCAAGGGGGTGGAATTTGGAATGATTTAAGCGTCAGCAATACCGTTAATACTTATTTAAAATATGCACCTGCCAATAAAATTATTTTGGGCGTGCCTTATTACGGGTATGATTGGCCGGTGGATGGCGCTAATGTTCCGGCCAACACGACAGGTTTCGGTGCGGCTAAATCGTATGCGAATATCGTAAAAAATTACTCAACCTATACTAGGTTATGGGACAATACTTCTAGTACGCCCTATAAGAAATATAATACCAATCAATTATGGTATAATGACGCGCAAAGTTTGAAAAGCAAGTACGATTTGGTAAATAGCAAAAATTTAAAAGGTATCGGGATTTGGGCTTTAGGTTATGATTACGGGCGCTCAGAACTGTGGAATGCGATTGAAAGCAAGTTTGAAGAGATTGTATCTTTGAATAAATATATGTCCATCGTAACCGGAGCCGGACCGGGCGGCGGACCGCATGTCCGAGCCTTTGATGTTTATGGCAATGCCAAGGATACTCCGAATAATTTATACGCTTATCCGGAATCTTTCCGGGGGGGTGTAAATGTATCATTGGGTGATATCAATGGCGACAAAGTTAGTGAGATATTTACCGGTCCTAAAGTGGGCGGGGGGCCGCAAGTCAGAATCTTTAAAAAAGACGGTTCAGAAATCGGATTTATCTGGCCTTTTCATCCGGATTCCCGAACGGGTATAAATATTGCCAATGGTGATGTTAATGGAGACGGTAAGGATGAGGTGGCGGTAGTACAAGCTGAACAAGGCCATGCTTGGGTTAAGGTATATAAAAATAATACAGAGCAATCAATAATTGGCGAGTGGAATGCTTACGGCGATGTCGAAAGCGGGGCATCAGTAGCTATGGGCGATGTTGACGGGGACGGCAAAGACGAAATAATTACTGGAGCCGGACCGGGCGGAGGACCGCACGTGAGAGTATTTGAAGCGGACGGCACGGCAAAATCAATTTGGTTTATGGCCTTTCATCCGGATTATCGCGGAGGCATTGATGTAGCGGCGGGCGATGTTGACGGTGATGGCAGGGATGAAATTGGAGTCTGCCAGAAAACACAGCAAGCTTGGTGTAAAGTATACAAATATAATACCAGCCATACTTTATTGGGAGAGTGGAAAGCTTATGGAGATTTTGAGGTGGGAGCTTCTTTGGATATGGGCGATATTGATTCTGACGGCAAGGCGGAAATTGTTACCGGAGCCGGTTTTTCGGGCGGTCCGCAAGTTAGGGCCTTTGAAAAAGATGGCACCGCTTTTAGTAAAGTAAATTTCTTTGCTTATGACGAAAATTTCCGCGGGGGAGTGGACGTGGCTATTGGATATTAGTAAAAAACTTAAACTAGATAAAATCATTCTCTGATTTCTTGTCTTGTCTTGCCGATGAGAATAAAGCTATTTTCCCAAGGTTAATCTTTCCTTATTTAAATAAAATTATCTTGAAAAAGCATCAAGGGGCAATTTTTTCGTTAATATTAATCAATTCTTTTAGCTTCTAGGACCAGCTTGTAATGTGTAAAGCTGGGGGGCCAGTCAGAAGCAATAATTAAATCCGCGTCTATTTTTTCCAATTCAGAAAAATCTTTAGCTTTAACGGTCTTAATATCGGTAACCTGGTATTTAGTAAAATTATTTTTGTGATTAACTCCCATCAAATCACCGATTCTTAAATTGCCCAAAGAAGATAAAATATATTTGTATTCACCTTCTTTCCAAAAATAATCCGAATAGTTGCCGATAAATAAAAGCTTGTTTTCATTTTCTCTGAGCGCCAGACCTTGCTTAACCGCTTCTTCGATATCTTTACGATCAAGTGAATTTATTGAAACCAAAGAAACGTAGATATTTGCTTGGGGGATTATGATGGTTTCTTCAATCGTATTTATTTCTCCCATGCCCGGTTGTAGGTAGGCGAAGGCTTCCTCTCTATTTAATAAATGATTTATTTTATTGATCCAAGCGGGCGAATGGATGAAAGTATAAGCGGTAAAAATTATTAAGGTGATAAATAAAATAATTTTTACAATAAACCAAACCGAATTTTTTAACTTTTTCTTTTTGGTTTCTTGCTGCAAGGTTGATGTCATTTTATATTTATTAATTTAATATAAATATAATATCATAAATTTGACCAAGAATATGCAGATGATAAGATAATAACATGAATAAAATATCTAAAACAAAACTATTGCTTATAGACGGCAATGCTTTAATTCATCGCGCATTTCATGCCTTGCCGCCGTTAACCAATAAAGAAGGGAATTTAGTTAACGCCGTTTTTGGCTTCACCTCCGTATTGCTAAAGGCGATTAAGGATCTTAATCCCTCTCATATTATAGTAGCTTTTGATAAAAAGGGGCCGACTTTTAGGCATAAAATTTATAAAGAATATAAGGCGACCAGAGAATCCGCTCCCAAAGAGCTTTATCAACAGATTCCTATTGTGCATCAAGTAGTGAAGGCGATGAATATTCCCTATTATGAGATGCGGGGCTATGAAGCGGATGATATTATTGGCACTCTATCCAAAAAGGCGGGTATTTATAATGTAATAGTTACCGGAGATTTGGATGCTTTACAATTGGTTGATAACGATACGGCTGTTTATACCATGCGCCGCGGGGTGCAGGATACCGTACTTTATGACATTGCGAAAGTAGAAGAAAGGTATGGACTAAAACCCGACCAGCTAATTGATTATAAGGGCTTGCGGGGGGATCCGTCTGATAATATTCCCGGCGTGTCGGGAGTGGGAGAAAAAACCGCGATAATTTTATTGCAAGAGTTTGGCACAATCGAAAATATGTATAATAAATTGAAGCAAAAAAATTATCAGCTTGAGATAAAGGGGTTGCGGGGAGCCAAGGGTCTGCAAAAAAAATTACTGGGAAATGAAGATCGGGCCATGTTGAGTAAGAAATTGGCTACTATTATATTAAACATGCCCCTGAAAATTAATTTACAAGATTGTGTGTTAAAAGATTATGATCGGGGAAAAGTAGCCAGCCTTTTTCATAAATTGGAATTTAAATCTCTTTTATCGCGCTTGCCCGAGAGCCTAACGGACAATAAAGAGCAGGGCACGCTTTTTGCCAACTCGGAAGAACAAGCTCAAAATAAAAAAACAAAATTATCAGAAAAAGTGAAATATAATCTCATTGACGACAACGTTAAATTAAAACAATTTTTAAACAAGGCTGCCAAGGCAAAAGAAATGGTTTTTGATACTGAGACTGACAGCTTAGACGCGATGGAAGCAAAATTGATTGGTATTTCTTTCGCCTGGAAAGAAAAAGAAGCTTATTATCTGCCGGAAAAAATATTGCAAAGTAAACTTGGCAAAAAAGTCTTAGCGATATTAACCGATCTCCAAATAAAGAAAATTGCCCATAACGCCAAATATGATTATCAAGTAATGCTTAATTACGGCATCGAAGCAAAAAATATTTATTTTGATACCATGATTGCCTCTTATCTTTTACGGGCGGGGTCGCGGCGCCATAATTTAGATGATTTGGCTTTTGCTGAATTTGGACATGAAATGATAAGTTATGGCGATTTGGTGGGAAAAGGAAAAAATAAAAAAAATATTTCCGATGTGGCGCTTTCAGAATTGGCAATCTATTCCTGCGAAGACGCTGATTATACTTTAAGATTAAAAAATATTTATCAGCCAAGGCTGCAAGAAAATAAAAAGCTGGCCAAGTTATTTTATAGCGTTGAAATGCCCTTGGTTTTTATTCTGGCTGATACGGAAAGAATTGGAATTGAGATTAATGTCAGCTTGCTTAAAAAATTATCAAAAGAATTTGAAATAGAAATTAATAAATTGGCATTAAAAATATATCAGGAGGCCGGAACTAAAGCATTTAATATCAACTCTTCACAGCAGCTATCTAATATTTTATTTGAAAAACTAAAAATTAGCAGCGAAGGAATTAAAAAAACCATTTCCGGATTTTCGACCGCTTCAACGGAATTAAAAAAGATTAAGGATCGGCATAAAATTGTAGCGCTAATTGAAAAATATCGCGAAATGTCAAAGCTAAAAAATACCTATGTTGATACTTTGCCAAAACTGGTGAATAAAAATACCGGACGGGTTCATACCAGCTATAATCAGACGGTAACCGCTACCGGCAGGCTGTCTTCTTCGGATCCCAATTTACAGAATATCCCAATACGTACCGCAGAAGGTAAAAAAATAAGAAGATCTTTTGTCGCCGCGAAGGGGTATAAGCTTTTATCCTTAGATTATTCTCAAATAGAATTGCGGGTACTGGCTCATTTATCAAAAGATAAAAATTTAATTCAAGCATTCAAAGAAAATCAGGACATCCACGCCGCTACCGCTTCAATCTTATTAGATAAAAAGATCGAGGAAGTGACTAAGGAAGATCGGCGCCTTGCTAAGACCATTAACTTTGGACTGCTCTATGGCATGCGGGCGTTTGGGCTATCTGAAAGGCTGGGAATAGCAAGAGATGAAGCCCAAAAATTTATTGATAGTTATTTTGCCAAATTCCCCACCATTCTGGATTTTTTGAATAGTATTCTAAAGCAGGCCAGAAAGGACGGATATATAGAAACTTTAACCGGCAGAATAAGGTATTTTCCCGAACTGCAAGGCGGCAGTCCGCAGGTAGTGGCAGCAGCAGAGCGTATGGCTATTAATATGCCGATTCAAGGTTTGGGCGCAGATATTATTAAAATTGCCATGAACAATCTAAAACCCCTGCTTAATGAAAATGATGAAATTAGAATGATATTGCAAGTGCATGATGAATTGGTATTTGAAATCAAGGTGGATAAACTTAAACAATTTGCTGAAAAGATCGAAGCGATTATGGAAAACGCATACGATTTGGTCGTGCCGCTTAAGGTCGATGTTTCGTATGGAGAAAATTGGGAAGAGATGAAAGAGTTAAAATAATTTATTAGCAGGTAGAAACATAAAGGTTTAGCAATTATATTTAAATTATTTAATATTTTATAGTATTGATTATGATGACATTGCTGTATGGAGAGAATACTTATAGTTCTCGCCAAAAATTGAATCAGAAAATAAAAAATTTTAAAGAACAAGATCCATCCAACATGAATCTGATTGTTTTGGATGGTGTGGGATTAGATCTTGTGAAAGTTAAAACGAATATTTTAGCTGCTCCTTTTATGGGCGATAAAAGACTGGTGATATTGGAAAATGTATTAAGCCAAAAAAAAGAAAGCTTAAAGGACGAGCTGTTGGAATTATTTAGAAAGGGGATTTCGGCAAGCAGTGAATTGGTTTTTTGGGAAGAAAAAGAATTTGATAAACGAAAAAAATTGGCAAAATATATATTTAAAAACAGCCAAACGGAAGAATTTAAATATTTGAACGGGCTACAGTTAAATGATTGGATAAAAAAAGAGACAAAAAACAGAGGAGGCGCTATATCCAATAATGCGGTCAACAAATTAGCTTCTTATGTCGGTTCCGATTTATGGCAAATGTCCAGAGAGATCGAAAAATTGATAATCTATAAAAATCAGGCAGAAATAACGGATAGCGATGTTGATATTTTAGTTAAGGCGCGGTTGGATACGAATATTTTTAACTTTATTGATGCGATTGGCGCTAAGAATAAGGGCAGAGCTTTAAAGCTTCTGCATGATCAGCTGGAATCCGGAGAAAACATCCAATATCTTTTATCTATGATAAATTATCAATTCCGCAATTTATTGATTTTAAAAGAATTGCTAAATAGCGGAATGAATCAATACGAATTAGCAAAAGAAGTGAAAATGCATCCATTCGTAATCAAAAAAACTTCACAGCAATGCGCGAAATATCAATTGGAATATTTGAAAATTATTTATCAAAAAATATTAGATTTAGATGCCGCGATAAAAACCGGAAGAATTGATCCGGTGCTGGGGCTGGATATGCTGATTATCGCCTTGTGCAGCTAAAATTGTCAACAAAAAAAGCCGAGAATTCGGCTTTTTTATTTAAATTATTGGTTAAATTATTTCGCCTTCTTTTTTGTTGTCTTACCGGCCTTTGTTTTGTCGGAAACTTTTTTAGTAAATCGGCTAAGCTTAGATTTCTTACGGTCGGCGTTACTTTTTTTAATGATATTTTTTTTAGCGGCTTTATCGATAATTTTATAAGCTTCACTTAATATTTTTTTTGCTTCATCAATTTTACTTTCTTTTACTAAATCTTCCATTTTGCGAGTTATCTTTTTAATTTTTTCTTTAAGGATCGCGTTTCTTTTGGTTCGGGTTTTAGTTTGTCGCAATGCCTTTTTCGCTGATTTTGTTATCGGCATACAATTAAATTTATTTATTAGTTAAGGGCATTTTATCCATAATTGACAAATAAAGCAATAAAACAAATGATTTTTTCATTGACGGCGATGATTAATGATAATATATTAGTGTAGTAATGCTTAAATTTTGAATTGATTAAAATTTAATATTATAAAATTGTGCCGGGATGGTGGAATTGGCAGACACGCCAGGCTTAGGACCTGGTGGGATAAAACCCGTGGAGGTTCGAGTCCTCTTCCCGGTACCAGTGAGGAATTGTCAAATCCGCATCGCCCGCTTCGGCGGGCTCGGCGACCAAATTGTAGGGAATTTTAGGCGAAAAAATCAGTTGGCGGTTTTGTTTTGAATTTAATTCAAAGTAAAAGAAAATTTTTTCATATTATTTGTTGCAGAAATTCTTGGGAATTTCTGTTTTTTGTTTTAAACTTGCCTTTTTCTTGTTTTTAAATAATGTATGATATAGGGGGGTCAAGCTGGTTGCTTGACTCAATTTGTACCTCGAAAACTGAAAAATACAGGAAAGGAGGAAAATCAATGAACATAGTAAATATTGCTTCACGATTTGTCGATCTCGCTCTGAAGCACGAACGGTGGGATGAAGTCAAAACACTTCCTGCAAACGAAGTGCAAGTACTCTTTGACACCATGGTTGCCGCTGGTTTTGATCCGAAAAAAGTGGTGTCGGGTAAACTCGTCGGCCACTATCGCGATCAGGACGGCAGTAGCACTGGCGAAACCTACTCGATCAATAGTGTTTGTCCGTTTAAGGTGGTAAGCCAAGAAGACGACGATTATTACTTCGCGACGGGCTGGCTCGACTGTGTACTTCGGCGCGTGGTCTATGGCTCGATACGGCAGAAGGAAGATCGCAAAAAGCTCATCGAGGCGGTAACTAAGGAGATCGAGCGGAGTGTTCCGCTCACGCCGGTCCAGCTTACCCCCGAAGGTGATCTGCTGCGCGAGTACCCGCCGAGCACGCTTGCGTTTGGTCTCGAGTACTTCGTCAATCACACACGAGATGATCGAGAGCTCAGTTCCTGCGTTGGTGTTCACGAGTATTGTAACGGCTGGATGGACCGCATGCAGGCAACCAAGACGCACGACGCGATCGTATGCCGAAGATGCCATTTGCGGGTCCTTTTCTCGAAGGAAGTCAAGACCTACGGCGATTTGCGGCAAGCACTTGCATCTCAGCAAGTCCAGGTTTCGGCATAGCTAACCCCTGTGTCGAGCAACATATTATCGGGGCGGGCAAGATAAATCTTCCCGCCTTTTTTATTTTCCGAAAAAGAATTTGCCGCCAAGGCAGTAAATTTTCCAAGTTTATTTTTCTTGAAAATTTACTGTAATGAGTTATGATTAACTCATAGAAAAACTTAAAATTGTCAAAGAACGTGGCGAAGCCGCTCAAATTTTAGGGGCTTACCGTCGCCGCCGCAGGCGGCAAAAATGTTCGAACTATTTTCAGAATAGAGCATTTTTTATTATAAAATATTTTGTTTTAGCTTAGACTTTAATAGTAAATATATTGCAGAATTGTGGGATAATCCCGCTAAGCGGGACGAGTCTTTTTTCTGGCATTTTTTTAATCCATAATATTTTATTTATTCAAAGAGTTTTTCATGATAATCTAAAATAAGTTCTAACAATTAATAAAAAGCATTATATGAAAAACGATCTTGATAAAGCAAATTTGAGGCAAGTTATTATTGAATTTCCCAACCAATTCGAAAAAGCTTTGGAATTTGCCAAGGACGTAAGGGTAGAAGATGGCTTTAATCAATTAGTGATCTGCGGGATGGGAGGTTCGGCTCTGCCTGCAGACATTGTTAAGGCTTATTTGGAATCCAAGGGAGTGGACTTGGATATAAAAATTTGTCGGGATTATGCTTTACCAAAAAATATTAGCGATGATTGTTTGATTTTGGCATCTTCGTATTCAGGCAATACCGAAGAAACAATTTCTTGCTATAAAGAAGCGAGAGAAAAAAATCTTAGTATTGTCGGATTATCCAAGGGCGGAAAAATCGAAGAATTATGCAAAGCTGATGGAGTCGCGCATATTAAATATCCTGAAGACGGTCCCACTTTTCAGCCACGCTATGCTTTGGGCTATGCTTTTACGGCCATTATTACCTTATTGGTAAATGCGGGCAAGGTTAAAGATGTATCGGGAGACATTATCGAACTGAGCGATTATTTAAAAAAATTAAACAATGAAGACAAGGGGAAAGAGATCGCTAAAACTCTAAAAGGCAAGATTCCCGTTATTTATTCTACCGAGAAATATGGCGAAAGTATGGCGCGCATCGTTAAAATAAAGATAAATGAGAATGCGAAAACCCAAGCTTTTTTCAATGTTTTTCCCGAGCTTAATCATAATGAAATGGTGGGGTTTACAAATTTGCAGGGAAAATTTCATATCGTAATTTTTCAAGATCCGGATGAGCACGAGCGTAATCTAAAGAGAATAGAAATTACCACTAAATTATTTAATGAAAGGGGGATGCCGGTGACAGTTATAAAATTAGGCGGCAAGAGCGTAATGCAAAAAATATTTTCCGGCATTATTATTGGAGATTGGATTTCTTATTACCTGGCGCTATCGTATGATCAAGATCCTACGCCAGTAGCCATGGTGGAGGATTTTAAGGCGAAGATGGAAGTTTAGATTATCAATAAGCAGAAAAACTTAGCTAGAACTTCGGGCTAAGTTTTTTAATTGCTTCAATTAATAAATTTATGCCATGAAAATTTAATTTATGAAGGCTTTTTTATTAATAAATTCTTGATATAATAAATATAAATTGTTATTATCAAGTCTTGTATAAATAATCAATAAAATGAAAGTAGATAAAAAACAACTAGAAAAATCTCAAGTCGAGCTAAAGATAGAAGCATCGGTTGATGAATTAAAGCTATATTCAGATCAAGCAGCGCAGCAAATTTCTAAAAATATTAAGATCCACGGTTTTAGGCCCGGCAAAGCTCCCAAGAACATGGTAGAAAAACAAGTCGGTAAGGTTGAATTGTGGGAAGAAACAGTGCGGATAGCGCTGCCCAAGCTTTACACTAAAGCTCTGATAGAAAATAAAGTGGAAGCAATCGGCCAACCGGAAGTAAAATTAGAAAAAGTGGCGCCAGAAAATCCCTTGATTTTTACCGCAAAAATAACGGTATTGCCAGAAATTGAACTTCCGGACTTTAAAAAAATTAAAGTAAAGAAAAAAAAGATAGAAGTCGATGAAAAAAAGGTTGAAGAAGCCATTAAAGACTTACAAAAACATCGAGCGAAGCTTGTCAAAGTGGACAGGGAAGCAAAAAAGGGCGACGCAGTAGAAGTTAACTTTAAGACTTTTTTAGATAAAATTCCGATTGATCAAGGAGAAAGCAAAAACCATCCGGTTACAATTGGCGATGGGTATTTTGTGCCCGGCTTTGAAGATAATCTAATTGGCATGAAGGCGGGAGATAAAAAAGATTTTACGATCAAATTTCCTGACAAATATCTTAAAAAAGAATTGGCGGGAAAAGACGTGGAATTTTCTGTTGAAATGAACATTGTACAGAAAAAGGAATTGCCGGAATTAAACGACGAATTCGCTAAAGGGCTGGGGGCGGAATTTAAAGACTTTAATGATTTGAAGAATAAAATATCAGAAAATTTAAAATTAGAGGCGAAAGAAAAAGAAAAGCAAAGGCTAGAGATGGAAATCATGACAAAAATTGCCGAACAAACAAAAATGGATATGCCGGATCTATTGGTTAATATTGAAACCAATAAGATGCTGGGAGAATTAAAAAATAGCGTTGAGTTGAAGGGAGGAGATTTTGATAAATATCTGGAAAGCCTTAAGAAAACAGAGGACGCTTTGAGGGAGGAATTCAAAGAAAGAGCGGGAAAAAGAGCAAAATTCGGATTAATATTGCGGCATATAGCCAAAGTGGAGAATATCACAGCTAGTGAAAAAGAAACAGAAGAAGAAATTAATCATACGCTGGAGCATTCTCAATATGATAAAGCCGTAATGGAAAAAGTCCAATCAAATGAATATAAAGAATATGCCCAAGGCTTGATTGTGAATAGAAAGATATTTGAATTATTGAAGAAGAGGTGTGCGGCTTAAATGATTTGAAATATCTGGCGCTTGAATGACGTAATATTATAAAATTTTCTACATTCATTATTAAAAAATACAAATATTTAACAAAAAATCCATGAAAATATCCGAAATTATGACTAAAGAAGTCGTTACCTGCGGAGCTTCTACTCCCATTAAGGAAGTGGCACAAAAGCTGATTGACAATAATATAACCGGCATGCCGGTAGTCAAAGGCGATGAAGTAATTGGGATAATAACGGAAGCAGATTTGATTATGCAAAAAGCCAAATTGCATATGCCAATGTATATTCAGCTTTTAGACAGTTTTTTATATCTGGAAGATACCAAAGAAATTGAAGAAGATTTAAGAAAAATTTTAGGCTTAACGGCAGAAGATGTTATGACTAAAGAAGTAATTACTGTGGATCTTAATGATACGGTCGAGAATTTAGCTACCTTAATCGAAGAGAAGCATATTAATCCGATTCCCGTGATAAAAGACAATAAGCTGGCGGGAATTGTCAGCCGGGCGGATATTGTTAAGCTTCTAATTAGAGAATAAGTTATCCATATGAAATTTGGCGCTCATATTTCTATAGCCGGTGGGATCGAAAATGCTCCCCAAAGAGCGCACAGTATTGGCTGCGAGTGTTTTCAAATATTTTCGCGCTCACCGCGAGGCGGCCAGGTTCCAGCTTTGGATAAAAATACCCTAAAAAATTTCAAAGACAATCTTAAAAAATATAATTTTAAGGAGTTCTATATTCATGCTCCTTATTTTATTAATTTTGGTTCCAAAAATAATCGCATATTTTATGGTTCAATCGCTTTGATCAGGCAAGACTTGGAAAGAGGGTCAATGCTTGGCGCAAAATATGTAATGGCTCATTTAGGTTCAGCAAAAGATTTGGGACCGGAAAAAACTATTAATCAGACAATTAAAGGGTTAAAAAAAGTATTGGAGGGATGCAAAGGGAAAACGCAACTTTTAATAGAAATTTCAGCCGGTGCGGGTAAAATCATCGGTGATAACTTTGAAGAAATTGCTAAAATTTTAAAAAATTTACCAAACAGTATCGGAGTATGTTTTGATACCGCCCATGCTTTTGAGTCCGGCTATGACTTACGTACCAAGGAAGCAGTTAAAAAAACATTTAATACCTTTGATAAAGCCATTGGTTTAAATAAATTGAAATTGCTGCATGGAAATGATTCTAAAACCGATCTGGGTTCGCGCCTTGATCGACATGAGCATATTGGAAAAGGCAAAATCGGCCTGGAAGGATTTAAGGCAATAATTAATCATTCTAAGCTTAAATTAATAAACATGATTATCGAGACTCCTAAAGGCGATGATGACAAGTGGGATAAGAAAAACTTAAAACTATTGAAAAGCTTACGAGACGGAAAATTAATATAAATTATCGACTGATTCGAGGATGGTTGGCGATGTGGAAATAATGAAATATTAATAAACAAAAAAATCATCTTTTAAAAATAAAATAAATAATAACATGAAAAGATTTTTAACAAAAATTGCCAAAGAAGCCGGAAAAATTATACTAAAAGATTATTATGGCAACAATGCCGATAAATTTACTCATAAAGCGGAAAGGGAATTAGTTACAAAAACTGATATAAAATCTGAAAAATATATAATATCCGCGCTAAAAAAAAATTTTCCAAGTTATAATATAATTAGTGAGGAAGCGGGAAAAATTAAAAAAGGGTCTGATTATACCTGGTTGATCGATCCCCTGGATGGTACGACAAATTTTACTATCAGAAGCCCTTTTTTTGCGGTAAATATCGCCTTGCTTTATAAGGATGAGATTGAAGTAGGAATTGGTTACGCGCCGGTTTTAAAAGAGCTTTATTATGTCAAAGCGGGCAAGGGAGCCTACTTAAATAACCATCAGATGAAAGTTTCCGCTGATAAAAAAATAAAAGATTCAATTATGCTGTATTGCACGGGTGGAACCCGAAAAGACCCCAGTGATCTTAAGAAAATAACTAACGCATTTGAAATGAAAGCCCAAAGTTTAAAGCAATTTGGATCAGCCATGACGGAGCTGGCATATGTTGCTGCCGGCCGAGTGGAAAGCATTATGATAATTGGAGCAAAGATGTGGGACTTAGCTCCAGGAGTATTAATGGTGAGAGAAGCCGGCGGTAAAGTAACTGACTTTGAGGGAAAAGAATGGAACTTAAAAAGTAAAACCATTTTAGCCAGTAATGGAAAAATTCACGATGAAACTTTAAAGATAATAAACAAAGCAAAATGACAGATAGTTTGGAAAAAATTGCGCAAGAAGTTGGAATATGCAAAAAATGCCCGCTTTTTAGAGAAAGAACAAATACGGTACCGGGCGAGGGCAATCCAAGAGCCGAAATACTTTTTATTGGTGAAGGTCCCGGAAAAAATGAAGATGAACAGGGGAGGCCTTTTGTTGGACAAGCGGGAAAATTTTTGGATGAGTTGATTAGATTAATTGGAAAAAAAAGAGAAGATATTTTTATCGCCAACGTGGTTAAATGTAGACCGCCGGGTAATCGCGATCCTTATCCTGAAGAGGTAAAAGCTTGCTGGCCTTATTTAAAAAGGCAGGTAAAGCTGATAAATCCAAAGCTGATTGTTACTTTGGGACGCCATTCCATGGATAGATTTTTACCCGGTATGAAAATATCGCAAATTCATGGCCAGCCTAAAAGAAGAGAAATGGAAAAAATGGGAAAATTGATTTTTTATCCCATATATCATCCGGCTGCCGCTTTATATAATCCCAACCTGCGCGATGTCTTAATAAATGATTTTAAAAGAATCCCGGCGGTATTGAGGGAAATTGACAAAATTAATCATTCAGAAAAATAAAAACCCGATAATTGCTTATCGGGCTGTTTTATAATTTCAGCTGATTTTTACTTGCTGCCAGCGATCTTTACTGGTTTCGCGCTCGTAAATTCTGACGTAAGAATTTGTTTTTTCCGATCGCAGGGCCGATTTGAGAAGATCCTGTGCTCGCACCAATTCCGGAAAAGCCTTTTTGGTAAGCTTCATAGTGAGAAAACGGTAAAGTGTTTCACCCACTTTGAAAGTACGTTTTTCTGTCAGGAGTTTCTGCGTTAAGTCATATAGCGCTTGAGTCGCTTCATCCATTTCCTGCTGGCGGAAGCGGTTAAAAAAACTTTCAATTTCGGTTTGAGCTTGAGATGCCAATGCCGGATCAAGAAAAGAAATACTGTTAACCATCGCCGTTACTTTACGAGTTTGGTCAGCATTGATGAAAGTTATCTGTCTTCTTAATTTGCCGCTATTATCTACCAAATATGTGAATACATGTTGGGACAGATACGAATCTCTTGCTTGGTAGGCTTGGGCAAGCGCCAAACTTAAAGCGAAAACTCGATCTACGATTTCATTATGCATTTTTTGCTGTGAATCGGTCTCAATTTTAATTACTACCAGCTTTGATTTCTGGGTAGCAATTTCAGTAGCAATTTGATCAATTTCTTGTCTTATTGCATCTCTTTTTTTGGTGAGCTCTATCGATGTTTGCGGCCAACTAAGGAATTTACTTTTCAACCAATCGGCGCGCTTAGTGGCGATGTTTTTTAATCCGGCATATTCTTTAATATATTTTTGGGAAGCATGGTACTGCCGCGTCCAATTTATGCGAGATTTAGCCTCTTTCTTAGATAATTTATCTAATTTTTTTTCCAAAAATTTTATTCTAGACTGGATGCGATTTGATTCAGGACGGCGCCCCATATTTTCCTCCTTATAAGGCCGTTAGTTGTTAAAAGAACAAGTTTGATTAAAAAGTATAATTCTCTTGCAAAATTTGTCAATTGATATAATATGATTCAAATATTATAGTATATGTTGACAAAAATACTATAATATGGTAATATTCAATGTTCCCGTTATACGGGAATTTTTATTTAGATAGTAAGCGTAAATAATTATTAAAATAAGTATGATTAAATTATTTGAAGATTGGCTAGTAATGCTTAAGGATAGAGCAAACATCATTATTTTTGGCATAGTGGTGCTGACTTTGCTATGTCCAAACACCATTAAAGCTAAAAATATTACTATGGATGATATAGATAGAGCCCTAGATAATAAAACTAAAATTGAAGAAGTAATTGTAAAAAGCCATAAAAACTTAGTTAAAAGTAATAGCGGAGCGGCTACAAAAAAGCCGAAAAGGGCAGCAATAGAAGAAAAACAAGTAAAAGCCATTAAGACTATATATGTTACTGCCACCGCCTATACTTCGACACCAGACCAATGCTGGGGCGATCCCTTTATTACCGCTTCAGGAAAAAGAGTATATGATGGATTGATCGCAGCTAATGGTTTAAAATTTGGCACCAAGGTGAGATTTCCGGAAATGTATGGTAATAAAGCATTTACTGTAGATGATCGTATGAGCAGTCGATATGGGTCAAATCGGGTAGATATCTGGATGGATGGACCAAGATCATCGGCACTAAATTTTGGCAAAAGGTATTTGAAGATGGAAATTTTAGAAAATTAAATAATTTGGCAATAAAAAGGGCGTGTAGTTTGAACGTCCCTTTTTTTATTATTTATATATTTCAAATAAAAAAATCGGTAATACAATCAAGTAGTATAAATATATTCAAAATATTAAAAAATGCCGAAGGAGGGACTCCTGCCTGCGGCAGGCAGGCGAACTCTCATGGCATAAAATGCTTTTAGGCAATCCAAATTTAAGCTTTTTATGATAATTTGTTTAAAAGTTTTTTTAGATATCTTTTTCTTTGTATAAAATCGTCTTTTGAATAAAAAGGTTTGATTAAAAAATGCCGGGAGAGGGACTCGAACCCTCACGGCATAAAATGCCATTGGATTTTAAGTCCAACGCGTATACCATTCCGCCATCCCGGCATTAAACAAAGTATAAATTAATTTAATACTTTGTAAATTAGATTATTAAATATCTATAATTTTTCTACTTTAACATTGGCAACACCTTGCGATAGAGGAGCAATCAATGCGAATGAATCAGACGATAAATCTATTACTCTCCCTAATACAAATGGCCCGCGATCATCAATGGTGACGACTACGCTTTTACCGTTATCAACATTTGTTACTTTAACCTTATTGCCCATATTATACACATTCATCGCCGCTGTCATGACTGGCGCGTAAAACCAACTAGCTTGCCCTTCAATTACCTCGTTGACTACTTTATCTTCAAATACCGCTACAATACTATATGGCAAATGGGTGATTGCTCTAATATAAACATTTTCAGCATCTGGAGAAGAGGGTAATTCCACCCAAGAATTTCGATTGTCATCCCAATAATATATAGCTTTATGAGCCTCGCTTTTTGAATTATGTTTGATGCCGATCCATGAAGGCTTGGTCGTAATAATGGGATTATATTTTATGCCCAACATATCAAAACTGTAAACATTTGAAACCAAAACTTTTCCATCGGGAAATGTTAATTTGTCATTCGTAATGTTTTTTAATTCCACATTAACTTCTTGATCAACTTGGTTTGGGGTTACCGCAAAACGCAATTTTTCTTGGTCATGAGTTACGGTATAACCCTTGATAATCGTTGCTTGATCAATTTTGATAACCGTTTTTAAGGTGGCCGCTTCTGCATCAATTACTGTGAATATTAAACTCAAAATTGTGATAAGGGCCAATAATGATATTAAGCTTTTTCGCATTTATTAATTTAATTATTTCATAAGGCGTGGAGGAGATTCGAACTCCTGAATAAGGGTTTTGCAGACCCTTGCCTTACCACTTGGCTACCACGCCCCGAACAAATCTACTCAATTATTATAAATTATCTTTTATTTATAGTATATATTATATAAATAATTATCAGATATAATTATATTAAATCTGTTCGGCATGGGATACAATATTCCAAAGATTATCAGAATATTACGAATATTTCAACCATTATATTAACATTTAATAAACAGTATTATTTTAGCTTTATTTAAAAACAAAAAAACCAATTGCTTGGTTTTCTACTTCAGAACTTGAAATTAAAAGACAGAAAGCCCTTATTTGAGTTTAAAAACCCCTTTCAAGGTATCATTGATTACTCTGATCATCACGATTGGAGCGAGAGACGGGATTCGAACCCGCGACCTTCTCCTTGGCAAGGAGACGCACTACCCCTGTGCTACTCTCGCTTATTCTTTTGTTGAGAGAAAATTGTCCCGCCCAGTGAGATCCGCTTTAGGCGGATACTCTCAACAAAGCTATTTAAAATTATTGTGTAAAGACAAATTAAAATTAATCATATGCCGAGGACGGGATTCCTGCCTGCCGGCAGGCAGGGAACTTCTTGACACAAGAATTTTCAGTTCTTTACTCTACTACTGAATATTTATTGAAAAATCGAGATTCAGATATGCCGAGGGAGAGAATTGAACTCTCGACACAAGGATTTTCAGTCCTTTGCTCTACCACTGAGCTACCTCGGCAAGTAAGTAATTTATATAATCTTTTAAAAATATTGCCCTTCTTCGCCAAGGCTGCGAAGAACATTCTTCTACTTATCATGGCTGCGCCATTTGAAGTCCCGCTTGGCGGGACGTAAAATGGTGGGCAGTGGAGGATTCGAACCCCCGACCCTCTCGGTGTAAACGAGATGCTCTACCAGCTGAGCTAACTGCCCCCAAAGTATTAAATATGTTTTATATATGTTGAAAATGTTCTAGTTGATGTCTTTTTGGAGATATTTTTCTAAACCTATTAATTTAAAATATAATTCTTTCTTCATGCTCAATTTCCATACCTCTAAATTCTCAAAATTATATCTCATTTAATCATATAGAACATTAGAACATTTGATCATTTTCAGCATATAAAGTGCCGAGGACGGGATTCCTGCCTGCCGGCAGGCAGGTGAACCTTAAATAATTGTTACATATAGGCCTTCGATCTATTGTGTTCGCCTGTCTGTTAAAAGATGCTAATTCATCTATGCCGAGGACGGGATTTGAACCCGTACGTCTCTAAAGACATAGGCCCTCAACCTATTGTGTATGCCAATTCCACCACCTCGGCTGAGTATCCTCGCTATATAATATAAAAATATTTATTTTTTATCTTCTGCCTTTTCCGGTTTGGTATTGCTTGTTGTCTCTTTCTTTTCTTCTATGGGCTGTTTATTGCTTTTATCTTCGGATTGCTGGGGCTGCTTAGGTTCTTCGTGTTTTTCTTTAGTATCTTTTTCTTCTTCTTTTTTTGCTTTCTCTTTTTGGGCCTTTTCTGCTTCAGCTTTTCTTTTATCTTCTTCGGTATCAAATTTTAAACTGCTTTTTACTTCTTCTGATAATTTTCTGTCCTTCAATTTTGCTGCTTTTTCTTGCAACCTTCTTAAAAAATAAAGCTTAGCTCTTCTTACTTTTCCTCTTCTCACCACCTCCATTTTAACTATTGAGGGAAGGTGGAAGGGGAAAGTCTTTTCTACGCCAACTCCGGATGCAATTTTTCTAATAGTAACATTTCCGTTTATTCCATAACCGCGATGAATTTTAATTACTACGCCTTCAAAAATTTGAATTCTTTCTTTATCACCTTCTTGTATTTTTTGATGTACTTTAACAGTATCTCCCGGCTTAATTAAGGGAACTTTTCTTTTTATTTGCCTTTTTTCAAATTCTTGTATTATATCCATTTCTTTTCTTTTAGTTTATTTAAAATAATACCAATTATTTCATTGGGTAAGTTTTTACTGGAATCAACTACTAAATCATATATTGATAGATTACTTATGTCAATATTGTAATACTTTTTATATCTAATATTTTCACTTTTTTCCCTAAAAATTGTCTCTTCGGTTGTAGTTAATATATCTTTTTTCTCTCTTCTGGCAATTCTTTGGATTCGGATATTCAATGGACATTCAATCCATATTTTAAAAGCTTTAATATTGTTTTGGTAGCACATCCAACCTGAAATTCTACCTTCCAATATTATATTTTTATGCTTATTTGTCTGGCTTATAAGTTTTTGATCAATTAAGTGATCAAATTTTGGATCTTTCTCTTCAAGTTGATTAAGCTCTATTAAACTTAAATTTTTTTCTTTCGCTAGCTCTCTTTGCGCTTTTCCGGCATCAAAATATTCAAATTCCATTTTTTTTGCCAAAAGCTTTGTTAGCGTACTTTTACCGCTTCCGGAAAGGCCGCTGATAGTGATTATCATAAATTTATTTTTGGTATTAATATAGCAAAATTTAAATATTGTTCAATCTTTATTTAAGCTATTAGAAAAATCTTGAAAATCTTTGGGGGGATTAGCTTTAAAAATTTTTTTTACTCCCGAAGGTAAAGTAAAATTTAACCAAAAAGCATGTAATAGCTGCCTATTGATATAAGCGGGGGATATAAATTTTTTAAATTTATATTTTGGATCTCCGACAATCGGATGCCCAATTTGTTTGAGATGAACTCTGATTTGATGGGTGCGTCCGGTTTCAGGCGACACTTCCAATAAAGTATAATGATATTTATCATCATGATAATAATCTAATGTCCTATATCGAGTTAGGGCCTCCTTGCCTTGAGCCACTTTTATTTTTTTATCATGGCTGTCTTTTCTTAATGAATATGAAATAATCCCTTTTTCATCGGCGACTTTTCCAAAAACCAGCGCGTAATATTTTTTTTGAATTAGTTTGTTTTTAAAAAGATCGACAAGATAAGCGTAGGCATTATTATTTTTGGCTACTATTATTAAGCCGGAAGTATCTTTGTCCAGGCGATGAACTATGCCCGGGCGCTCTTTTTCTCCCACGTTGATTATCGGAGGATAATAATTTAGCAGGGCATTGACTAGCGTATTTTTATAATGCGCTTGATCGGGATGAACTACTGTGCCGGCTTCTTTATTAATTACGATAATATCTTTATCTTCAAAAATAATGTTTAGATCAATTTTCTGAGGAAGGACATCAAGGTTTTTCTTTTCCGGCATTTTTAAAGTAATTATATCATCAGTTTTTAATTCGTGGCTGGGCTTGGCGGGACGATTGTTAATCAAAATCGCCTTATTTTCAATAAGCTTTTTTAAAAAAGACCGAGATTTATCGGGAAATTTCTTGGCAAGAAATTTGTCTAATCTCGATCCAATAAATTTTTCAGTTATAATAAAATTTTCCATTTAATAATATTGGTGGGTCGTATCCCGATGCATTCGCATCGCTCATGATCGGGACAAGGAGGGATCGAACCCCTACCTGCCGGCAGGCAGGTCTGACCCTTCTCGTTTAGCGTGACTGCTTTATCAAAGAAATGGGTCGTATCCCGTTGAGCGGGATGACCTTGGTATTGGTAAGGCTGTTTAATTAAAATGGGTCGTAGAGGGATTGAACCTCTGACCTTGGGCTTAAGAGGCCCCTGCTCTACCAGCTGAGCTAACGACCCATGCTTCGCTAAAGCTTCGCAGAGCGAGCCTTAGCTTTTATTATATTTTTATTAGGAAAGATGCTTGTCCATCGAAGCCTTGGCGTAGATGGAAGCTAACGACCCACAATCTGATAATATTATATAGAATTTAATAATAAATAAAATTAACTTGTCGAGTAGCAAACACTTTAATAATTATTTATTAATTATCTTAATACAAAATATAATCATTAATGAGCTTATAGTCAAGGAATGGGGAGCTAAATACTATTGCATATATATATATATATAAATTTTATAATGTAAGTGTTTATATTATTAATAAAAAAATATGCAAAAGATAATTGATCTTAGGAAGCTGGTTCCCTTATTAATCTTTTTTTGTTGCTTGACATTACTCTGTTTAATTCTTCCAACATCCTCTGTTAAGGCGGCAATCACTTATGGCAGTGAGAATAGTTTTAATCTTACTACGAGCGATATTTCAATCGCTAGTTTGGATTCTACACATTACGTTGTTGCGTATAAAGATCTTGCGAACGGTGGCGTAGGTACAGCTAAGGTGTGTGTGATTTCCGGAACTACCATCACTTCATGCGGAGATGATGTGTGGTTTACAAGCGGAGAAAATTATGTTAACTCGGTAACTGCACTAGATAGTACTCATTTTGCTGTACTTTATAATGTAACCGGCGTCGGGAGTTATGTCGTAATTGGTAATACAAATGGCGGAACTACAATTAATGGCTACGGAACAGCTGTTTCAGTTGATGGAACGCCTTCAAGTTATAATTCCATTTCTACTTTAAGCAGCACAAAATTTGTCATAGCATATCAAGGAGATTCTAAGGCTGCTAATGACAGAGGAACTGCTGTTATTGGAACTGTACCCGCACCTGGAAGCGACAGCATTACTTTGGGTACTCCGGTTGAATTTAAT
>JBGTBM010000007.1:0-219424 GCA_041749335.1 Patescibacteria group bacterium
CGCTTGGGCGATTGAAAAAGTCACAGTCTCTCAAGAAAGCGAATTGAAAGTTACCGCCGGCGAATGGATCAAATACCAGCAAAAATCTGACCACATGCCTTTGGTCAAATCCCTGCAGGGACACGCTACCGGCTGGTGCACTGCCGGTGAAAAAACGGCCAAAGCGCAGCTTAATATGGGAGACTTCCATGTCTACTACTCGCATGATCCTAAAGGTAACGCTACCATTCCTCGCGTTGCGATCCGCATGCAAGGAGGAAGTATCGGTGAAGTGCGAGGCATTGCTCCCGACCAAAATCTTGATCCCTACATCGGAGACATTGCCGAGCAAAAACTGCAAGAATTCGGTCCCGAAGGAGAAAAATACCAAAAGAAAGTTCAAGATATGAAGCGCTTAACCGCCATAGAGAAGCTGCACCAAGCCGGAAGTGAGCTAACTAAAGAAGATCTGGAATTTCTTTATGAAATTGATAATGAGATTGAAGGTTTTGGCTACCAAAAAGATCCCCGCATTAAAGAATTATTAGCCGAGAGAGATGAAATAAAAGATTTAAATTATCTGCTTTCAAATATTACTGTTTGGGAAGGAAATCTTAATCTAAACAGGCTTAAATCAGCCAAAGGATTAGAACTGCCAGAGTGGGTGAGCGGAAGACTTCGGCTAGGCGGCCTTACCTCAGCCGAAGGGTTAAAGCTGCCAGAATCGGTGGGCGGAAGTCTTAATCTAAGCAACATCCGTTCAGCCAAGGGATTGAAACTGCCGGAATCGGTAAACGGAGATCTTAATTTATGTAGCCTCACCTTAGCTGAAGGACTGAAATTACCGCATTCGGTGGGTGGATTTCTTGATCTAAGCAGACTTAATTCAGCTGAAGGACTAGAACTACCGGAATCAATGGATGGAAGTCTTGATATAAGCAACATCTGTTCAGTCGAAGGTTTAAAACTGCCGGAATCGGTGGGCGGAAGTCTTGTTCTAAGCAGTCTCACCTCGGCCGAAGGGTTAAAGTTTCCGGAATCAATGGGCGGAAGTCTTATTCTAAGGAGCCTCACCTCGGCCGAAGGACTAGAACTGCCACAATCGGTGGGCGGATATCTTGATCTAAGCGGTCTTACTTCGGCCGAAGGACTGAAACTGCCGGAATCGGTGGGTGGAGATCTTAATCTAGGGCGTCTCACCTCGGCCGAAGGACTGAAACTGCCACAATCGGTGGGTGGACATCTTGATCTACACAACATCCGTTTAGCCGAAGGACTAAAACTACCACAATCGGTGGGCGGATATCTTGATCTAAACGGCCTTACTTTAGCCGAAGGGTTAAAGCTGCCAGAATCGGTGGGCGGAAGTCTTATTCTAAGGAGCCTCACCTCAGCCGAAGGACTAGAACTGCCACAATCGTTGGGCGGAGATCTTAATCTAGGCGGTCTTACTTCGGCCGAAGGACTGAAACTGCCGGAATCGGTGGGTGGAAAAGTATATTTAGATAAAATGCTGGAAAATGAAAAAGAAGCATTAAGAAAAAAATATCCGAATTTGATAATTAGATAAAATCCTTAAAACATTAAATCATTAAAACATTAAAACAGGAGCGCAATTTAGTGCTCCTGTCTTGTTTTAAGGTTTTGATAATATTATTTTATTTGAGTGGAAAGCGATAATAGTTCCCCACTTTCTAAAATATTTTTATCAATAAAAGAGATATCGGTAGTGGTAATAATTGATTGTTGCTTGTTTATAATATGAGCAATCCTTTCTCTTTTTTCCTGATCCAGCTCGGAAAAAATATCGTCCAGCAATAAAATCGGGCGCGCCTTGAGGCGTTCTTCAAAAAAATCCAACTCCGCTAATTTAAGGGCGATAATGGCAGAGCGCACTTCTCCCCGGGAGCCGAAGGACGATAAGTTGCGTTTGGATAAGCTTAAAGTGAAATCATCGCGGTGCGGGCCTACCAAAGTGCGCGCCATTTTTATTTCTTTTTCGCGGTTTAAATCAATCTCTTTGCGCAATGTTTCCCTGATTGATCCCTCCTTGATGTTATCCTGCGTGCTTGAGTTATAAATAATTTCAAAAGTTTGTTTTTTGTCGCTGATTTCCGAATAAATATCTGAAAGGCGGCGGTTATAAAAATCAATAAGGTCCAGCCGCGCCTTGATAATTTCTTCACTTAAATCTACTAATTTTTCATTCCAAAAATATAATTCATTAAGCTTGGATCTTCTTTCTCTAATATTAAATAACAAGCGGTTGCGGTTGTATAAAACGTTTTTATGCTCATTCAATACGCGGCAATATGCCGGTTTTACCTGGCAGATGCTGATATCCAAATATTTACGGCGCAATCCGGGAGAGAGATAAGCCAAATTTAGGTCTTCGGGGGTAAAAAGCACAGTTGTAAGCTTTCCCACCAGATCAATTGCTCTTTTGGCTTTATTATTTATTTTGATTGATTTAGTGAGCGTCGTACCTACTTTATTGACGATAACCGCCAAGTTGATTTCTTTATCTTCACTGTTCCCCACTCCTTCCACGCGGGTAAATTCTTTATTGAATTGAATTAATTCTTTATCGCTTTTGGTGCGAAATGATTTGGATAAGCTTAATACGCGCACGCTTTCTAAGATATTGGTTTTGCCGGCGGCGTTTGGGCCGACGATAAAAAGCGGAGATTTATTAAATTTATAAGTAAAATCCTCGTAATTGCGAAAATTTATTAATTTAATTTCTTGGAGGCGCATATTAAAATTAACTATTTAGCCAGCTTATCATATTGTTAAACCCGACTCAATATATATCTTGAAAAAAATAAAAATTGGTATAACATAATCAATAACGGAGCGTGGCCTAGCGGCTTAGGGCGTCTGGTTTGGGACCAGAAGATCGAGGGTTCAAATCCCTCCGCTCCGATAAATAAAAAAGCGTGTTTAAATAATTCGTGAATAATAGGCTTAAGGGCGCCTGCCCGCCGAATCCATGATCAATAGGCGGGTCCCGATTGACATCGGGGAGATCGAGGGTTCACCTGCCCGCCGGCAGGCGGGAATCCCTCCGCTCCGATAAATAAAAAAGCGTGTTTAAATAATTCGTGGAAAGTATCTTTAGAGAGTTTATTTTTGAGGTGGATTAAATTATTTTTTTATATAACACCATTCGAAGTTTTAAAAATATTTGAATCCCCTCTTACTCAAATATATGATTGTGATACTTAGTAATATTCGCAGTAAGCACAATGTCGGATCAATCTTTAGGACTTCTGACGCCATCGGCGTTGATAAAATATATTTATGCGGCATTACTCCCTCTCCAATTGATAAATATCACAGGAAAGTACAGGCTATCTGTAAAGTATCATTGGGAGCGGAAAAAAATATGGCCTGGGAAAAAGCCAAAAATATCAATTTGCTTCTAGATAAATTAAAGCGGTCAGGCTTTAAAATATTGGCGCTGGAACAAAGCGCTAAATCACGGCCATACTATAAATTCAAATTAAGCAGACAAGAACTTGATCATGTTGCGCTTATTTTAGGGAGCGAAGTTAATGGCCTACCCGAGTCAGTATTGAAAAAATCTGATCAAATCATAGAAATTCCGATGAGCGGAAAAAAAGAATCTCTGAATGTGTCCGTGGCTTACGGAATCGTTGCATTTTCGTTAAAATATAGTAAGATAAAATAAAATATAAATCCCAAATTGAAAGCGAGCGTCGTATAATGGCTATTATCCCAGCCTTCCAAGCTGGAGATGGCGGTTCGATCCCGCTCGCTCGCTCTCAGCGTGGGATTTTTTAATCCAAGCAAGGCGAATCTATTTTGATAACAAAGTAAAAAAGAAATATGGGATATGCCCCGATGTCCATCGGGATCACTCGCTCCAAGCGTGGGATTTTTTAATTCAAGTAAAGCCAACCTATTTTAATAACAAGATGTAAAAAGAAATATAAGATGTCTTGATATCCATCGAAATTAATCGCTTCAGGCATATGATCTTCAATTCAAGAAAATAATTGATCAATCTCCTCTTTCAAATCTTTTTTCATAAGACAAAAGATATTATAAAAAGCTCAAATTGAGCTTTTGGAATAAAATATAGATAAAAGTGCCAAGGCAAAGTCATTATTCGGTAAGTATGCGCGTTAGATTCAGATTTTGCTGCCGGATTAAAAATTAGTAAACTATTACTCGATAATTAAAATTTGCGCGCGAATGATTCAACCTGTCAATTAATTTCATTGATTCATCGAAAAATAAACTGTCTTTATAAATTATCCGATATGGTTTATTATAAAGACTGACAATGATATTTATTGAGCCATCGGGCAAAAATGTTACCGCTTGGATAACATGAAAATTACCCTGAATGTCGTGTAGGGCATCCCCCACCTTGGAATTTATAATCTGTTCTGGCCGGATCGACAAGCTGCACCCCCGATTATTAATGAACTTGATAAAATATTAGAATAATATTAAATTATTGTAAATGGCTCTATTGCAACTGTATAAACATACATATTAAATATTACGCCACTTTATTTAAGTAAAGTAGAATATTACTAAATAGATTTAATTTAATTAAGCATAATTTAACAAATCTACCCATATGCCTAAAAAAAGAAAAACCAGAAAACAAAAAGAAAATGCGGCTGCTCGCAGAGCCATCCAGAAGCCTAATATTTTAGATACCATTACTGATAGCCATAATGATAACCTGGATAGTAGCCAACCTAAAAGCCAAATAATTATCAAAAAAGAGTCCCCTGCTCCCGAAACCCCAGTAAAAGAAAGCTATCTTAAAAGAGATCTTTATCGAATAATTTTTTTAATTATTCTATTTGCCTTAATAATAGGCGTCATGCTGTATTTTGAAGGCAAATATAATTTTTTAGATACTATCGCCGATAATTTGATCAATTTTTTATCCAGATAAACAAAAAACGGATTATTTAATATTAAGTTGCTTTAATATATATAAATATCCGTTTTTTTATATTTTATTCACTTTGGCGTCTAATGTGGTTAATATTCCCAGAACCAAAAATAGCGCCAAGGCACCTTGCTGAATGGTCCAAAAATAATGATCCAGCTGCATTATTATGAATATTCCAATAAACGCGATAATAAATGTGGATAACAATATAAATCTAACGATATTGGCTTGATAGAGGTTAATAGTAGGTCTTGCTATGGTGTACCCAAAAAGCAAAATGAACAGTAATAAACAAGTTATCCCCAACTCGGCGCCGATTAATAAAAGGACGTTATGTACGGGATTTAGTTGCCAATACGGAATAATATTCCCTGATCCCTGTTGACTATTTAACATAAGAGAAAAGGTGCCTAGACCACTCCCAAATTCCGGATATTTAGTCATAATGTCTATCGCAGACTTAACATACTCTACTCTGCCTTGAACCGTAAAGCTGTCTACATTCTCTATATTGGTGAATTTTGCGGTTATTTCAGGTAAAAAGGTTAAAAAGGCGACAAAAATAATAAATATAATTAACAAAATATAATAATTACTGTATTTACATATTTTACTTAATTTAATTTTCAAATCGTGCTTATTACGAATAAATAAAAATGCTATTAAAACAAAATATAAAGTGACTCCTAGGAATAAAGCCAAATAGGCTGAATAAGAAAAAGATAAGACAAAAGCAAAACAAATTACAGTAAATGCAAAAAATACTAAAGAGAATATGACTTTGGGGCTTAATATAAACAGATAGGGGAATTGTTCCACGTGGAACAATTTATTATTTAAGATCCTACTTGATTTCTTTTTAAAAAATGTTCCACGTGGAACATTTTCAGAATTAAGCTGAAACAAGGGAAAAACAAGAATTATTGATATGCAAAATAGCAAAGCGATAAATAAATAGCCGCCTAAAATATTGGCGTGGGGCATGGTTCCGTAGGATCTAATAACATTTTCACCATAAATCACAATTTTAGCTACGTTTAAAGTGTCCGGACTAATGGTTGGCTCTCCTAAAAATGATAAACCAACTGATTTTTGGGTCAAAAATTGAATAATTGCGATTAATGACTGGATAAAGGCGGAAAATATATAAGCAGACATAACAATAAAAATCCTAAAATAAGAATTAACCGTTTTATAAATAAAAAGAAATAGCGTGCAAAACTCAAATAACTTGATGGTTCGGTAAAAACTTATATCCAAGGCTTGCGATCCTAATAAAGAAACGAGGGCAATGAAGATAAAAGCAACTAAAATATATATGGTATAATTTGGTTTTAATCTTTGGAACTGTAGGGGATAGGCATGTTTAACGCTGTCAAGGCGGATAAGGCATATTCTTAATAACCAGAATAAAATAACTAAAATAAATATAATATCGGAAAGATAAAGCGAATAAGCCTTCCATTCAATGAAATGATTATTGAGGGAAGCATCGGACAGATTAAAAATATGTCTTTTTTCGAAAGGAATGGTTATAACAAATATACAAAAAAAGCAGAAATCAGCATATCTTTTGATAAAATATTTGATCGGCCTTAAAATTTTATTTAGCATTGGGAAATAATATGATATAAAATATTAGAGTAATATCAAGATTGACATAACATTATAATTATGTTATATTATATTTTAAACTTACTTATATAATTATCTTAATACAAATATGGTATTTCAAAAAGAAATAATTAATCTGTTGCATTATCAACAAGACTTAAATACAATATATTAAGTAAAAAGGGTTTATAACTTTAATTTAATAAAGTGCCAATCTATGAATTTAAATGCGGGGATTGTGAAAAAGAATTCAGGGAATTTTGCTCGGTTAACGATAAAAAATCCGGGAAAATTAGATGTCCCGATTGCGACTCCGGGAATTTGCGGGAAAAGTATTCGGTGAATGGGGGAGGGGGAAGCTGTTCCTGCTCTTCTTGCTCGGGAGGATCGTGTTCATCGTGCGGATAAGAAATATTTAAGCCCTCGTAGCTCAACCGGAAAGAGCGACGCACTCCTAACGCGTAGGTTGCAAGTTCGATTCTTGCCGAGGGCAAATATAAAAAATACATAGCAATTTCGTTGCTATTTTTATTTTTATGTAATATAGTGGCATGAACTGTAATTGCCAGAACCTTAAAAAAGGAGGACAAGGTGCTTAGAGATGAAATATTAAAATATTTAGATTCCATTTCTAAGGATGACGATCCGGAAATCATTGTTAAAGCGAATGAAGAAAATGAAAGCGTAGGGATTGTTAAAGCCCGAGGAACCTTTTTTTACTTATACTTTGATCCGACCTGGACTTTTAACATTGCAAAAGCCCAGCCCGGCAAAGAAGTTAAGGATCAGATTGAATCAGCCATGCTTTCAAGGTTCTTGCGCGCTTTTCAGTCGCAATGCAACCCGATCTTAAAGATGACGGAAATAAGCGACAGATTCCACGTAAAGGCAAGGCTCGTGCCAAATGATGGATATGATAACGGCGAGATGTATTTATGGATCACCGGTAATAGATTCAAGGAAGAATTTATTTTAAGAGTTTTGATGAAATTGAAAGAATTATTAGAAGAGCACCCGCTGAAAATATATTTTGGAAATGAAGAAGAAGGGATGGTAAAATTTTCCGGTTGGGGATTCGGATACATTTAATAACCCATTCTGTAAAAAAGTTTGGGTTTTATTTATGCTTGAAATTCTTTTAAAATTCATATATATTACATAATAAAGTTTATATCGTAATTCATTAATAATATTTGTTTGGAATTTGGTTATTGATTTTTGGATATTATTTGGTAATTGGAAATTGTAATTTGTGATATTAAGTATGGTGACTATAGCTTCTGCCCAAAGCAGACCCGCCTAGGGCGGGCAATGGTAGAGTTGTATTTAACAAATTATATATAAATCATAGTATTAAACTATGAAAGCATGGTGACTATAGCTCAATGGTAGAGCACCGGGTTGTGGTCCCGGTAACGAGGGTTCGATCCCCTCTAGTCACCTTGGTGAGCTTTGTGAACGTTGTGAATTTCTATGAAGGAGCCTAGAGCTCTTTTTTTGTAATAAAAAAACCTATTTATATCTTATAAATAGGTATGAGAGATAAAGTCATAAACATTATTGAACATTCAGCAGTATATCATTAAGTTGTTTATTATCTACCGGTTTATTTAGAACGTCATCAATTCCATATTTTAATCTTTGTTCTAAGGATGAACATTGAGGGTTTCCAGAAAATAATATTATTCTCATATGAGGGTATTTCCCCTTGATTAGTTCTAATACTTGAAAGCCGTTCATATTGGGCATTCCGTGGTCTAAAATCAAAATATCATATGTACTAATTTTAAGTAATTCCATAGCATCTGGTCCATTATTTGCAACATCTACACTATGTCCTAAATTTACAATCATTCTTTTAATTGCTTTTAATAGCATGTCTTCATCATCAACTAAAAGTATTTTACACCCCATCTCTGCCTCCCTTCATAGTTTTTTAACACTATTTGTCAATGAACATTTATACTATACCAAATATATAGAAATATTGCAAATATTATAGATATTTTATACAAAACATAACCGTTGGATAATCAATATTATATCTTAGGATTTAAAACACGGGGTAACTTAAATTTAAAAAATATTAATTCATAAGGTCAAAATTTCGGTAATTGAATGTGATTGTAAAATATCCCAGCAATAACACTCTTCACCATGGGATCTTGGTGAACTTCTATGGGGGAGCTTTAAAAACTCTTTATTAAGTTATTAAAAAGAAGAAAAAATAAATTAAATTGAGATAATTTAAAAATACTCCTTAATCAGGAGTGTTTTTTTATATTATTTTTTTATTTAAAATAATATTTATAGTTATAATTTATTTAAGTAATTGAATGTGATTATTAAATATTTCAGTTCTAATAATCTGCACGATGGGACCCCATATTAGATTTAAGATCAAAGTTTTAACGGAGCGCGGAGCCCTTTTTTGTATTAAAAAACCTACTTACATTCGAAAACATAAGTAGGTCATAGATGGCTTATTCTGATCCCAAATAACGGATTCAGACAAGTTCAGCTTTTGGACACCATCTTTGCGGTATTTTAAAAACAGATTAAGAGTATTAATTCTAGTATATCTCGTTGGTGATTCTAAAGAAGAAGAGAGATATTTCTTAAATGCCTTCAAGACACAAGTGTCTTATTTAATGTTAAATTATATTTATATTTCCACTTTTATCTATTTCTATTATAATTTCTCGAATTAAAACGGGATTTATATTTTGATCTTGAATTTCTACGATAAGTTTTTTTAGTTAGTGGTTTTGCCGCCGCACCTGTTGCAAATTTTGCAGTTTCTGAATGCAAAGAATGATTTATCGGTATTAAATCTTGTCTTATTAATTTTTCGATGTCACGCAGATAATTTCGTTCTTCTGCAGAGCAAAATGAAAATGCCGTTCCTTCGGCTCCGGCTCGAGCAGTTCTTCCAATTCGATGTACGTAGCTTTCTGGTTCATTGGGAAGCTCAAAATTTATAACATGGGAAATATTATTTATATCAATTCCACGAGCTGCAATATCTGTTGCAACTAATACTTTTATTTCTCCCATTTTGAAGCTATTAATTGCTTTGGTCCTTGCGCTCTGAGATTTATTTCCATGCAAAGCATCTGCATTAATATTGTTTCTACTAAGAAATTTGGCGATGTTATTTGCTTTATGTTTAGTTCTAGTAAAGATTAGAACACTTTTTAATGATTTATTTCTTAAAAGCTTAAGTAGTAAATCCTTCTTAGAAGATTGGTCAACAAAAAGCACGTATTGTTTGACGGTGTCTACTGTAGTAGCTTGAACTGCTGCTTCAACACGAATAGGATTTTTCAGCAGGGACTTTGCCAGTTGATTTACGATTGGAGACATTGTAGCAGAAAAAAATATTGATTGCCTTTTTATTGGTAAACGTGCGATTACCTTTTTTATGTCATGAATAAAACCCATATCGAGCATTCTGTCAGCTTCATCTAATACAAAGAAATTTATCCTGTTAAGTTTTACAATTTCTTGATTCATTAAATCTAATAATCTTCCAGGAGTGGCGATGAGAATATCTACACCTCCAGACAATGATCTAACTTGTTTCCTTTGCTTTACTCCACCAAAAATAACAGTATGCTTAAAATTAAGAAACTTTCCATAAATAGAAAAACTTTCATCAATCTGAGCTGCTAATTCTCTAGTGGGGGCGAGGACAAGAGTTTGGATAGTTTTTGGATGGCGCTCACGCATTCTATTTAAAATCGGTAAAGCAAAAGCTGCGGTTTTACCAGTGCCAGTTTGGGCGATACCAATCAAATCTTTACCCTGAAGCAAACTTGGTATTGATTTTTCTTGAATTGGAGTAGGTATTTTATATCCCCTAGCTGCTATTGCCTTTTCAAGAGCTTGTTTTAATTTTAAATCATTAAATTTTATCATGTTTTTGTTTATATAATTTTAATAAATAAATAAAAACTCAGTCTGAAATAGGCTGAGTTTCTATTTAGTACTTAAACTGCCTCTTTTTCTGCTAATTCTTTCATAATATATACTGTCCTCAATGGAACTCTCTAGCTAGAGAGTAAGATGAATATTAACTCACCATCAGTTTATTTTGCATAAAACTAGTATATCACGAAAAAAGTTCAAAGTCAATATGTACTAGGTATTTCAAAACATTTTCTTTGTAATCCAGTTCTAATACTCTCCGCGATGGGACCCCAACTTAGATTTAAGATTAAAGTATTAAGAGAGTGCGGAGCTCTTTTTTGTATTAAAAAACCCCACGCTTGAGCTTTATAAACTCAAGGTCGCGGGGCAGGTGTTGAATAACCGCCGAAAATAATGATCAATTGAAGTATAGCATGGTGAAGATTCGGAAGGTGTGTCCATAGTTGATATTTTTTTGAACGCCCGTATAGTATTGTACTTGCAGGGACCAATATTTGAGCATAATGCCTATGTGCGGGCCGAACATAACTCCTTTGTTGACTTGCTCGGCTTGGATGCCTGCACCAAAGTTATTATGAAAGTTGTAGTCAACCGAGTAGTATCCGTAATAATCGCTAATCTTGGCATTCAGGTAAACATCTCCCTCAAGAAAGATATTCAGCTTATCTTTAAAAAAAGAAAAGTTTATCCAGAGGGACACAATAAAGGCCTCTTGTTCTTCTGGACCCCAGTTCAAAGTTGCACCAATTTGAGGTGAGATCCAGACCCACTCAGCAATGTTCCACTTGATGCCGGCATAAGAGAAGAACATATGAGTATTGTTCTTTGGGATGCAGAAATGGGCAATATTTGCACGGATGGACAAAGTCTTCTTGTACACAGGGACTTCGCCACCGACTACTGTCTGCAGTTGTACTCCTTGCCAGGAAAACTCTTGAGCAAAAACGGTGGGTATTTGAGCAATAAGAATGCAGAAAATAGCGATCAAGCCCATAATTATTTTCTTCATGACATTCCTCCCTTGTCAAAGATCTTTCTATATTTCACAATATATAAACATAAAAATATATAATTGTCAATAATTTCTAGTTATTTTTAAAATTAATAATAAGTACTTACTGTTCCGATACCCCGCTTAGCGGGGCAGGCTCTCTGTTATGGAATTTAAATTAATTTAAGATCAAAGATTAAGAGAGCGCAGAGCTCTTTTTTATTTCAAAAAATAATTTTATGTGTTATTCTTTTTTAATGTTCTTTGCTAATTTG
The DNA here is from genome assembly GCA_041749335.1 of Patescibacteria group bacterium. Lineage (GTDB taxonomy): Bacteria > Patescibacteriota > JABMPQ01 > JABMPQ01 > JABMPQ01 > JBGTBM01. The sequence goes on from JBGTBM010000007.1 coordinate 11,735, forward strand.
AAAGGAGTATAGTATATGGCTACCAACTTTTGGAAATGCGAAACCTGTGGGTATATCATTAAAGCTGTAGAACTTGGGGATGAAGATTGTCAGTGTCCTAAGTGTAAAAGCGAAGATATTTTTCCTTTAAGGAAATATCGCTGCCAGGTCTGTGGTTATCAAGGGAGACAAGAATTATTTTTTGGAAAAGATAATCCGTTCGATCCTGATCCGATTGAAGAAGGTTGGGAAGGAAAATGTCCCGAAGATTATGGTTGCGGATCTTCTAATTTGGAACAAATAGAATAAGGCGTTGCATAAAATCAACGCCTTTTAATTATTAAATGTTGGGTATTTTAAAAACTTTTTCGATATTTAAGTTCTAGTGCTTTCTATAATATAATTCTAGTAGACTTCGTTAAAAAAGTGAAATTAAATTGGAAAGCCTTAAAGCTCTTTTTTATAGAAAATTAAACTAGAGTTGGTTGTATTTATGACATCAATAAAATTTTATAAAGTGTGGATAAATTCATAACATAAATATATGAAAAAAAGATTACAAAACCAGGAAAAAATTTATACAAATTAAATTCGATCAAAAAGTGCCGACTGTGGCGATAAGGAGGCTTCTAAAAGCACAAGCAAAAGTGAATGAATCCAAAAGAGCGATAAAATATATATAAATCAAGATAAGAAAGATAATATTTTCACAATTAGCAGATATCTGGTTTTGATAGTTTTTACAAAAAAACCGAACTAGATTTAAGATCAAAGTATTAAGAGAGCTCGGAGCTCTTTTTTAGTATTTTTAAAAAAACCAAACTAATTACTAATCCAATGATTATAGAAAAGAATAGAGAAATAATAATAAAAGGCAAAAATGATCCGCCATCGCTTAAATAGTCAATGAACGAATCACCGGTAGGATGTACATATTTTAAAATAAAATAACAAAATAGACTTGAGATTATGCCGGTAATTATGTTGGCAATAACAAAAATTAATTTAATATGTTTTTTCATTGTAATGTTTTAAGTTTAGATAAAAAATAAATATTTATTGATTGTATTCTAGGTATTCCCATACTTTTTGGCAACACTTCATTTTTTATGCTCTGCCTGATATCACCTGATTTTGATTTTTGATTTAACATTAAAGTTTCAAAAAAACGCAAAGCTCCTTTTTTTATAAAAGGATTAAAATTCAAAATTAATTTTATACACAGGTTTAATTCTTGATAATAAGCTATATTTAATGAAACAACATCAAGAACGTTCTTTGAAAAGGAGATCAAATGGGAGACCATCAAGCTCAAGTCGAGAAGGTTTTATTGGAAAGGGCGATAAACATACTACAAGTGGGAGTTACGGTTGCTAACCCCGAGGGTATAATTATTTTTACCAATAGCGCGGAAGCGGAAATGCATGGATATGAAGTGGACGAGCTTATTGGAAATGATGTGGGAATATTTGCCCCGGGCAATTTTCGCAAACCGATAGCGATTGATCAAAGAAGATATTTTGAAAGAGAAAGTGTAAATATTCATCGAAGTGGAAAAATTTTTCCGGTAAAGCTGATATCGGACGTGGTTGTGGGAACTGCAGGTGAGCCATTGGGCATAATTACCGCTTGTGAAGATATGACGAGGCTGCAAAATACACTTCGCGAAAGCAGTGAAATAAGGGTATATAATTTTCAATGGCAAAAATTGGAAGTAATAAATGACCTGGTCAGGTCTATCGCTCATGATATTGGTAGCACCTTAACGGCTTTAATGGGATATGTTGATATGATAATCAAAAAGGGCGAAAGGGGATTGCCCATACAGCGGGAGCATAAGCAGCTGCAAAGATTATTTGAACAAATAAAACTTTTAGTGGCCGAGTTGTATAAATTCAGCCAACCAAGCCAAGTTGATTTCAAGATAGCGGAGATTAATGAGATAGTGAAAAGAACACAAATTATCTTGAATGCTATCGTGGGTCCAAAGATTGAATTCAGGTTTAAATTGGGAGAAGATCTTTGGAAAATTATGGCAAATGAAAGCAGTATTGAGCAAGCTATCATCAACTTGGTAATTAATGCCAAGAATGCGATGCCAAACGGCGGCCATATTTATATCAAAACGGAAAATGTAGTTTTTGATGAAGCTGCGATGGTTCAAAGTTCCGGCCTAAGGGCGGGAAAATTTATTTGTTTATCCATAATTGACACCGGGGAGGGCATTGATAAGGATTCTATAAACAAAATATTTGAACCCTTTTTTACTACCAAGCCATTTGGACAAGGACTTGGCCTCTCAATTGTTCATCGCAACATCGAGTTGCATAACGGCTGGCTGGAAGTATTCAGCATGCCCGGCAAAGGAACCGTATTTAAGATTTATTTGCCAAAACATTAGTTGATCCTGAAGATAAAAGAGGAACGACAAGCATAAAAACCTTCAAATATTGAAGGTTTTTTTCATTAATCTCATAATCTGTCAGCATTAAGCTAATGGTAGTATATTTTTTTATAATGTTAATTAAAAAATTAGATCTGTTAAAAAGATAATCTTTTTACAATTTTCCTATCTGCTATAATAAAGCTACATCTTACTGCCGTCGGGCCGACCGGCAATTGCAAGGGGTATAAAATATATAATAAAAAAACATGACAATAAAAAATAAAACTTTAATTTGCACCTCGTTTTCTTGCTTGGCTTTAGTTTTGGGAATTGGTTTAGCCAATACCGCCAGCGCTTACGAATTGCAGCCCGCCGCTACTATTACTTACAACGAAGATTTGACTGTTAATGGAACGGGTTCATTCGATTCTATTAAAATCGGGAAACAGGGAGTAGGCGGTGTAACTTTCTTCAACGGCAGCATTATTAATGCTACTACTGGAGCCAATAACTATAACAACCCAATAACCTTTGCGGATAGTGTCCGCATTGATGGCGACGTTTTCCGCGGAGAGCTGCCTGGATCACTAGATGACAAGCCATTCCGCATTATGGATAATTTGTATGTTTATGGTGGAATTTCCGGAGATGGACATGTGCGGATTTATGACGAATTGGAAGTCACTAGAGATGCTGAATTTATTGGCGCAGTGAAAATTGCCGATTTGCAGGGTAGCGGCATTGTGAAGGAAGATAATATTGCAAATGGCGCGGTAACTTTAGGGAAATTAGCTAATAATTCCGTTAGTACTTCTAAAATTTCCGACGGCGCTGTCTCAAACGCAAAGTTAGCCAATAACGCCGTTAACTCTTTAAAGATTGCCGATGGGTCAGTGGCTAATGGAGATTTGGCAGGCGGCATTGCTGCTTCCAAAATTTCCGGTACAGCTTTAACGAAAACTGCCACATTTAGCGGGGACGTAAATGGAATCTATAATAATTTACAATTGGGCGCAGGAACTGTTGGAACCGGTGAAATTGCCGATGGAACAATTATGAATGTAGATATTAATGCTAGCGCCGCTATTGATCCTACTAAGATTAATGGGACCGCTTGGACTTCGAATAATGATGGTTCTAGTTCGGGGTTGGACGCGGATACAGTAGATGGTTTGCATGCCAGTAATATGGTTCGAGCAACAGGATTAGTAGCAGCGGGAGCTGAAACAATTATAGAGATACCTCATTATACTCCTTTTGAAATTATACTTTCTTCTGGTTGGCCTGATGTTTATGGTTTAGCTCATGTAACTGGATTTGAAAATGATCATGGAGTAGGAGTAACTTCAATTGAATATAATGGTGATGGCACATCACAAGCTACTGGTGCCAAATGTGCAGAAAGTACTTCAAATGAACTTATTAGATTTGGCAATGGTGGAAGTGAGGGTTATTTAAGATGTCCAGGAGAAATGATTGGTGCTCATAATCTTGTAATAGGTGCAACTGCTTCAGGAGTAGTTGAGGTTCTTTATCAAGTTATCTATTAGTATTATAAGATTTTATGGAAAAATAGATCGCTTCCTGCGGTCTATTTTTTATTTTTGCGATATGATTAAGCCATTTATTTTGTTATACTTAACCATATTAATTAATAACAAATATGAAAAAAGGAAATATTATTTTATTGTTAATGGGTTCAGCGATTTTAAATTTATTTATCATTGCTATCATGGCGGGATCACTATATTGGTGGTTTTCGCGAGAAGGGGGCAAGCCGTCAGAACTGGATAATCCTATGGCGGAAATTGATCAGTTGATTGAAGCGAAAGAATACGGTCAAGCATTAGAAAAAGCTAATATATTATTGGAAAAGGACGAGAATTATCCCCCTGCCTATAAAGCAAGATGTGAAATTTATCGCCAGAAAAGCGAATATGATAAAGCTTTGATAGATTGTAATAAGGCGCTTGAATTAGACAATAATTATGGCGAGGCCTATCAACTAAGATCTTATGTATATAGCAATCAGGAAAAATATGATCAAGCCCTAAAGGATGCGGAAAAAGCGCTGGAGATTATACCGGAAGATTCAAAGGCATACGCGGCCCGCTGCTGGGCCTTAAATGAAACCGATAAACATAATGAAGCGCTCAAAGATTGCAATAAATCAATCGAAATTGATCCGGACTACTATTTTTCTTATAATTTGCGCTGTGCGATTTATGATGATTTAGAAGAGTTTAACAAGGGGCTTAAAGATTGCAATAAAGCCATTGCGTTGGATCCTGATTATGCCTATGCCTATAAAAACAGAGCTAATATTTATGAGGGATTGGAGGAATACGATAACGCAATTGAAGATGCAACCAAGGCGATCGAACTAAGGCCTGATTTTGCTTATGCTTACGACATTAGGGGTTATTCATATTATGAAAAGGGGGATTATAATTTGGCAATAAATGATATTAATAAAGCTATAGATCTTGATTCAAATAACCAGTATTTTTATTATGATTTGGGCGTAATTTATGAAGAAATGGAAGAATATGAGAAGGCAATAAAAAATTATGACCGGGCGATAAAAATTGATCCTAAATATTCTTATGCTTATAATTTAAGATGCTATGCAAAAAATCAGCTAGGTAAAAATAAAGAAGCGCTTAACGACTGTAACCGGTCTATTGAGCTTTATAGCGAAAATGAATGGGCATATAAAAACCGAGCATGGGTTTATATTGATTTGGGAGAATTTGAAAAAGCGATTAAGGACGCGGCTAAAGCGATTGAACTTAATAATAAATTTTCTTATGCTTATCAGGCGCGAGGATTCGCCTATTTAAATTTAGAAAAATATCAGGAGGCGATTAAGGATTATAATGAGGCCATTAAGTATAATCCCAACAATGAAGTAAATTATTTAAATCGGGGAGTGGCATATGAAAATTTGGATCAAATTGATAAGGCCATCAAAGATTACAAAAAAGCCTTGGAGCTAAATCCTGAATATCAGTTAGCTAAGCAATATTTAACAGATTTCGGCGAGTTGAATTAAATATTCCTTATTGACAGCAGATATATTAATTTCTAGAATGAATTAGTTTTTGTTCATTGAGGGAGGACAAATGAGAATTTCCTTGTCAATCGGCCGGTCGCAAAAATGTGAAACATGCAATTCGCATATTGGACATAAAAAGAATTGCCCCGTACCTGCCATTGCCGGATTAGAAAAAGCCAGAAGATATAATCTGTGTCCGATCTGTCATGCGGATGGAGTTGATTTTAACGATTTGGGACTATTTGAATGCAGATATTGCCACCTGCAATTTAAAAAAGCGGACAATGGCGATATTCAGGCCAGACTTACCAATATGAGTGATGATCTGGATTTGGACGCAGGCATTTTTAAAGTTGTTATTTTAGAGAATAGGGGAGCGGGAAATTTTCCCATTGATCAGGAGATAGTGAGGCTGGAAAAAATAGCCAAAGCAATGCGTGAAAATGGAAGAAATGGATCAAGATAAATATAAGAATGCGCCAATGCATTCTTTTTTTATTTGACAATTTAATAATTTGTAGTAGAATTTGCTTACTTGTCCTTTAGGAGGGACGTAATGAATCAAGAAATGCAGGTTCGGCAAAGAGATAAGGCCGTTTTATATTCAGTTATGGGCATTTCAATGATTCTAGCGCTTTTGGGATTTTTATTTGATGGATTGGAACCCATGTTGGTTTGCGGATTAATATTGTTCTTTGCCACGCTGGCAACTTTTGGGGTTTATCTTTACAGTATTAAATACGATAGTAAAATTACCAATAAAGCCTAAAAATAATTATCCAAAACATCAAGCAGAGAAGTTCTCTGCTTTTATATTACCAGCATAAATTACCGGCGTTTTTAATAAAAACGAGCTTAAATGCCTTGTGTTTGCGTTATCAGGTTAACATGTTACAGTAAATATATAAAATAATTTAAAATAATGAATTTTAAAAAATTTATTCGGATTTCAATCATTTCTTTTTTGTTAATTTTATTTTTTGTGGTGCTGCCGGGAATTTTAGCAATCTATGTTGATTGGTTATGGTTTGACGAATTAGGATACGGCAAACTATTCTCGACTATTTTATTTGCAAAGATATTTATAGGAGCCGGGGTCGGGATTATCTCATTTATTTTAATATATCTTAATATTCGCATCGCTTCATTTTTGGCGCGCAGTTCCAGTAAAGGCAATTTATTAGAAAAATTTAATTTAGATATAAGTAAAATAATTAATAAAATAATTCTACTGATAGGCTTAATTTTGGGATTATTCGCCGGCATGATCGCTTCGGCGCAGTGGGAAACGGTTTTAAAATACTTAAATTATACGCCTTTTGATGTGGTTGATCCGATCTTCAATAAAAATATTGGTTTTTACTTTTTTACCATTCCTTTTCTTAAAATGGCGGCCGGATATTTATTTTTTATTGTAATCGCATCTTTAATCGGATGCTTTGCCGTTTATTATATTAAAGGCTATGTATCTTTTCCGAAAAAAATAATTAAATTTGCCGGAGCATATGGACAACAGGTTGTAGACAACGGAAATTTCGTTACTAATCAAGCGGCAAAATTTCATTTGTCGATTTTAGGAGTTTTAATATTCTTATTGCTTGCTCTCCAAGTTCATTTCATCAGCATCCCGGAACTAACCTATTCGACATCCGAACTTTTTACGGGAGCGGGCTATACCGACATGCATGCTAATTTGCCAATTATGCGGATATTGGAAATTGGCGCTATTATTTGCGCTTTATTATTGATAATTAATGTTTATACGAAAAAAAATCGATTGGTTTATGTGGCTATCGGCCTTTATATTTCTCTGGGAATAGTCCAGGGCATCTATGCCGCTGCTATCCAAAAGCTGATCGTTACTCCCAATGAGTTAGCCAAAGAATCTCCGTATATTGAGCATAATATTGAAGCGACCCAAAAAGCATGGGGTATCGATCAGGTGGAAAAAAGAGAATTAACCACGGACAGTTTATTGACAGCCCAAGATATAGAAAATAACGAACTGACAATTAAGAATATTCGTTTATGGGATCGAGAGCCGCTGCTCGATACTTTTTCCCAGATACAGGAAATAAGAACATATTACGATTTTGTTTCGGTAGATAATGATCGCTATCAGATAGATAATGAATATCGGCAGATTATGCTTTCCTTGCGCGAGCTGAATTCTGACAGCCTGCCCAGTAAATCTTTTATCAACGAGCGTTTTACTTTTACTCATGGCCATGGATTAACCTTGGGACCAGTAAATCGTGTTACGGAAGAGGGATTGCCGGTACTATTTATTAAAGATATTCCTCCTGCATCTGAGATTGGCTCTTTACAGATCACTAGGCCGGAAATATATTTCGGTGAACTATCCAACGATTATGTTTTCGTAAATTCTAGGGCGCAGGAATTTGATTTCCCGCAGGGCGAGGAAAATGTATTTTCTGAATATCAAGGAGAGGGCGGAGTCAAAATTGATAATTTATTTAAAAAGGCCGCCTTTGCTCTTCATTTCGGATCCTTGAAAATATTTCTATCTAATGATTTGGATAATAACAGTAAGATACTATACAACAGAAATATTGAAAAAAGAGTAGAGAAGTTATTACCCTTTTTGGAATTTGATAATGATCCCTACGTGGTTATTGCTGATGACGGATCTTTGCAATGGATTTATGATGGCTATACCGCAAGTTCTAAATATCCCTATGCGCAAATTATGGAAAATGGAAAAAATTATATGCGAAATTCCGTGAAAGTGGTTATTGACGCCTATGACGGATCAATGGATTTATATTTGGCTGATCTTAACGATCCGTTGATCTTAACCTATGAAAAAATATTTCCAGGGACATTTAAAGCGCTTGCTGATATGCCCAAGGACCTGAAAAAGCATCTGCGTTATCCGGAAGATCTATTCAATTATCAAACCAAGCTTTATCGTACCTATCATATGGAGCAGCCCCAAATATTTTATAATAAAGAAGACCAGTGGGAGATTCCGTATGTTAATGATGGCGGCAGCTCAATTGATCCGATTATGCGCCATTTAATTATGAAATTGCCCGGAGAAAAATCGGAAGAATTTATTTTGATGATCCCTTTTACTCCGCGCCAAAAAGATAATATGGCGGCCTGGATGGTAGCTCGATCGGATGGAGACAATTACGGGAAATTGGTGGTTTATCAATTTGGCAAACAAAAGTTAATCTATGGCCCAAAACAAATTAATAATCGCATCAATCAGGATGCGGAAATTTCTCGCCAAATATCCCTATGGGATCAAAGAGGTTCTGAAGTTATTCAAGGAAATTTATTGGTTATCCCGATTGAGGAATCATTGCTTTACGTCAGGCCGCTTTATATAAGAGCTCAGGGCGGACGGATACCGGAACTTAAGCGCGTAATTGTTGCTTATGAAAATAAAATTTCGATGGAAGAAACGTTAGATCAAGCATTGGAGAAAATATTTGGTAATAAAAAAATAGAAGCTGATAAAGAAATTCCGATAGAAACTAAAGATATAGATAAGCAGGAAACAAGCAGCCAAAACGATTTGATTAAAGATGCAAAAAAATACTTTGATGAAGCGCAAAGAGCACAAAAAGAGGGAGACTGGACAGCGTACGGAGAAAATATTAATAAACTCAAAGAAGTATTGTCGCAATTGTAGTTAGTTTAAAAAAACGACCTAAGGAATTAGGCGTTTTTTAATAAAAAAGACCCGCCTAGAGAGGGGGCCTGTATGATTTTAAAAAAGTCCGGCTTCACATCTAAGATATTTATCGATGGCTCGGGGCAGCTCTACCTTAGCGCAAGAATCACCGCATCCGGCTCGTAAAAGAGGGTAAATATAGTGCTGGTTGCAGGACATAGCGAAAATGGGTCCTTGGTAACGTAAACGAAAATGACTAATAAGCGGCATGGAGTTTGGCTGATTGCTATTAAGGCACGCATCAACAAAAATCATGTTCAATCCTTCGCCAAGAAGATGCTCAAATAATTCACGAGCTTCTTCAATATTTGTGGCAAAGGTACAGTCAACTTTTTCATGGAATAAGGCATTAATAATATCATCAAAATATCTGCGAATTTCGGGATCATCTTCAATAATTAAAACTTTGATTCCCTGTGCCATTTCCCACCCTCCCTGTATGTAAAAGTACGCGTTTATTTAAAATTACTTTATCCGTTTAAATTTTTTAGTTTTTTTCTTACGTCGAATAAAAATCGCCAGAATAGTAATTAAAATAGCTCCAAAAAAACTCAAAATTCCTGATACTGCAATCAATTTACAAATTTGTTTAAGTTTATGTAAAATTATTTTCATATATTAAATTTAAAATGACCTTATTAATATAATCTCAAATAACTATGAATATTTCAAGAGCAAAGGTATAATTAAATAAAAGATAGAAATATTTAATTAAAAATATAAAAAAGTAAGAATAAATAATTAAAACATATGCGAAAAAAAATAATGGGATTGATCGTAGCTTTTACGGGAATATTTATAAGCGTAAGTGTTTCGGAGGCATCAACCGCGGACATTATACAGCCTGCCGGCGCGACTACTTTTTTTGAATCAATCAGGGTCGGCCTGCCCGGTGTCGGAGGAGTAACTTTTTTTAACGGTTCGGTTTTAAACGAAAGCGGACCTTTTGTAATTGCGGACGAACTTCGTGTGGATGGAGCAATTTTTCGAGTAGAGCGGGGCGGAAGCAACGCGGTAAAAATTGCCGATAGCATTATTCCCGAAAGTAACAATGTTTATGATTTAGGGAGTGCGAGCAATAAGTGGAAATCAATATATGCTGGCTCGGTTACCGTTAATAGTTTGGTTGGCACCGGCATTATTAACGGTGAAAATATTGCCAGCGGGGCTATTAAAAATACGAATGTGTCTGCTGTCGCCGCGATTGATCCAACAAAAATTAGCGGAACCGCTTTGATTAAGGGAACAAATTTTTCCGGCGATGTAGCCGGCAAGTACAATAATTTGCAAATCGGAGCCGGCAAGATTGGGAATGCAGAAATAGCCAGTGGTGCGGTTACTAATGCAAAAATTGATAACAATACCATCAAAAATGAAAAAATTAGTTCCAGCGCCAACATTGCTGCCAGCAAAATAGCCGGAATTGCACTGATTCAAACGACATTATTTGGCGGGGATATTGGCGGAGTATATAATAATATAGAAATAAATGAAAATACCGTTGGAGCTACAGAAATAGCAGACGGCTCAATCACAAATTCGGATATTTATAGTGCAGCTGCCATTAATCCCAGTAAGATACTTGGAACGGCGCTAACAAGCGGTACCATGTTTGCTGGCGATGTGAGTGGAACTTATAGTAATTTACAAATTGGAGAGGGCGTGGTGGACAGCAGGGAAATTGCTAATTCTTCTATTATTGATCAAGATATTTCAAACGAGGCGGAAATTGACAATGCTAAAATATATGGCATTGCTCTTACGCAATCTTTCACTAACTTTGCAGGAGATATTAGCGGGAGCTGGAATAATTTACAGATAGGAAGCGGAAAGGTTGGGTCAGTGGAAATAGTGGACGGGTCGGTGGCTAATTTAGATTTGGCTGGCGGAATTGCTCCAGCAAAAATTTCCGGGACGGCCTTGATTCAATCCACTACATTTGGCGGAGATGTTAGCGGTACCTATAATACTTTACAGATAGCCGCTGGCGTGGTAGGTTCCAATGAAATTGCCAATAATTCAATAGTAGATGCCGACATTAACGCAAGCGCCAATATCGCTGCCAGTAAAATAAATGATGGCATGGGATCCGGACTAGACGCGGATACCGTTGATGGCTTTGATATTGATGCGGAGGTGGGTTTTATGTATAGACCCAGTTCTTCAACCAGCGACACGGTACTTACTCAAATAACATATAATTCTAAATATTGTCGGATGGTTTATAAATATTTAAATCCGGGGAATGATACGATCGTTCTAGAAAATGAAACTGGCGGACTAACTTGTGAATATTGGGGTAATTATAATGGAGCATATTTTAGCGGTTCGGTTGCTGCCGGCGCTTCATCTCCCGCTTTATGTACCGTGGAGACAGGAATAAACAGTTGCCAGCTTGCCTTTGGCCACATGTCGGTTGATAATGGCGGCTATGTTCAATCTTGGCTTCTTCAAAACGGCACTGGCCATCTGAAAGGTTATTATTTACGCGCGCCGACCGGACCTTATCCGATGGATTGATAAGCCTGGTTTTAAAATAATAAAAAAGCACTTTTTGTACGAGGTGCTTTTTTTATGATTATTTTTTTAGCGTTATTTTAAGATCTTTGGTTTCAATGCTTTTAAGGGTTACTCCGGAGGGCAGAGTAATCATGGATGGGTCTATGGAAATGATAAAACTGCCCGCGCCCTTACCGGCTAAATCAATATTGGTAACAACACCGCCGGAAGTCAAATTGTTAATGATGGGGGCGCCTCCTTCGACTATTACTTTAATACTGTCGGGGTCGTATGAATTTATTTCTAAATCGGAAGAAATATTTTTAAAATTTATCACCGAATCGATCGTGCGGGTGATTAGTTGAGCATCAAGCTGTATGGTTATTTTAATATTTTGGTCTTCAATTTGTGTTACTCCCGCTGGTAATTCCAGCTGTGCGTCATATTCCGCATTGGCGTTAATTCCCGAAATATCTATCGCCTGGGTGTTAAGATAACTTATCCCGCTTAGTACTTCTGTTTCGCCCTTTATGGATACGACAGCCGGGTTGATGCTGGTTTGCGTAATAAAATATCCCGGGGCTGGATTACCGCTTAAATTAGCTTTGATGCCAACGGTCTTTACTTCCTCCTTGGCTCTTATCGGTATTATCACTTCAATATTTTTTGGATGGATTGTAACCTCGGTAATTTTCTTATTATTAGCATCTCTGGCTTCTAGTTCAATCAGCTTTTTAATTTCTGACATTTCATTGGCGATATTAATTGGCGCCACCAATTTTTCTATTTTTTCTAAAGAACTGCCGGCACCTTTTATTTCTGCTTGATTTACGGATAGAATCGCTTGGTCGGTTTGATAATTTTCGTTAACTTCTCCTGAAATTTCAACTTCAATTTCTTTTTGAATTGATTCCAATGTTTCCAGGGTTATTTTCATTTTTTTTGGTTCCAGCTCAAGCAAAGTAACGGCGGGATTTTCAAAAGAAACCATGATATCTTTTTCGTATGAGCCTTGCCTTAGCCCCTTTAAATCAATAAATACCTTGGTATTTTCCAGCAAAGAAGTATTTGAAATGCTGGTAGGAACTCTAACCTTTACTTTAACTTGTCCCAAATTGCTAGTTAAAGCAAGATCCTCGGAAATGTTATAGGCCTCAACTGGAACTTCGGTATCTAAAAAATCAACTCGATAGCCTTCATTAATAACATAAGTCCATAAGAATATCGCGCTAAAGATAGCCAGCACCTTTATCGGCAGATTGTTAGTGAAGAATTCTTTAATAAACATTTATGCTTTTAATGAATCAATTAAAAATTTTTCTAATGTCTCAACGGTTAAATTTTCTTTTAATTTACCATTTTTGCTAACTGAAATTATTCCTCTTTCCTCGGAAATTATTATGGATATCGCATCCGTTTCTTCGGTGATTCCAATTGCGGCTCGGTGGCGGGTGCCATGGGTATAGGAATAATCTCCTTCTGATAGTGGCAACATACAGCCGGCCGCTAATACTTCATTTTTATGAATAATTACCGCTCCGTCATGCAGCGGAGAGTTGGGATAAAATAAATTCAATAGCAATTCGCTGGATAATTTGCCATTAATTCTGGTACCGGTTTCGATATATTCCTCCAGTCCGGTGTTTTGCATAATAACAATCAGCGCCCCAACTTTATTTTTTTGGAATATTTTTATTGCTTTAATCAATTCGTTAACCAATTTACCAAAAGTTTTAGAACTTAGGCCCCTCTTAAGGAGTTCCGCCCGACCTAATTTTTCTAAAGCACGCCTTAATTCCGGTTGAAATACTATCGGAATCGCAACGATGATAAAGGTGGTTATGTGGCGTTGTGCCCAATTTAGCGTTTGTAAATTCAACAATCTTCCCAGCAGTAAAATAATGATTAAAACTATCGCGCCATAAATTATTTTGGTTGCCTTCGTGCCCTTAATAAAAAGAAAGACATAATAAATTATACCTGCCACAATCGCGATATCCAAAAAAGTTAAAATATAATCTAAAAACCCAAAATTTGCAAGATAAGCATTAATTCCGCTAATTATAGAAGATAATAAAGATGGGCTTGAAATTGAATTATTCATATTTTAATTATACAGGCATTCAACAAATTTGAAAATTTATAATATTTTCCACCGCCCTTGAGTATTTATTAATTTGCCGTGAATACTAAAACCTGCTGCTTTTTTGTGGCCTCCGCCGCCAAACAAAGCGGCGATTTTAGATACATCAATATTGTCATGAAGTGTGCGAAAACTGCCCTTTATTTCATTCTTATCTCTTTCCGAAAGCACTAAAGAGGCTTTGGCTTCAGGGATGCTATTAAGAAAATTAGCTACTCCCTCCAGATCTTCATATACTGCGCTGCATTTATTAAGGTCTTCTCTAGTTATTATAGTAGAAATAATACCAAATTTATTGTTTTTGGATAAGCGAGCTAGAGCCAAACCCCACAGCTTTAAGGCGGAGAGGGATTTATCTTTGAGGTTATAGCGGGTAATCGCTTTTAAATTTGCTCCTCGAGATAGCAAATAGGATGTAATTCGTAGCGTGCGTATTGATGTATTGGGATTTTTAAAGCTATCGGTGTCGACAAATATTCCATTTAAAATGCAGGTAGCAATATCTGAGGTAATTTTTATTTTAATATCTTTGAGCAGGTTGAAAATTATTTCACAAACAGAAGAAATATTGGATTCTATATAATTTACATTGCCGTATCTGGGATTATCGTGGTGATGGTCAATATTAATAATAAGAGGCAGTTTATCTTTTTGAAAATAATTATTTAAACCGGTTAGCTCGTAAGTGGCTGAATCGAGTGTGATAATTATTTCCACATTCTTTTGCGATTTTGCATAATTTGATAATTCTATAATTTTATCAGATTCAGGCAATATATTAAAGCGCTGGGAAATTGCATCATCACAGGCAAGAATTGTATTTTTGCCTAATTTTTTTAAAGCCAAGCGTAAGGCTAGCATGCTGCCGATAGCGTCGCCATCGGGTTTTTTGTGTCCGATAATCAGAAAATTATTATATTTTTTTAAAAAATATAAAATTCGATTGTAAAGGATTGTTCGTTCGGAAAAAAAAATCATCTATTTTTTATTTTTTTCTATCAATTCGGCCATTCTGTGAATTTTATCCTGGGTTTTATCCTGGTCAAATCTAATTTGCGGAACGAAACTCATTACCAGCTTCTTATTTAAAATTTTCTGAATATAGGCGATTCTATGATTAAGCAGCTTAAAAATTACAGCTGTTTTAATTTTAGGTAAAATACTGATATAAATTTTAGCATGCTTTATATCTATTGAAGTTTCTACTGAAATTACTGTCACTAAAACACCCTTGGGCAGATCAATTTCAGAATTTATTATTTTGGCTACCTCTTCTTGAATTAAACTGCTAACTTTTTTTAATCGATGATTATAATTTTTTAACATATCCGACTATAATGATTTTTTGATAACTTCTTCTTTCCAAGTTTCTAATTTGTCTCCCGGTTTGATTTTGGCTTGTCCGGAAAAAACCATTCCGCATTCATTGCCCTGGCTCACCTCGCTGACATCCACCTTGCCTTCCTGTAAACTAATTATTTGGCCTTGTCCGATTTCTTTATCTTCGCGCAATATTCTGGCATGAGAATTATTTTCTAAATGCTTGCTGGCTACGCGGCCGCCGATAATCATTTTGCCTTTTTCGGTGCGAAATACTTTTAGTACTTCTAGTGTTCCCAAATCTTTAATCTTAATTTCCGGTTCAATCATTGCTTCAAGTTTGGATTTGATATCATTAATTAAATCGTAAATTACGTTATAATTTTTAATTTCAACTTTCTGATCTTCTGCCATTCTTTTTGCTACTGTGGTAGGTTCAGAATTAAATCCGGCGATCAAGGCGGAAGCGGAAGCGGCCATCATCACATCCGACTCCGTGATTTTACCTGCTCCGTAGTTTATTACATTGGCTTTGACTTGGTCTGATTTAATTTTTGCCAAAGACTGCAAGATTGCTTCAACCGATCCTTGTACATCCGCTTTCAATATAATATTTAATTTAATAATTTTCTTATTCTCATCACTCTCTACCGTTTTAACCATTTGCGGCTGAGATATTTTTTTCAGTTTAGAAATTTTTTGTTTAGCTTTTTCAATTGATTCTTCTGCAAATAAGATATCGCCAACATCGGGTACATTTTCCAGGCCTAAAATTTTGACCGGAGTGGAGGGTTTGGCATGATTTACTCTTTTACCAAGATAATTTTCCATCAGTTTTATTTTTCCCAGAATGGGACCGACAGTAACGATATCGCCTAAAGCCAAGGTTCCATTCTGCACTAAAATAGTAGCCTCAACGCCCCTTTTTGAGTCCTTATCAGATTCAATAATAGTACCGATTGCTTTTGCCTTGGGATTTGCTTTTAGGCTATCCATTTCAGCTACCAATAAAACCATATCTAAAAGTTCATCAATGTTAATATTTTGTTTAGCGGATATATTAACAAAAATTGTGTCTCCACCCCATTCCTCCGGCATTACGCCCTTATCGGCAAGTTGTTTCTTAACTTTTTCCGGGTCGGCGTCAGGTTTATCAATTTTATTAATGGCAACGATCAAAGGAATCCCGGCATTTTTAATATGTTTAAGAGCTTCTAGCGTTTGCGGCTTAACTCCGTCATCTGCCGCTACAATTAAAATCGCGATGTCGGTAACTTTGGCGCCTCTTTCGCGCATAGCAGCGAATGCTTCATGTCCGGGGGTATCGAGAAAAGTAATTAACTTTCCCTTTTTACGCACTTGATAGGCGCCGATGTGTTGTGTAATGCCTCCCGCTTCTTGATCGATAACGTGGGTTTCTCTAATCGTGTCTAATAGTTTGGTTTTACCATGATCAACGTGGCCCATTACTGCTACAACCGGCGGCCGATCTTTTAAGTCATCTTTATTTGTTTCTTTAAATTCTTCGATTAATTTTTTTCGCAAGCCTTGCTCCTTCGTTATTTCTGATTCATCTCTTTCTTTAGTCACAAGATAGCCTAAATCTTGGGCGATTAAAGAGGCGGTATCAAAATCAATCTCTTCATTAATTGAAGCCATTATTCCATTATTTATTAAAATCGTAATAATTTCTGCCGGAGTCATTTTTAATAGGTCAGAAAAATTTTTTACTGATATAGAGGCCGGTATGGCGATGCTGTCCTTTTTTACAGGCGTAGCATCGTTTTGTTCTTGAGTAGTCATATTAAAAAAAGTTAAATAAATATATGCTTATCTTATAGAAAAATAATTTAACTGTCAAAGAAAATGGCAATAACAAGGTAAAGATCAAAAAATATATTTATTTTAAAGATTTTATATAATATGATTTAATTAGAATAAATAATATAACAAATATGAGATCAAGAGAAAATTTTAGCCTGGAGCCAAGCGGACAAGAGCGGGAAATAACCCAGAAGGTAAAAGAAAATCCCAAGGCATATGTTGAGGATCAGATTAGGATGGAAATGGAACAGCGCTTTGACGGAATGAGCGCTAGTGATTTGGTAAAATATGGAGAAAGAGGTTCAAAGGAAAGAATGAATATGATCGAAAACTTTATAAACTATTACGATCTTACAGTTAAAGAAGCAGAAAAAATAGCACAGGAAAAGCTACACCCTTCCTTTTATTCTGTAATGCAAAAGACCGAGTTGATTGGAAGCGTATTGGAGAAGGTGATCAAAACAGCCGCACAGCGCGAAAAACTAGAAGAGGATAGAGTCAATAAAGAGAAATCAGCAGCATTTAAAGGCAGAAGTAAACGTCCTCCTGAGACGTTGCATTATGGAGATTAATGACTAAAAGTGCCTGTTTTTGCCTAAAAGCGCCTTGAAGTATTTCATTTTTATGGTAACTTCGATGGGAGTTTTTACTTTGACAATATTATCCAGGTGGGCGAAAATTTTATCTTTGGTGTTGATGGTGATATTTTTCGTTGTAAAAAAACTTATATCTGAGAAAGAATCGGTCTCTTTTTGCAAGTTGTTAGATATTAAAAGGTTGGCTAAGCCGTCATAAGGGCTTATTTTTTTTAAATTTATCCCTTGATTATTGAGCTGTTTTTTCCAGTAATCATTATAAATATTGATAATATCTATTTTTTCAGCCGTAGAGGTTAATTTAAAATTTTGCAAAACCAATTGAATTTCTGCCAATTGAATTTCGCCGCCTTTTATAAATATATTTTTTATTTTATCAAACGTCCCTTTGTTTTTTAAAGTAGATTGTTGAATACTGAGCGAAGTTAAAAAATAGTCTTTATTGGCCTTACCGATATCAATTTTATCAATTTTGCGCCGAGAGATCATGCTGCAGGCATCTTCAATATTAGTGGGAAATCCCAGGCAGTCGGCTATATCAGATGTTTCAAAAGGGATAATGCCGAACGCCGGCGTATTCTCTTGGTTGGGGTGTTTACAGATTGCATTAATAACTTTGCTAGCGGTGCTGTCATTGCCAACCGCAACAATTTGCTCAATATTTCTATTTGAAAGAACATCGCGTACGATGTCCTCAATGGGTCTAACTTTCGTTACTTGTATTTTATCATCAAATATTCCCAGATCATTCAATTGCATGCTCATGCGATGATAAATTCTGGCATATCTTTTTTCCTTGATAAAATTATCAATGATATAAAAATACATTATAGTTAGAATTATTCTTATTCTTCAGTTGCCTTTTCGTTTTTCTTTTTTGCGGCAGATTCGGCATTGTCTTGCATATTGCTTTGTCCGGAAAATAAAGCGCCTGGCGCAATCGATAGCATTTGGCTGGAGATATCGCCAATTACCTTTCCATTTTCAATTATTTCCAATTTTTGCGAGGAATTGATATTTCCTTCAACCAAGCCGGCGATTGAAATATTTGCTGCGTTAATTTCCGCTTTAATTTTAGCGGAATCTCCCACTAATAAATTACCTTTTGTTTCAATTTTGCCGGAAACGTTGCCATAAATGCTAATATTTCCCTCTCCGATTAAATTTCCTTCTAATTTTACTGAAGGTCCAATAATAGTTTCAACGTCTTGATCCTGAATATTTTCCGCGTTATCGTAATTTTCCTGATTATTTTTAAACATATTTTTTATTTCTGATTAGTGGTGGGTTTTTCCTCTTTATTTCCTTTTTTATTCTTTTTTTCGGCCGCTTGCTTTTTTTGCTGGAGCTTTTTATCTTCTTTGGTTTTAATTTCAATCACTTGTTTACCCTTATAGTATCCGCAATATGAGCATACATGATGGGGAACAATAGGTTTTTTGCAATTAGGACATTTTGATAATACGGGTTTTTTCAAAGCATGGTGGCTTCGCCTTTGATTTTTTGCAGATTTAGTTGTCTTCTTTTTTGGTACTGGCATGAAATTAAAATTAAAAATTAAATATTCTAATAATTAGGATAAATATAGAGGAAAAATTATATTGTGGCAAGAGAAGCTACCTCATCACCCGATTTTAAGCGCATCAAGCGAACTCCCTGCGTAGCGCGATTTAAATCCGGAATTTGATCAATCTCAATTCTGATCACTTGTCCCTTTTTTGAAATTATTATTACCTCATCTTCTTCAGTACCGACGACTTCGCCTTTAATTATTTCTCCATTTTTTGGGGTAATTTTAGCTGTCGTTATTCCCGTTCCGGCTCTTTTTTGAGCGCGATATTGAGTTAGTTCAGTTCGCTTTCCATATCCCTGGCGGGTAATTATCATTAGCTTGTCTTTTTTACGAGATTGGCTGATTACGCCCATACCGATAACCTGATCATTTTTCTTTTTAAATCTGATCCCGGTTACTCCCGAAGCATTGCGTCCCATTGGTCGGACATCTTGCTCTTTAAACCTGATTGACATGCCTTGAGATGAAACTAAAATTATTTCATCCTGGCCGGTTGAAGGCTTAACCCATTTAAGCTCATCTCCCTTTTTTATTTTACAGGCGATTAGACCTGATTTTCTAACATTGGAGAGATCTTCAATTGATACTTTTTTAATTACTCCATTGATAGTTGCCATCACTAAAAATTTTGCACTTTTAATGTTGTCCAGAGGTACGATGGCGGTAGCTTTTTCTTCGGGAGAAAGCTGCAGAAAATTTACAATCGATTGACCCTTGGCTGTTCTGGTTGATTTGGGTATATCATATGCTTTTAATTGAAAAACTCTGCCGGTACTGGTAAAAAATAAAATATCAGAATGAGTATTGGTAACAAAGAAATTTCGAACCATATCTTCCTCTTTTGTGACCATGCCGATTACGCCTTTGCCACCTCGAGCCTGTGATTTATATGTGTCAGGCGGAAGGCTTTTGATATAACCGCCCTTGGTAAGGGTGATCAATACGTCTTCTTTAGGAACTAAATCTTGCGGTGAAAAAGAATCAACCGGAGAAGCGATTACTTTTGTTTTGCGGGCATCGGCGTATTTTTCTTTAATTTCCAAGAGTTCGGTCTTAACCAAGGCCAGAATATTTTTAACGCTGCTTAATAATTTTTCCAATTGTTTGATCAAAATTTTCTTTTCTTCTAATTCGTCCTCGATTTTTCTTCTTTCCAAGGCGGCCAATTGGGATAATTTCATTTCCAAAATCGCTTCTGCTTGTCGATCGGTAAATTTGAATTTTTTAACTAAATTCTTATGTGCCTCTTCCTTATTTTTTGATTTTTTAATTAAAGCAATGATTTCATCGATGTGATCCAGCGCCTTTTTCAAACCTTCTAAAATATGAGCGCGCTCTTTGGCCTTATTAAGTTCAAATTGCGCTCGGCGGGTTACCACTACTTGGCGGTGCTTGATATACTGTTCCAAAATCATTTTAAGATTAAGAACCTTAGGTTGGATTCCATCTATCAGAGCTATCATATTGGAATGAAATTTATCCTGCAGCTGGGTTAGAGTAAATAATCTATTAAGCACTTTCTTGGGGAACGCATCTTTTTTAAGCTCAATCACCACTCTAATTCCATCTTTGTCTGATTCATCGCGCAAGTCTTTAATTCCTTCAATCTTTTTAGTTTTTACCAAATCAGCAATTTTTTCAATTAAAGTAGCTTTATTAACCTGAAAAGGAATTTCATTGATGATAATATTAAAAGTGCCCTTTTTTTGCTCTTGAATTTCGGTTTTAGCCCGCATAACAATCCCGCCTTTGCCGGTGGCATATACTTGAGTAATGTCGTTTTTATTAAAAATTATTCCTCCGGTGGGGAAGTCCGGTCCTTTTATAAATTGCATTAAATCTTCTACGGTGCTTTTAGGCTTATCAATAAGAGTAATCGTGCCATCAATTAATTCTCCCAAATTGTGCGGCGGTATATTGGTAGCCATGCCGACTGCGATTCCTACCGTTCCATTCAAAAGCAAGTTGGGAATTTTGGCAGGCATTACGATCGGTTCTTTTTGAGTCTGATCAAAATTGTCCATGAAATCAATCGTGTCTTTATCGATATCAAAAAGCATTTCATCAGCGATTCGTTCCAGCTTAACCTCAGTATAGCGCATGGCTGCAGCCGGATCTCCATCAATGGATCCGAAATTTCCTTGGCCATTTATCAGCGTGTAGCGCAAAGAAAATTCTTGCGCCATTCGGACTAGCGATTCGTATACGGCCGCATCTCCATGGGGGTGATATTTACCCAAAACTTCACCGACTACGGTAGCCGATTTTCTAAATTTGGCATTGTGCCTCAATCCCAATGTCCACATGGCATAAAGAATTCTTCGATGGACCGGCTTTAGGCCATCCCTAACATCGGGGAGTGCACGCGACACAATTACACTCATAGCGTAATCCAAATAAGATTCCTGCATTTCTTCCACGATTGGACGAGGTTTTATGTATCCTATTTCCATATTGTTTTTAATTAAAAAAAATTAATCTTTTTCTAGAGGCAATCTAATCATTTCGCGGTCTTCATCGCTACTAAAAATATCTTCGATAGAAGTTTCATTCTGCAGAGTGTCGTTTTGCTCATTTTGAATAATGCTTTCCAGGTTAAAATTTTCTTCAAAATTATCAAGAATTTTTAAACTATCCATATATTGGTCAAATTCTTGATTTTCTTCACTATTATAAAATTCATCTTTTAAACCCGTTAAGCTTTTTTGGCCTTCATTGTTTCCTAAATAATCTTTGGGAAATACCGTGATCCATAGAATAAAAATTATTACGGTGGAAGTACAAACAGAAATCCAGAGCAACCTCCTTTTTTCTTTAGGAGTTTTATTTTGTAATTTACTAAAAATTGGCATTAGCGTATATTTTCCAATAAGACAATTTTGGTATCTTCGCTGGGTAAATCTTTGTGCTTAATGGCCAACTTAGGCTCCGGTTTAATGTTTTCCTGGCCCATTTCAGACAAAAAGTCATTAACATTATTTAGTTTAGCCTTTAATCTTTTATCGTAAAAATGCATAGGAATAACGATGCGCGGACCAATCGCGCTTATAATATCCATCAGATGTTCAATTTTTAGAGTGTTGACCTCTCCTACGGGCGCTAAAAGAATATCTACGGCACCGATTCGTTCAATTTGTTTAGCGGATAATTCATGCCCTAAATCTCCCAAGTGGCAAATTTTTATTTTTTCTATTTCAAAAATATAGATAGTGTTTATCCCTAATTCTTCTCCCTCTTTGTTATCATGAAAAGAAGATATTCCTTTGACAAAAACGCCCTTGCGCTCATATTCTCCCGGTCCGTCTATTATAAAGGGATCATCCTTAATACTTATAAGATTGTTATGGTTTTCGTGATTATGGCTAATAGTTACAATGTTAGCTTTGGTTTTTAATGGAGCAAGGCCGGAAGACTTACCGTACGGATCGGTGATTACGGTGATATCTTTAGATAGAAATTTAAAGCATGAAAGGCCGTACCAAAATAATTGCATAATTTTATATTATTTTCTGTATTAAAAATAAAAAATCAAGTAAGATTTCTTAATAATATTAGCATGAACCTTAAGTGAATACAAGTATGAAATTTCAGCTTTTTTGAATGCAAAATAACCGGCTTTGTCGAATAATGTTGTTTAAATATTAATACAACCGGGGGAGGGCAGATAAAAGCTCAAATTTTGAAAATATTATTAAAGTATTGCAACAAATATAATATTGATATAGAATTGTTTCAAAACCATAGAAAGGAGTAACCAAAAAATGGCTACTAAATTAGTTGAAAAAAACGAAAAACCCTCTGATTTGGGGGATTTGGTCGAATTAAAAACCGAAGAAATCAAAGAAGAGGAGCGGGCTGAAACAGATGAGTTTATTAATAAAGTAAAAGCCCAAAATATTCCCAAGGTTGGAGAAAAAATCGAGGGTAAGATTTTAGATTCCACTAAAAATGAAGTTTTTATTGATTTGGGTAATTTCGGAGTTGGTGTAGTGCGCGGCCGAGAGTTATGGGAAGCGTTGGACGTTTATCGGGAATTTAACACCGGTGAAGGTGTAGAGGCGGAAATTGTTGATATGGAAAACGAATTGGGTATGATGGAGCTGTCGTTCAAAAAGACTTCAAAAGAACAAGCCTGGAAAGAATTGAAAGAAAAGATGAATAAAGAAGAATTAGTAACTGTCAAAGTACAGGAAGTTAATAAGGGCGGTCTTTTGACAAGCCTATGCGGCATCCCAGCATTTTTGCCTGTTTCGCAGCTTTCTTCCGAGCATTATCCTAGAGTGGAAAATGGCGATACCAGCAAGATATTAAATATTTTGCGGGAATTTATCGGACGAAAATTAGATGTAAAGATTATTACCGTTGATCAAAAGGAAAATAAGCTGATACTGTCAGAAAAGAAAGTGGTCTTTGACGAGCAAAAGAAGCACATGAAGAAAATCAAGGTAGGTAAAATAGTTAACGGAACCGTATCTGGCGTAGTGGACTTTGGCGCTTTCGTTAAATTTGATAATTTGGAAGGCTTAGTACATATATCTGAACTTTCCTGGCAGCGCATTAATAATCCGGACGAAGTGGTAAAAATTGGAGATAGCGTTAAGGCGGAAGTGATCGGTATTGATGATACTAAGATCACCTTAAGCATGAAAAAATTGCAAAAAGATCCCTGGATTGAAGCGGTCAAAAAGTATCAAGTCGGTGAAATTGTTGATGGCGAAGTAATTAAGACCGCACCTTACGGCGCCTTTATCCAGCTTGATAAAGATGTGCATGGATTAGCTCATGTTTCAGAATTATCAGAAAAGAAAGTGGAAAGAACGGAAAACGTAGTTAGTATCGGTGATAAGCATAAATTTAAGATTCTATCCATTGATCCGGAAGAACACCGTTTGGGATTAAGCCTCAAAGCGGCCAAGGATAAGAAGGTTGAAATGGCAGTGGAAGAAGTAAAAGAAGATGTAAAGGTTTCCAAAGAAAAGAAAGCAACTGCAAAAAGCGCAAAAGAAGCTAAAGAGAAGAAACCAGAAAAGAAAGCAAAAAAGAAAGTCAAACCGGCGAAGAAAAAAGCGGTGAAGAAAGAAGATAAGCAATAATCGGATTAAATAAAAAAGACAGCCCAATACGGGCTGTCTTTTCTTTTAATAAAGTCAATCATTAAAACAGAAAAAAAGCCAACGGTACTTTCCGAATTTTCGGATTTCGCGCTGGCTTGCTGTTAAAATAATATATTTAAGCAGCGACTACTATGCGTATTCTGCTTGTACTGATAGTATCCATCCAAATGGGTTTAAGATACCACATACCGCCACTAAGATGTGAGAGTCCATAGATCCGGATATATCCAGTCGATGTTTTCCATGCAGTTCCCACAAAGGCCAAAAAATATTTGCGCCATGACTTTGGGATTGAAACTCCACCATTTTGCGATATAAGGTTATTTTCCAAAAGCATGGCACAAGCGTGTCGTGCTCCCAGTAGGGTAACATCTGCTTTTTTTATATTTTGGTTTAAATGGTCAAAAGACAGCAAATCTCCTTCATTTTTAAAAGGGAACCAAAGTTTTGCACCTGGACTTGCGTGCTCATCTACATCTTGAATAAGCTCCCACCCTTTCTCTAGGGGCGGCTCCTTTTCTTGGATATGGTACATCCAACCATTTTCATCAATGATCTGAATCATCTGCATAAGAGACGCATATTTACTACCTTTGTGAGGAATTTTCCAACATGTAATAGGATAAGTTTCTTCAGGGGTGCGATGAATAACACCAAGGTGCTCGAGGAGATCGGCAACCGAATTTATTGCTATCTCCTTACGGTAATCTTCATCCTTATCTTTTCCCTCAATAATTTTAATAAGTTCATTGACTTTTTGATCACTTAGACAATGACCCTGTGCGACTGACAATGGGAGTACACGTTCGAAAAGAGCTATAAGGCGAGAATTCTGATCTTGCATTGTATTCCTCCTTTTTTCAAGGTACATGTCGAGTATGTATTGACATAAGCGACATTAAAAGATAGCATAAATATGTAAATAAGTCAATACAAATGTCGACAGAAGACCGACAAAAAAAAATAACAGATATTTTAAATAAATTGAATTTATCTTCAAAAGAAATCGAAGTGTTATTAGCTTTACTAAAAAATGGTCGTTCTAGTGCATCTGATATTTCATATTTAATTATGAATATTACACGTACTTCTATATATGATCAGCTTTATTCGCTTGAAAAAAAGGGATTTATTAGTACTGTGATTGAAAAAAGAAAAAAATTATATCAACCAGAAAATTTGGAACACATTGTTGAGAGTCTAGAACAAGATAAGCGTGAAATAGAACAAAAGCAAAAAGCATTACGTAGCGTATCAGATATATATGAACAGATGAAAAGCGGCACAGCTTATCGTCCAAGTGTTCGAACTTTTAAAGGTAAAAATGGTATTCTGGCAGTCCATCGTGAATTGCAAGATGCAAGAAAAAAATTATACGCAATCGGTGATCTAGCTGCAGTGATGCGTATTTTTCCCGATGTGCAAATAGAAGATAATTTAAAAGATTTTCAAACATATAAAATTTTACGTAAAAGTTTAATGGTTCATAATACATCAGGTGAAAAGTACCTTAAAGTCGCTCCACAAACCAATTTTCACAAAATTCGATGGTTACCAAAAGGTACGACCGTAAATACAGATACTTTGATTTGGGATGGACACGTGGCTATTATTGACTATATTGAGCCTATAAATGCAGTTGTTATTGATAATCCAACTATATATGATACTTTCAATGATTGGTTTGAACTTATATGGAAATCCAGCGAGGATATAAACTAATTTTTATAACATAAGACAGCCTGATATGGGCTGTCTTTTAGTTTATTTTAATTTGATTTTATCATGATAAAAATGGTATAATTGTATAAATTATCTTTGAATATTTTTTATGCCAATAAAATTACCCGGTAAAAAGATAAACCTGCGTACTTTAAAAAAATCGGATGCCGATTCAATTTTTAAGTATATTAAAGACAGCCGGGTAGCGAAGTATTTAAATACACCGAATCCCTATAAATTAAAAGATGCCTACGAATATATTAGAAAAACTGAAAGGGAATTGCGCAAGAAAGAATTATATAATTTTGGCATTGCCAGCAAGGATAATAATGAAATTATCGGGATGATAAGTCTAATGGATGTGGACTGGGAAAATAAAAAAGCCGAGATCGGCTACTGGCTGGCGAAGAAATATCAAGGCCGAAAGATTATGCCGGAAGCGATTAGCTTGATATTAAATTTTGGATTTAAAAAATTGAAACTACATAGAATTTATGCCAAAGTAATGCATTTTAATAAAAGATCAGCTAATCTTCTAGAAAAATTTGGTTTCAAATACGAAGGCAGATTGAGAAAAACCCACCATAGAAAAGGTAAGTGGCTGGATGAGCTAAGATATTCAATGTTAAAAAACGAATTTAAAATATATATTAATAAAAAATAACAAAAAAAATGATCAATGAAATTAAAAATGAGCTTCAGAATCATAATGGAGAGTGGAGCGAGAAAAATGGCGTGCATGAATTCAAGGCTTTAATAGCGGAACGCAAGGCCTTTTTAAGTAAAAAGGAACTTAGTTATTCCGCCAGAGTAAAAATAGACGAGGCGGCAAAAATTGTTAAATTTTCAGAAATGTTGATGGAAAAAGGATCCGGATTTTCCAGCGGCGGCGGATTTGATAGCGATATGTCAGTAGGCTTTGGCTTTAAAAAAGAAGTTTATAAAACTACGGGAGGAGCGCGCGAGGGATCAATTGAAGAGCAATACAATCTTTTCGGCAAAAAATATGAATACAAATTCGATTACAAAGAGATTCGAGCCAAAGTAGAGGGAATAGCTCAAAAAGCAGGGTATCAGTTTGAATATCAGATATTGCCGGTAAAATAAATAAATTTAATAAAAGCTCTTCGGTTCCGAGGGGCTTTTTTAATATTAAAAATGATAAATATTGACAAAATTATAAATTAATTATATTATTCAAACGCACTTTTATCATAGGAGGGAGCGTTGAAGCTATATAAATGTGAGAAATGTCTGGATACCGGCTGTAAATGCAGGTTGTTGGGATATAGCTGCGAAGGCTGCTGTACATGTAAAACTGGGGACTTAACCAGATTAAGATATAAAGGCAAGGTTTTCAAGAAAGAAAACAATAAGCAAAAAAATTAATGCAAATGCAATACCGCCGTATCGATCTGGCGGTTTTTTCTTAAATTTTATGAATATCAAAGAAAAATTTTTAAAAACAATCAAAGAGCAAAAATTAATTAAAAGGGGCGATAGCATAATTGTCGGGGTTTCGGGTGGCGCCGATTCAATTTGTTTATTGACTCTTTTGAATTTGATAAAAAAGGAATGGAAATTAAAGCTTGGCGCAGTCCATATTAACTATAAAACCAGGGGGGCGGATTCAGAAAAAGATCAAAAGCTGGTTGAAAAATATTGCCGGCAGCAAAAAATCAAATTAAATATTATAAATTACAAAAAAGACAAATATTCAAAAAATATTGAGGAGGAATTTCGGAATTTTCGCTATCAATATTTTGAAACTATGCGTAAAAAATTAAAAGCCGAGATAATCGCTGTCGCGCATAACCAAAATGACCAAGCGGAAACTATGCTGATGTTTTTTTTGCGAGGATCGGGATTGAGAGGCCTGTCTGGAATTAAATATATTCAAGGAAAAATAGTTAGGCCGCTATTGGATATTAGCAAAGAGGAAATCTATGATTATTTACGTGGCAATCAAGTGAGATATCGGGAGGATCTATCCAATCTTGAGCTAAAATACACTCGCAATAAAATTAGGCACGTGCTCATTCCGCTATTGGCAGCAGAATATAATCCGAATATTATTAATACCCTGGATTTAAATAGGGGGATTATCGCGGATGAATACGAATTTATTAATCATTCCGCAAAAGTTTTATTTAAAGCTCTAACAAAATGCAGCCAAGATCAGATAACTATTAATTTAAATAAATTTTTTGCGCTTTATCGCTCGCTGCAAAGAGAATTGATTAGGCTGGTATTTATTAGGCTGAAAAAAAATATTGCCAATATCAGCGTATTAGATATTGAAGAAATGCTGCGTGTGATGAAAGAGGGCAGAGAAGGCGCGGAACGCGTTATAAAAGGATTGCGATTTAAGAAAAAAGATGGCAGTATGGTGGTATATAAAGTTAAAAATTTATAAAAATTAATTAATCAGCTTAATAAGAATATATCATGAAAAAACCCAACAATAATTTGAAAAATTTAAAAGGATTTTCTAAAAACATTATTATTGCTTTTATCGTATTTTTAGTCGTTGCCAGCATCTTTGCGATGTATAATACTCCCACTACGGAGCCGGAAGAAATGTCATTGGACCAGCTGGTTTCACAGGTAAATCAAGGACAGGTTAAAAAAATTGAAGTGGAGGCAGATTCTTTGAATGTTACTTTAAGTAATGATGAGACGAAAAAATCTAAAAAAGAAGAAGAGGCATCCTTAACTCAAACCTTGAGTAATTACGGAGTTGAAAAAGACAAGCTAAATAAAGTCGAAATTGTGATAAAGGATGAGTCCGGTTTTTGGTACTGGACCGGCAATCTTTTGCCTTTCATATTGCCCTTTGCTTTAATCGGCGTGTTTATTTATTTTATGGCGCGCTCAATTCAGCGGGGAAATTCGCGGGCGATGATGTTTGGCCAGAGTAAAGCCAAGCAGGTAGAACAGAAAGGCAAAAATAAATCAAACTTTAAGCAGGTTGCGGGAGCTACTGAAGCCAAGGAGGAGCTATGGGAAGTGGTGGAATTTTTAAAACATCCGAAAAAATTTAGAAACTTGGGCGCACAGATTCCCAAGGGCGTGCTTTTGATCGGACCTCCTGGCACCGGCAAGACCTTATTGGCTAGAGCGGTAGCGGGCGAAGCAGAAGTTCCTTTTTTTCATATTTCCGGATCAGAATTTGTCGAAATGTTTGTCGGTGTGGGCGCTTCGCGCGTTAGAGACTTATTTGACAAAGCAAAAAAGGCGGCGCCGGCTATTCTTTTTATTGATGAGATTGATGCGGTTGGCAGGCAAAGAGGAGCCGGCCTGGGCGGCAGCCATGATGAAAGAGAACAAACTTTAAATCAGATATTAACTGAGATGGACGGATTTGAGCAGGATACAAACGTTATAGTAATTGCGGCAACCAACCGTCCGGATGTTTTAGACCCGGCGTTGCTGCGTCCTGGGCGTTTTGATCGGAGAGTAATGATAGATTTGCCCGATATTAAGGAGCGTGAGGCGATAATAAAAATTCATTCACAAGGAAAGCCTTTGGGCAAATCGGTTGATTTTAAAAAAATAGCTCAGCGTACACCCGGTTTTTCCGGAGCGGATATAAAAAATTTAATGAATGAGGCGGCGATTTTGGCGGCTCGGAAAAATAAAAAAGTGGTAAGTGGCCAGGATGTGTTGGATTCGATTGAAAAAGTTATGATCGGTCCGGAAAGAAAAAGCTTTGTATTATCGGAACAGGAAAAGAAAATAGCCGCTTATCATGAAGCCGGCCATGCTTTGGTAGCCCACATGCTTCCTCATTCCGATCCGGTGCATAAAATATCAATTATATCAAGAGGGCAAGCTGCCGGTTACACTTTGAAGCTGCCGGATAAAGAAAAACATTTTCATTCCAAGCCGGAATTTATTGAAGACTTGGCGGTGCTTCTGGCGGGATATATTACCGAAAAGAAAGTTTTTGGCGAGGTAACGACCGGAGCGACATCTGATTTGCGTGAAGCTACTAAGCTGGCAAAAAAGTTAGCCACTGAATATGGCATGTCAGATGAGCTTGGTCCCAGAACTTTTGGCCATAAGGATGATTTGGTATTTTTGGGAAAAGATATTGCCGAACAAAGAGATTATAGTGAAGAAATGGCAGCTAAAATTGATATAGAAATTAAAAAATTCATTCAAATCGGTTATGATTATGCTGAAAAAATAATCAGCGAACATCGAGATAAACTGGAACTGGTTACCAAAGAGCTGCTCGAAAAAGAAACTCTGGAAAGAGATGATTTTGAAAAGCTGGTAGGAAAAAAAAATCAATTCTGATGATGCCTTGTCATCAGAAAATAAATAATATAAAAAAATGGACTACATGGCTGTCGTAAAAAAGGCATTTCGAATTACCATTAAGAATAAGTATTTATGGCTTTTTGGTTTTTTTGCCGGGGCTTCGGGAGGCAGTTATAATTTATATTCCGGCGGAAGCGGCAGCGGATCTGATTATCGCGGAAAATCTGATTATAGCTTTGAGCAATTTGGAGCTGATATAAAAAACTTTTTTCTAGATCATTGGACTTTGATTGTTAGTCTAACAGTTTTGTTTATAGGAATTATATTGTTTTTTATGGTGATGCAGATTTTGTCCCAAGGAGCTTTGATAGGAGCGGTAAACAAAATTGATAGCGCCAAGAGTTCAAGCCTACGTGATGGATTTAAAATCGGCAGAAAATATTTTTGGCGAATATTGGGCTTAGGATTTTTAACTGGCCTGGCAGTTTTTTTGGCGCTGATGATTTTAGGGACGCCGATTATATTTTTGTTTATCTATAAAATGTATGTAAGAGGAATAATCCTTGTCTTACTTGGCTTGGCCATATTTATTCCTTTAAGTATTGTAGTGAATTATGTGACAGTGTATGGATATCGCTATATAGTTTTATATGATAATAAAATTATCCAAGCTTTAAAGTCAGCTTTTGATTTGTTTATCAAAAATATTTGGCAGAGCATTGTGTTTAGCTTGATACTGTTTTTAGTGGGAATTGCTACTGTGATCGCAACATTTATTATATTATTTGCAATTGCCATCCCTTTTATCATTTTGGGATTTTTGGCGTATTTTGTCGCACAATGGATTGGAGCTGTTATTGTGAGCGGTTTAGCATTTGCCATATTTATTGGGCTAATGTTTGTTCTAGGCGCAATTATGGCGACTTTTCAATCAAGCTTATGGACGCTGGCTTTTAAAGATTTAATTAAAAGATAATAAAATAATGAAAGTAATATTTTTTGGAGATATTGTCGGCAAAGCAGGCAGAAAAGCAATAAAAAAAGTATTGCCTGAATTGATCAAAGATATTAAACCTGATTTTGTAATAGGCAATATTGAAAATTTAGCGCATGGCAAAGGAATTACCGAAAAAACAGTTGCGGAAATGGAAAATGCAGGCATTAATGCCTTTACTTCCGGCAATCATATTTTTCAAAGAAAAGAAGGAATTGAATTATTGAAAATTCATGATACCAATATTTTACGTCCGGCGAACTATCCTCCTGATGCTCCGGGCATTGGATTTAAATTGTTTCCCATCAGGACTAAAAATATATTATTGATAAATATTATCGGTCGGGTATTTTTTCGGGAAGACTATGATTGTCCTTTTCGCATTGTAGATGAAATTATTAAAAACAATCAAGCGGAAGCAGACGTTATTTTAGTAGATTTTCATAAGGAAGCTACCAGCGAAAGCAGGGCTATGGCTCATTATTTGAGCGGTAGAGTGGGCGCTTTATTGGGCACGCATACCCATATACCTACTGCTGACGCGCAAGTATTGAAAAAGGGGACTGCCTATATTACCGATGTCGGCATGGTGGGGATAAAAGATTCGGTTTTGGGGGTAGAAAATAATTCGGTTCTGGAACATTTTTTAACCCAGATGCCATTTGAATATAATATTGTTGAGGAAGGACTAGCAGAAGTAAATTATGTTATAATAGAATTTGGCAGTAACGGAAAGGCTAAGAGCATAGAAAAATGTTGCCGGGAAATTGAAGTCTAAAAAACAATCTTTAATAATAAGCA
Source organism: Patescibacteria group bacterium (assembly GCA_041749335.1). Classification (GTDB taxonomy): domain Bacteria; phylum Patescibacteriota; class JABMPQ01; order JABMPQ01; family JABMPQ01; genus JBGTBM01. The sequence goes on from JBGTBM010000007.1 coordinate 43,719, forward strand.
AAATTAAAAGAATATTTATAAGAATTGCCCGCAAGGCAATTTTTTATTTTTTTATACTAATAATAATGTTATTATAAAGAAAATAATAAATATAAAATGTTAAAAAATAAAATTCAAAATGAAGTATCTGAATTAAGGAGGGATCCTGTTTCGGGCGAGTGGGTTCTTATCGCCACCCCTCGCAGCAAAAGGCCCAGCGCCTATAAAGAAAAAAGAAAAAATGTAGTTCAACCGCGGGGAGCATGCCCTTTTTGCAATTTAGAAAAATCAGGCACTAAAGAATTTACTTTACTAAATCCGCTTGATAAAAGATCTAATTATGCGAAGCAATTAATAAAAGACGGGGATTTGCAGGAGATGCAGGGTAAAAATTGGAGCCTGATAGTGGTACCCAATAAATATCCGGCTTTAATTCCAGGTAAAAAATTAATAAAACGCAGAGAGGGCATGCACGATGTGTTGCCTGGTAGGGGGTATCATGAAGTATTAATCACAGCCTCCCATGAGATGGATATCGGCAGAATGCCATTGGATAGAGTTGAAGAAGTGATGCATGCTTATCGGCAAAGATGTATTGATTTGTGTGAAGATCGTTCCGTAAAATACATTTCGTTATTTCACAATCATGGCCGGGAAGCAGGCGCTTCTTTATCTCATCCTCATTCACAAATATTGGCAATTCCGGTAATACCGCGAGATGTGAGAAATTCATTAAATGGTTCAAAAAAATACTTTTTGAAAAATAAACGTTGCGTGCATTGCGACATGATGAAATGGGAGAAAAAAAAGAAAGCTAGAATTGTCTATGAAAATAAAGATTTTCTGGTTTTATGTCCTTTTGGCTCTTCGGTCGCTTTTGAAATAAGGATATATCCCAAAAAACACAGTTCATACTTTGAGGAAATTACCGCACAACAAATTAAAAACCTGGCCAAATGCTTTAAGATTACTTTAAACAAAATGTATAAGGCATTGGGGAACCCGGCCTTCAATTTCTTTTTACATACCGCGCCTTGCGATGGAGTAATAGGAAAAGTCGATAAAATTAAAAGAAAAAATAAAGATTATAATCACTATCACTGGCATTTTGAGATCGATCCGAAATTATCTATCTGGGCCGGCTTTGAATTATCTACCGGTATGGAAATAAGTACTGTCCCTCCGGAATTTGCGGCTGAAACTTTAAGAAAGACGAAGATTTAAAGTATGAGTATTAGTCAGTTAGTAAATCAGCTGATTAGCTTGTTAGATAAAAAATATAAAAAAACCACCATGGCGGTGGTTTTTGAGTATGAATAATTCGCAAAAAATTAGTGTTAGATTCGCGACCTCTTACTTCGCTTTTACCTGAATTTTAGTAGTTTTGGACTTCTTCGCTTTGGGCAGTAAAATCGTAAGTATTCCATTTTTCAAATCCGCATCGGCTTTATCTACTACTACATCTACCGGCAAAATAACCGAGCGGGAAAATGCTCCCCAATAACATTCCTGATAATAATAATTATCTTCGGTTACCACTTCGCCGCTTTTTCGCTCTCCCTTGATAGTCACCATATCGTTATCAATCGAAATATTAATATTTTCCGGCGAAACTCCGGCAATTGCAGACTTAATGACAATATTGTCGTCAGTTTGAAAAACGTCAATAGCCAGCTGTCCTTCATATCCCGAGGACCAATCATCAGTCTTATTTTCCAAAGACTCGTTGGCGGAGATAGTTTCCGGCTTGATCTCTTGTGGCTGCTGATCTTTATCCTTCTTTTTAGATTTTTTAAATATATTAATCATTTTGATATATTAATTAATATGCATTATATAATAATTTTAGATATATATCAAATATCAAAAATTGATATTTTGAACCATTTATACACAACCATTATTTATCAATTCTGATTGTTTTTAATTCTTTTATTCCTCGAGACAGCATGAAATACATAACAATGATAATTAATGCTATCAAAAATATTGTTAAAGAGGTTTTAGTCCCGGCTACGATATTATAAAGCCCATGAAGCAGCGAGGCAATAATTAAGCCTTGCGCGATAAAATATTTTTTCTTCTTGGGGGAATATTTTTGCTGTTCTTTGCCAAACTTTAATAAACCCAGATAATATCCGACGATGCCGGAGGCGATAGCGTGCATTAAAGTGGCGGTGGCAAATCTTAGTAGAATCGCATTATGGCCGTCGGAAAAAATCACTAAGATATTTTCCAATGAGGCAAATCCCAAGGCGGCTACCACGGCGTAAATAACTCCATCTACCGGTTCGTCAAAAGCCGCATGATCGTATATTTTTTCTTTGACTACAAAATATTTTAAAAGTTCTTCAATGGGCGCTACGATAAAGAGCGAGCTTACGATAATAATCAAGAGATTGCTGGAACGAGAATAGGGGAAAAAGTAATCAATGGCAAGCTCCAGTCCGATGGCGGGTATGGTAATAAGCATTCCCCAGACAAAAATTTTTATAATTAGCTTCAGTGGCTCGGGATTTTTTTTATCCTTGCGACGATAAAACCAGACCCAAAATAGTCCGGGAATTAATGCTATTAAAATGTACCAAATAATTATTAACATTTATTAATAAAGCAAGCATCCTTGTAAAAAAGAAAAATGTGTTTTGTATTTAACTGATTTCTTTGCCGAGTTCTTTTAATTTTTCCGCTGTCGGATTGAATAATTCTTTTACCAGCGAATGATAATATATTGCGTTTATATTGTTATCCTTACAATAGTTTATCGCCTCGCTGGTTTCAGATCCCATGTCAATCCAGATCATAGACGCACCTTGTTTTAGAGCATTTTTCAAAGCCTCTAGAGTATTTTCGGGTTTAGTCACCAAGCAAACAACGTCGGGCTCTTCCGGTAGAGATTTAAGGTCGGGATAAATTTTATCGCCGTCAATTTCATTTTCTGAATTCAGCGCATAAACCTTTAATCCTTCTTTTTTTAAAGCTTCATATACGGCATAACTAAGCGATGATGGGTCCGGATCTATGCCATAAATTGCAAAAACATTATCTCGCTTAATAAAATCAGGCATGGTTTTATTAAAGCTGGGGAATAGAGTATAAATATCTGTCATAGTAATATTTTATCAAGCGTTTCTTTGATAACCTCTTTATCGACCGAGCCGATTTTTTGGTCAACTTGTTTGCCGTCTTTAAAAAATAAAAGATTGGGAATGCTCATGACGCCGTAAGTACCGGCTAGTTCTTTGGCCTCATCAATATTTACTTTAACAACATTTATTTTGTCTTCATACTCTTTAGCCAATTCTTCAATAATAGGCGCTACCATTTGGCAAGGGCCGCACCAAGGAGCCCAGAAATCAACCAAAGAAGGAAGTTTTCCCTTGATTACTTCTATTTCAAATTCTTCCGCGCTGGTTATGTTTTTTTCCGGCATAGCTATTTTGTTATTTAATTAACTTGATATTTATATATTAACACAAAAATATATTTTTATAAATTTAACTAAAATTCTGTCCCAAAAGTCAATTGTCTGCTTTCCTTTCCGAGGTATTTAAATTCTACTCTGATGTTTTTTTGCGCGGGAATGAATTGCTTGGCTTTTTGCGCCCATTCGATAATAACAATATTTTCGGGAGATTTAATGATTTCATAGAATCCCAGATCAAGCAATTCTTGCTCATCTGTGATGCGATAAAGATCAAAATGGTACAGCCATTTAATATTATTAATTTTCACCGCAAATTTTTTTAAAATAACAAAAGTGGGGCTGACGATTGGTTCCTTGATGCCTAAACCCTCGGCCACTCCCTGCGTAAAAGTTGTTTTGCCTCCGCCGAGGTCGCCAATCAGGCTTATTATTTCACCGCCTCGTAATTCAGCCGCCAGTATTTTTCCAAGCCGCTGAGTTTCCTTAGCGTTTTTGGTGATAAAGCTAATTTTTTCCATAAATTAAAGCCACTGGATAGTCAATAATAAAATACCAATAGTAATTACATAATAAGCAAAAATATTCAGCTTATGATTTTTTAGAAAACGCATTAAATATTTTATACTTAGGTATCCTAATATAAAAGAGGTGATAAATCCCATTAGCAAAGCGGGAAAATTAATGAAGTGATTGGAGTTTTCGAATAAATCAAATAATCCATAAATGGAAGCGCCGGAAATTGCAATCGTCGCCATTAAAAATGAAAATCTGGTACTCTCGGTTCTTTTTATGGAGCGGAAAAGTCCGGCGGAAATTGTCATGCCTGATCTGGATATACCGGGCAATAAAGACAAAACTTGCACCAGCCCGATAACGAGCGCATCCTTCCAATTAATTTCTGATAAATTCTTTTTTTTAAGTTTTATATTATTGTATTTTTCCGCTGCTAAAAAAACCAAGCCGATAATAACCAGAAATACTGACACCCAAAGAATATCTCTAAAAATTGAATTAATAAAATCATTCAGAAAAAATCCGGCAATGAAAGTGGGGATGGTGGCAATGATCAGCAGCCATAATAAATTGTTTTTTTCGCCGCGCTTAATCAAGCTCTGAAAAATATTTATCCAATCTTTGCGAAAATATATTATTACTGCCAGCAGGGTGCCTAAATGTAAAATAATATCAAAAACTACGCCAGGATCATCCCACCCAAAAAGTTTTCTAACTAAAATTAAATGTCCGGAGCTGGAGATTGGAATAAATTCGGTTAATCCTTGCACCGCGCCTAAGATAATACCTTGAATAATTTCCATATGATTTTTATAATATTTTGCTCTATTGTATCAAACGAGCTTGATAAAATCTAGCAATTATAAATATTTACCGGAGTATAAATTTATAAAAATAAGCTTTGGAAGATCAAGCAGAATTATTCAAAATATTCTTAAAATAATATCTTGTAATTAATTATCCACATTTTTAACCCGGGCGTATTTGACGATTTAGGCGCGGCGAGTTACTATATTCTGATATAAAAAATATAAATTAATGGCACTGTCTGCAAAACAACAAATATTTGAGGCGATAAAAAAAAGTAAAAAACTGCTACTTACGACTCAAGAGTCTCCCAGCGAAGACGCGGTGAGTGCCTTGGCTGCTTTGGGTTTATACCTTGAAAAAAACGGAAAAGAAGCCGACATGATAATTAGCGGCGCTATCCCGGAAGTTTTAAAGTTTTTGCCGCAGATTGATAAAATAAAAAAAGATTTGGCTACCAATAAAAATTTTGTCATCTCTTTGGATACCTCGGAAATTAATGTGGAGCAATTCAGTTATGATTTTGATAAAGATAACAAAAAACTAAACATTTACATTACTCCTGAAGGCGGCGTTTTTACCAAGGAGCATATTTCCACCAACCTTTTAGGCTTTGGCTATGATACTATTATTGTTTTGAATTGCAGTGATTTTGAAAAAATAGGGAAAATTTATACTAAAAATTCAGACTTATTTTATGAAACAGAAGTAATAAATTTAGACTATAACAGCGCCAATGAGCAATATGGAGAAGTAAATTTAATTAATCCTACCGCCTCTTCTGTTTCCGAGGTGGTTTACGACTTATTGGAAACGATCGACGAAAAATCGATCGATAAAAATATTGCCACCTGTCTTTTGGCCGGAATTATTTCTGCGACGAAAAGCTTTCAGGCGGCAAACGCCACTCCGCAGTCATTTGCCGTTTCAGCAAAACTTATTTCTTGCGGCGCTGACAGGCAAATGGTGATTAATAATCTATACAAAAATAAATCGCTCTCTACTCTTAAGCTCTGGGGGCGAGTTTTAGCTCGAGTTAAATATGATTCAGAAGCAAAAGTCGCTTGGAGCTTAATTTCACAGAAGGACTTTATTAATTCCGGCGCGCAGATTAAAGATTTGGACGGCATTGCCGATGAAATAATGGGAAGCGTTAATGATGCCGATATGTCCGTAGTTATTTATGAATCATACGAAAATGGTGGTCCGAAGAACATCAAGGTTATAGCTAGAGCAAATAAAAATAATATTTTAGAGCAATTTTCCAAAGCGTTTAACGTTATTCCTAAAAACGGGCTGATTAAAATCAAAGTGGATAATAAAAATCTACTGGCGGTGGAAAAAGATTTAATGACCAAAATTAAAAGTTTTCCCAAATAATAAAAAAAATAAAATCAGGCGCTATTTTTCGCACCTTTTTTAGTATTTTTAACCGTTGATAAAATTATAAACAATTTATGCGATTGATATTAATCATAAAAGATTTATAATTTAATAAGTTTAAATAATTATAAAAAAAAATGAAACAAAATCCATATAAAAATGCGCTTATTCAGCTGGACAACATTGCAAAAAAAATCAAGCTTGATCGCAACACTTATTCAATATTAAAAAATCCGCAAAGAGTGGTTACGCTTTCTATCCCGGTAAAAATGGATTCTGGCGAGATAAAAATATTTGAAGGATATCGAGTGCAGCATAATAATGCGCGCGGGCCATATAAGGGCGGAGTCAGGTATTTTCCTCAAGTGGACTTAGATGAAGTAAAAGCTTTGGCGCTCTGGATGTCTTTAAAATGCGCCGTGGTTGGTATTCCTTTAGGCGGAGGCAAGGGCGGCATTATAGTAGATTCGGAAAAATTATCTGTAGGAGAATTAGAAAGGCTTTCCCGCGGATATGTTCGCGCCGCTTTTGATATTTTTGGACCTAATATCGATATTCCTGCTCCGGACGTATGTACTACGCCGCAGATTATGGATTGGTTTGTAGACGAATATCGCCAGATAAAATCTTATAGAATGGGCAAGAAGACTATAGCCAAAAAAGAATATTTACCAACATTTACTGGCAAATCTTTGAAAAATGGCGGATCAGTAGGCCGAGAAACGTCAACTTCTTTAGGCGGTGCCTATTGTTTGCTCGAAGCGGTTAAAAAATATCAAATCAAGGGCAAGAGAGTAGCCGTGCAAGGTTTTGGTAATGTTGGTTATAATATTGCGCAAATATTATATAATCTGGGCTTTAAGATTGTGGCGGTAAGCGATTCAAGCAAGGCAATATATTGCGACCAGGGTCTGGATCCGAAGAAGGTAATGGACTTTAAAAATAAATACGGCTATGTTGGCTGTTGCGAGTGTAAAACGCAAGGCAAAAAATCTTGCCAATGTGAAGATAATTGCGATTGTGATGAAATCAGTAATATTAAATTAAATGAATTATTATTAACCGATGTTGATATATTGGTGCCGGCAGCGCTGGAAAATCAAATCACCAAAGAAAATGCCGCCAAAATAAAAGCTAAATTGATATTGGAACTTGCCAACGGCCCAATAACTCCGGATGCGGATTTAATTCTTAAAAAGAAGAAAGTGGTATTTATACCGGATATTTTAGCGAACGCGGGCGGAGTAGCAGGCAGTTATTTTGAGTGGCTGCAAAACATGTACGGAGAGAAATGGAAAGAAGATAAATTTACCAAAAAGCTTAAAATTATTATGTTAAAATCTTTTCGGGATGTTTATGATCGATCAATCAAGTACAGGGTGGATTTAAGGATTGCGGCCGGAATTTTGGCGGTAGAAAGACTAAGGGACGCGATAAAAAAGACTATATAGATGCTGATAAATTACTCTGCTTAGCGGAGTAATTTTAATTTTGCGCACCTAAAAATAAAATATTTTTCTATTATTATTTGATAAAGCGATCAAAACAATTTATTATTATTTTGTAATTACGAGTATGCTATAATAAAAATATATATAAATACTATGACCGAATTTTCAACTCAAGAATTCGAGAAAAAAAAGAACGAAAAGCTCGAAGAAAAATTAGCCAAGATAAAAATTGCCCAGCAGGAAGGGGAGGCGCAAGTGAGAGCCGCTTCTTTGGGTTTAACATATATTGATCTCACCAGAACTCCGATTGAAAAGGACGCACTAATTTTAATACCCGAAAAAAAAGCGTTAGCAAATAAAACTATCGCCTTTTATTTAATAAAGGATGCGTTGAAGGTCGGGTCAGTTGATCCTAAAAGTAAGAACACTCAAGATTTGATTAAGGAAATTGAGGATCAAACCGGCTATAAAATAACCCAGTTTTTAATTTCTGAGCCAAGTTTTCAGCATGCCGTAAAGGTTTATAGGCAGATAGTTACGCCGCAAAAAAAAGAAGAGGTGGGCATATCAGAGGAGGCGCTCAAAGAGGCCGGAACACAAATTAAAGATTTGGAACAATTAAAGAAAAGAATTAAAGAAGTTTCTACAAGCGAGCAAGTGAGTATTATCTTAGCCGGGGCGATTACGGCCGGCGCTTCTGATATTCACATTGAGCCGGAAGAAGAAAAAATATTATTAAGATACCGCATTGATGGCATTTTACATGACATCGCTGAACTTCCGCGGGATATCTATAAACAGTTAATGTCCCGCATAAAATTAATCGCCGGGTTAAAAATTAATATTACGGAAAAACCGCAAGACGGAAGAATCACAGTAAGCGTTGAAGGAAAAGAAATTGATTTAAGAATTTCAACATTGCCGGCTGCTTATGGTGAATCAGTGGTAATGCGCCTTTTGGGAACCGGATCCACCGGATTGAAAATAACCGGATTGGGTTTTAGAAAAAATGAGGAAAAGTTATTGCTGGATCTCATAAAAAGGCCGACCGGAATGATACTTACTACCGGACCGACCGGATCAGGAAAAACCACGACGCTGTATTCATTTATTAATCAAATAAAATCTTCCGAGATTAAAATTATTACTTTGGAAAATCCGATTGAAATTCGCATGGATGGCATTCAGCAAACTCCGATTGATCCGGAAAAAGATATGACTTTTGCCTCCGGCCTAAGAGCGATTCTGCGCCAAGATCCGGATGTAGTGATGGTGGGAGAAATTAGAGATTTGGAAACGGCGGAAATTGCCTCGCAGGCGGCTTTAACCGGACATTTGGTCTTTTCTACTCTGCATACCAATGATGCTGCCGGAGCTATTCCGCGCCTAATCAATATGGGAGTGAAACCTTTTACTTTGGGGCCGGCTTTGACCGGAGTGATTGGTCAGAGGTTGGTGCGCCGAATTTGTCCGAATTGCCACAAGGAGTATCAACCCGACCAAGAAACGATAAAAATGCTGAAAAAGGAATTGGGAAAACATTATCCCAAAGCAGGCGTTGAAAAATTATATAAACCGGGTGATAAATGCAAGGTATGCGGTGATCTTGGCTACAAGGGAAGAATTGGAATTTACGAAGTAATTGAAGTGACAAAAGGCATCCAAAATTTAATTAATGTTCGCGCTTCTAATTTAGATATTTTTAACCAAGCGGTAAAAGACGGAATGGTTACCATGAGGCAGGACGGGCTATTAAAGGCTATTGAGGGCGTTACTACCTTGGAAGAGGTGGATCGAGTTAGTTAATTTAAATTCAAGATTAAGCGCGCCGGATATGAAATATTAGCAGAAATATTATTATTAATGAGAACGGATTTGTTAGATTTAAATCGATAAATTCGGATCGACAGAAAGTTTATCCCAAGAGGTAAACTTTTTTTGTTGAGCTAGATGATAACCGGCGGCAGCGACCATGGCGGCGTTGTCGGTGCTATATTTTGGATTAGGTAATATTAATTTTGTTTGAGGCCGATCAAGGCTGAATTTTTTTACCAAATTTTTTCTTAACAAATTATTGCAACTCACTCCTCCACCGATTGTAACCATCTTTACTCTAAATTTATCAGCCGCTCTCAGCGTTTTAGCAACCAATACATCGACAGCCGCTGCTTGGAAGGACGCGCAGATATTATTAATATCTTGATCTGAAAATTTACCCTGCTTTTTTTTAACCAATCTCAAGACATCGGTCTTAAGGCCGGAAAAACTAAAATCCAGGCCATCATTAATCATAGGGCGGGGGAAAGCGTAAGCGCGGGAATTTCCCATATTGGCCAATTTAGAAATTATCGGGCCTCCCGGATAAGGCAAGCCTAAAAGCTTGGCGACTTTATCAAAAGCTTCACCGGCCGCATCGTCGCGGGTGGAGCCAATTTTAATAAATTTATTTTTCTTTGGCATCAATATTAATTCAGTATGACCGCCGGAAGCGATTAAATACAGCAAAGGATATTCAAAATTAATTTTTTTATCTTGTTTATTTTCTGTCAGTTGACTGGCATAAACATGTGAAATAATGTGGTTAACGCCAATCAATTTTTTTTGCCAGCTATACGATAGAGTTTTGGCGGCATCAACTCCGACCAAGAGGGAAGTTATTAATCCCGGGCCATAAGTTACAGCGATGGCATTAATGCCGCGTATTTTGACTTGAGCTTCGTTGAGAGCTTTATCAATAATCGGAATAATATTTTCAACATGCGCTCTGGCGGCGATTTCCGGCACTACCCCGCCATAGGGCGCGTGTAATTTAATTTGAGAAGAAACTATATTTGATTTAACCAAATAACCGTCTTCAACGACTGAAGCGGCGGTTTCATCACAAGATGTTTCAATGCCGAGTATGAGCATAAAAATTTTTAGTATGAATAAAGAATAAGGAAAAATAGATAATTAGCAATATCTTCATTATTAATTATTTCAAATTCATAATACAAATCAAGATAAGTAATAAAAAACAGACTTCAATTATTGAAGCCTGTTTAGGAAGCGTCTACTTGATTGCCGCGACGTTCGCGCCGCCCTGGAATAACGGCGCGTATCCCATAAATTCCGAAACGACAGTTTTTTGCTTGTTGTAATTATATACCTTGATCCAAGCTTGGCCTTGGGACGCCTGGCTCATAATTATTTCTGCGCGACCGTCATTATTATAGTCAAATGAGGCAACATCCACTCCGCCGCGATAGTCTTGATGGAAAGGGAAGTAATAGATTGGCTTGGCTTCTCCATTTTCATCAAAAATCCTCACATGCGGTCCGCCGCCCGGTCCGGCTCCGGTGATTATTTCATCCTTGCCGTCTCCGTCAACATCGCCGGTGGTTACTCTCACCCCTCCGCGAAAAGCGAACGGATAAACATCGATAACTTGTTTCTTTAATCTGCCATCTTCTTCATAAATCTTAATTTGAGGATCACGAGTGGGTCCGGCTCCGACGATTATTTCATCTTTTTTATCGCCATCAATATCTCCCGCTGCGACGTCAACACCGCTATTTAAATTATCATTCCAAGGGAATAGTTTTGAATGTAATATTTTTCCCTGGCTGCTGAATACTCTCACATGGGGTCCACCGCCCGGTCCGGCTCCGGTGATTATTTCACCGACGCCGTCATTATTAAGATCGCCGGTTGCTACCCGCACGCCGCCCCTGAAAGATTTGTCATAAGCCAATATGCTTGTTTGTAATTCCTTAGAATTTAGATCGAATACTTTAACATAAGGTTCTAATCCGGGTCCGGCACCGACTATTACCTCCGGACTCTTGTCTTTATCCAGATTGCCAATCGCCACATCAGCTCCGCCGTGTAAGCTTTCTGAAAAGGCGAAAAAGTCAGCATCGTCCAGGCTAAAGCCATATTTGTCAAAAAGTCTGATATGAGCGCTGCCGCTCGCGCCGGCTCCGGTAATGATTAAGCTGTCATTATAGGTAATTGAATCAACAGCCACAAAGCCTTCGATAAATCTAGTCGGAACATACCAATTAACAAATTCGTCTTGAGTTATGGTCAGTCCCCAATATACCCAGGTATCGATATAAGCTCCTTTGCGAATACCGAAATGCAGATGTTCCACCCAGCCGCCATTTTCCTCGGGATTACCTAAAAATCCAATTTTCTGGCCTTTATTTACCATTTGACCTTCCTTCACTTTAACGTCGTAGAGCCTTAAATGGCCGTAGAGAGAAACAATTTTAGTTTTATTTTTTAAAGTATGCTCAATCAATATTACCGTGCCAAACCGAGTGTGTTCGCCGACATGTTTTACATATCCATTGCCGATACTGTATACCGGGGTGCCGGCAGGGCCTAAAACGTCCTCGCCCAAGTGATAAATTCCGTCGCGATCTTCGCCGAATTCAGAAACCACATCATAGCTTTTCATAGGATAACTGAAGCTGTCGGCATAAACCGTCGCATCAGCGACAAAAGGCAGTATTATTAGCGAAAAGGCTGTTAAACAAGCTAAAATACCGTGTTTTATTCGTCTTTTTGTTTGTTTTTGTTTTATCATTTTGACTCTTATTTATAGAGTCGAACGTCCTTGATTATCATTTCAGTATAGCAAGAATTTACAAAAAAATCAATACTTTTGGGTCAAGGACAAAATATGAGAAACAATATTAAAAAAAATTTTTCAAATAAAAAATAGCCCCTAGGGGAATCGAACCCCTGTTTTCAGGATGAAAACCTGATGTCCTAACCATTAGACGAAGGGGCCACGGGTTAAATAAGATCTATAAATTTTCTTGAGAGTTATAATATCAGAATTAATTTTTATGGTCAATGCGGATTTATTTATTGGATCATGAATATCGTCGCCTTGTAAAAAATACTTGCCAAAAATTATTAGGCTGATATTATAAAAATACTAACACCTGGGGGGTAGGTATAATTAATTTATAAAAATATGTATGAATCAAAAAAGAAAGCATTAATCAATTTTAAAAAGGCTCGCAGCCATTGCGAAAAAATTATTCAAATGGTGGAGCAAGATAAATATTGCATTGATATTATGCAGCAGAATTTGGCGGTAATTGGCCTTTTGAAATCCGCCCATCAAATATTAATGGAAGGACATTTGAAGGGATGTTTTAAAGGAGCTATGGGAACAAAAAACGAAGCTAAAAAGAAAAAGATGATCGAGGAAATTCTTAAAGTTACCAAAATATATAACAAATAAAAAACATATTATGCAAAGAAAGATATTTTCAATATTAACCATATTCATCGCATTTATATTGGTTGGTTGTACCACAAAATCCAATGAAGATCTTATTTCAAAAGCCGTAATTGATCAAACTCCAGAAACTCAGAAAACATCTCAAAAATTTGCCGGTGAAGAAGGTGAAAACTTAGTTTTAAAAAATGGCCGGCTGGATGTTAATGTCGAGGATATATCTGCGGGACGAGTTAAATATTTTAATACCCGGCTTGCCGATGGGAAAACGATATATTTTTTTATTGTTCGAGACAAAAATGGGATATTGCGGGCAGCGGCCAATGCCTGCCAGGTATGTAATTTATCCGGAAGGGGATTTATACAAGTGGGTAATAATATGAAATGTCAGACATGTGGCAATGTTTATCCGTTGGAAAAAATTGCCACGGAAAAAGGAGGCTGTAATCCGGGTCCGATTAATCCGGATTTAAAGGAGTCTAATGGAAAAATAAATATTACCAAAGGTGAGCTACAAAATGTTGCCGATTTATTTTAAAAAATGTTAATAATAAAAAGATTAAAAATTAAGGGGACTCATTGTCGAAGCTGTAAGATTTTGATAGAGTCGGCAATTAATATTTTGCCGGGCGTTAAAAGCATTAAAGTTGATTTTGACACCGGCATTACTGAAATTGAATTTGATGATAGCGTGATTAAGATTGAAGAAATCACAAAAACAATTAAAGGTTTAAATTATGCGGTTGGCGATGATGTAAATACAAGATCTAAAAAAGATAAAAGCGGAAAGAAAAAAATTATTATCGGCATTGCTGCTTTGTCGGCCTTGGCTTTGGGATATTTTTTAGTCAGTAGATTGGGCTTGTTTGAATTGCTAGGCAAACTTAACGAAAAAAATGTAAGTCATGGACTAATATTTTTAATTGGACTGCTGGCCAGCTTCCATTGCATCGGGATGTGCGGCGGTTTGGTGGTGGCCTATTCAGCTAAAAGCGGAAGATTGGAAAAAAAGAAGTCGATGAATTTACACTGGCAATATAATGTTGGGCGCATTATTTCTTATTCTATTATTGGAGGAATTTTAGGCGGCCTCGGGTCATTTTTTGGAATTAATCCAATTTTTACGGGCATTATTACATTAGTTGCTGGAGCATTTATGGTTTTAATGGGTATCTCACTGATAAAAAATATTAAATGGCTGGAAAAAATTAAACCGCGCACACCGAAGCTTATTGCAAGATACTTATTTAATCAACGCGTTAGCGATAATCCCCAGGGGCCATTCATTATCGGACTTTTAAATGGTTTTATGCCTTGTGGACCGCTCCAAGCGATGCAGCTTTATGCTCTATCTTCAGGCAGTGTTACTCGAGGAGCGTTATCGATGTTTTTATACGCCGCCGGCACCGTACCCTTAATGTTTGGTTTCGGAAATGTGATCACAATGCTTAGTCATCAGAGGATCGCTAAAATTATGAAAATATCTGGTATAATAGTTATGGTTCTGGGATTATTTATGTTTAATCGCGGTCTGGTAAATTTCGGCTATAGTTTTAAAAATTTAAATCCCAATAACCAAGCGGCCGAAACTTATTACAAAGTCGAGAGCAATGTTTCGGAATACCAAGTTATTAATATGGAGCTTTCGTACCGGGGCTATGAACCAAATATATTGTATATTAAAAAAGGTGTTCCGGTGCGCTGGGTGATTAACGCCACTCAAGCATCCGGATGCACGGATGAAATAATTATGCCTGCATATAATATTAAGGAAGAAATTGTCAAAGGGGAAAATGTCATTGAATTTTTACCGGAAAAGGCCGGAGAAATAAATTTTTCTTGCTGGATGAAAATGGTGTGGGGAAAATTTATCGTTGTTGAAGACGAAAGCGAAATTCCCGCGGGAAATAATGTTTTATATAAATAGATTCTGATTTTACGTCGATCAATGTGGATTAAGGCGGGGAAAAATAAGCTGTATTGGGAAAATAACCGCAGACAAATTATTAAATTTAATAAAATTATCAATATGGCGAAAAATACCACTAAAAAATATCAGATTGCAGGAATGCATTGCAGCGCTTGCGCTTTAACGATAGAAAAAAATCTGAAAAAAACCAAGGGGGTGAAGAGCGCCGCGGTAAACTTTGCGACCGAAGAAGCGGCGATAGAATATGATCCAAAAGCTGCCGATGATCAGACGTTAATAAAAGTAATTGAAAAATCCGGCTATCGGGCCGCTTCTCAAGATATTCATGATCATTCCCGGGCGATGAACAAGGAAAAAGAAATAAAAAAAGAAAGAAATTTATTTTTAATAAGCTTAATTTTATCCATTCCGGTATTGATTTTATCTATGATATTAATGGATAAATCGATGGGCAGTAGAATAGTGCAGTCCATCCTGGCGGGAATCATTCAATTTGTTATCGGTTATCGTTTTTATCGGGGAACATGGTTCGCGTTCAAGAATAAAGCGGCCGACATGGATACCTTGGTCGCCTTGGGAACATCGGCCGCGTATTTTTATAGTTTGGCCACTACCTACATTATTGAGGGAGAGGTGTTTTATGAAACTTCATCATTGCTGATAACCTTTATTGTGTTGGGCAAATATTTGGAAGCGCGTGCCAAGGGCAGGACCGGGGACGCAATCAATAAATTAATGAAGCTGCAGTCAAAGGAGGCCATTATTGAAAAAGCGGGGAAGGAAATTAAAGTGCCCATTGCGGAAGTTAAAGTTGGCGACGTGGTGATTGTCAAACCCGGAGATAAAATTCCGGTGGACGGAGAAATTATTGATGGTTTTTCCAGCATTGATGAATCCATGGTGTCCGGCGAAAGCATGCCGATGGAAAAGAAAATCGGCGATAAAGTAATTGGCGCCACTATTAATAAGTCGGGCACTTTTAAATTTAGAGCTTTAAAAATCGGCAAGGATACTTTTTTGTCGCAAATTGTTAAAATTGTTAATGAAGCGCAGAATGTAAAAGCGCCGATTCAGAAATTTGCCGACAAAGTTTCCAGCTATTTTGTCCCCGCAGTTATTTTAATCGCTATTATTTCATTCGTCGCTTGGTATTTTTTAATGTCAGCAAGCTTTGTTGATGCCCTTATGATTTTTGCGGCAGTCTTGGTAATTGCCTGCCCATGCGCTTTAGGTTTGGCAACGCCAACAGCGATTATGGTGGGAACCGGCAAAGGAGCGGAAAATGGAATATTGGCGCGCACTGGCGAAGCTTTGGAGAAAGCTAATAAAATTGATGTAATTGTTTTTGACAAAACGGGCACTATCACGGAAGGAAAGCCGTCGGTAGTAAAACTGGTAAATGTTAGCGATAAAATTTCAGACGATAAAATGTTGGAATTAGTCGCTGCGCTTGAAAATAAATCAAATCATCCCTTGGCCGAAGCCGTCATCGGTTATATAAAAGATAAAAAAATTAAAAACATTGAGGCGCGAAATTTTGAAGAGGTCGCCGGCAAAGGAGTAAAAGCGGAGGCGGCAAATTATGAAGTAGTGCTGGGAAACGAAGCTTTGATGATGCAGGAAAAGATAAATTATCTAACCGCGAAAAAAGACATTGAAAAGGAAGAGGATATGGCCCGGACGGTTTTACTGATCGGCGTTAACGGGGAATTTGCAGGCTACCTGGCATTGGCGGATAAAATTAAGAAATCTTCCCGGGCGGCGATTAAAGCCTTGAAGGATTATGGGATTATTCCGGTAATGGCGACGGGGGATAATGACCGAACAGCGGAGGTTATCGCCAAGGAGGTAGGTATAGAAAAGTTTTATGGCCGGGTTCAGCCTGAAGAGAAATTAAACATAATAAGCCGCTTGCAAAAAGAGGAAAAACAGGTAGCGATGGCGGGAGATGGAATCAATGATGCGCCGGCGCTGGCCAAATCAGATTTAGGCATTGCCATGGGGGCGGGAACGGATGTAGCTATTGAGGCCGGTGAAATTATTTTAGTCAAAAATGACCTGATGGATGTGGTGCGGGCATTGAAATTGGGAAAATTTACCATGAATAAAATCAGGCAAAATATGTTTTGGGCTTTATTTTATAATAGCATTGGCATTCCCATTGCGGCCTTTGGTCTTTTGCGGGCGGAACTGGCGGGTTTGGCTATGGCGCTTAGCAGCGTTTCCGTTATTTTAAATTCATTATTATTAAAAAGAAAGAAATTAAAATAATCTAATAAATTAAATGAGCCGGTAGACTTTCAAAGCCGGCTTTTTTGATTGAATTATCATAGGTATGTTATTATTAAATAAATTAAATGAAAAAAATGAAAAAATATATCGTGATTATTCTAGTTGTCATTTTATTGGCGGGGGTGGGCTATGTGGTCTATTACCTCTATTATAATACCGCGTTTTTGAAAGTAACCGATCAAGGCCGGGAAATACAAAAGAACAACCAAAATATTTTACCGCAAGAGCCGGATATCGGGGACGATAAATTATCGGATGAAATTGATCTTAATAATTTAATTGAGCAAGATCTGTCCGCGGCGGAAAAATTCCGGACGGGAGTTTTTTCTAAATTAAGAAAATTAAATTTACCGCAAGATTTCAGTATCAATGTATTTATGGCCGGACTGGATGAGCCGCGCCTGATGTCGTTTGATAATGATAATAATCTTTTTGTGGCGGATAAAGGGCGAGGGTCAATTTATTTGTTGAAAGACAATGATCGGGATGGCGTCGCGGAGGAGCAGATTGAAATAGATACCGGGCTTAGAGTGATGCATGGCGTTTATTACCATAACGGAGATTTGTATGCGGCGGAAGAAAATCAGGTTTTAAAATATAATAATATCAATAATCAGGGTGAATATTCCGGCAAAGAAGTTTTGATAAATAATTTGCCGGCCGGCAGCGGGCATAGCACTCGTACGGTCATAGTCGGTCCCGATGAAAAACTATATGTATCTATCGGATCAAGCTGTAATTTATGCGAGGAAAAAGACGAGAGGCGCGCGGCTGTCGTGAGATATAACTTAGATGGAACGGGGCAAGAAATATTTGCCCGGGGATTGAGAAATTCAGTCGGGATCCAATTTTATCAGGGAAAATTATGGAGCGTGAACAACGGCCGAGACATGATTGGGGATGATCTGCCGCCCGAGGAGGTCAATATTATAGAGCAGGGCAAACATTATGGCTGGCCTTATTGTTATGGGCGGGGAATTGCCAATCCCGAATATCCCGATCGAGCATCTTTTTGCCAACAGGAAACCCAATATCCCGCTTATGAGATGCAGGCACATTCCGCCCCGCTGGGATTGGATTTTATGCCGGAGCAGGATAATAGTTTTCCGGATTTACTAAAAGACAACATGTTTATCGGATTCCATGGTTCCTGGAACCGGACCGCGCCCACGGGATATAAAGTAGTCCGTCTGGACGTAAGCCGAGAAGATTCTCAAACCGTAAACTTTGTTACCGGCTGGCTGGAATCGGATGGCAGCGCTTGGGGACGACCGGTTGATGTAGAATTTGATAATGGTGGAGCGATGTTCATTAGTGATGATCGCGCCGGAGCGATCTATCGCGTGGTTTATAATAAAAATTAATCATCGAGATTTAAATATAAATCCCCAAGCTATAAAAATTAATCCATGGGCTGGCCTGCAGTGAGCTTGTCGAATTGTCGAAGGGTTAATTTTTTCAGCAATATTCAACATCTATGGCAAGAAGATGGAAATGGTATGTTTATATCATTGAGTGTTTAGATAATTCTTATTATACGGGTTTAACTTGGGATCCTTCAGTCAGATTTGAGCAGCATTTATTTAGGCATGGCAGTAAATATACTTCAAAACACGGTGTTAAAAAGTTAGTATATTTAGAAGAGTATGAGGATTTTGATGAAGCGAGATATCGAGAAAAACAAATAAAGGGCTGGACCAGAGACAAGAAAAAGAAATTAATAAAGGGAGAATGGAAAAAATAGGAATAGGCAGATAGCCTTCGACTCCGCTCCGCTTCGCTCAGGCAATAATATGAAGACAAAGAGCCTTCGACTCCGCTTTGCTTCGCTCAGGCAATAAATATTAATTTCTGAACTAAAAAAATTAATCCCTGAGCGAGCCTGCAGTGAGCTTGTCGAATTGTCGAAGGGTTAATTTTTAAAAAATGTATAAATTATAATATTTATGATATTGGAACACAACATATCACCGGAAATAATAAGCTTTGGGCCGTTTGCCATCAGGTGGTATGGCCTGCTTTTTGTCACCGGTTTTATTTTAACTTTACTTTTGACTTATTGGATTTTCAAAAGAGAGCAAAAAGATTTAAGACACCTAGAGAGCCTGGCTTTGTATTTGCTTTTGGGCATGATTATTGGAGCGAGGTTGGGGCATATTATTTTTTATAACTTAAGCTATTATCTGGAGAATCCCGCGGAAATTATTAAAATCTGGCACGGAGGACTCGCGAGCCACGGCGCGGCGATCGGAGTTTTTATCGCTTATCTTATTTGGACCAAAGTTTATAAAATAAAATTTACCAAGTACGCGGATCTTTTGGCAATCGGGATGCCTGTTACCGCCGCCTTTGTTCGCTTGGGCAATTTTTTCAATTCGGAAATCATCGGCAAGCCGACGGATGGCAGCTGGGGCGTAGTTTTTAAAAAACTGGGCGAAGATTTTCCCCGGCATCCGACCCAGCTGTATGAAGCGCTGTTAAACTTTTTGATTTTTATAATCCTCATCATTATCTATCTGAAGTTTTACCAAAAGCTCCCTCGGCTATTTCTAATGGCGATCTATATCTTTTTATATTTTACCACTCGCTTTGGAGTTGAATTTTGGAAAGAGCGGCATGTTATCTCGGCGGACTTTTTTTTATCCATGGGACAGATCTTAAGCATCCTGCCGGTTCTGATATCAATTGGGCTTTTGATTTATTTATTCTCAACCAGGCGAGGCAAGAATAATAATTAGTTTTTTGGCGTTGAAGAAATAATATCGCATTGAATTTAAGCCAAAAATTTGCTATAATATAAATAAGAAAATAAAAATAAAAAGTGAAAATTAAATATACATTATACTTATGTTTGTAACCGATATTTTTTAATATGGGTTTTTTTATTAATAAAATGTTTACCACGCCTTTATGGAACTTTTAAGGAAGTAAATTTTTAAAATAAATGAATAACAAACTAGAAAAAATTGGAGGAGCGTTACTGATAGTGGTATTTTTAATAGCCATATTCTTAATTGAGCGTCTTGAGAATACAAAATGTTACAGTATACAAGATATTGCTTATACGGCCTTGATGAGTATATATGGCACGGCATTATTAATAGGGCTTGTGGTGGCAATAAGACAAACTAAATCATAAGACCCTTTAGGGTAACTACAAACCAAGTTAGGAAGTAAATTTTTAAATAATAACCAAAAAAATGAGTAAGAAATTACATGTATTAATTATCTTAACCATAGCAATATTGTTTGCTGGGATAACTATTGCTTGCACCACAGCGGATAAAAAAGAAGCCGAGAAAATACCACAGCAGGTAGAGGAGAAAAGCCAGGAATTACAGCAAGATACCAATAAAGAAACGGAAAAGGTAGAGGAGGAAGCTGATAAAGCGGAGACACCGACATATACTGCAGAGGAAATACAACACGCACAGGAAACCTGGGATAATTTTATAGCTATAAACTATATTAGAGACTATGAAGTGGATGCCAGCTTTGACGCTATGTATTTAAGAATTACTTTAGATGATTGGAATATGAATGGATATCAAGAAAAGAAGGAGTTTTTATATTTAATGAGAGACGTTGGAAATAAACTTTTTGGAATAAGGGAGGTTTATGTGCGAGACTATAATACCAACGAGACACTAGGTATAGCGTCCCGCTTTACTGAAAGCGTTAAAAAATAATTAATTATATATGAGTAAAAAATTAAGTGTTATCTTGATTGTGCTACTAGCCGTTATTATTTTAGGACTTGCATTTTATTGGTATGAGTATAGACCCGCAAGGATTTACGGCAAATGCAATGAGCAAGCAAGTGAAAACGCTAGGAAGATAGCAGACAGACCAGACCAAACTTATTTTATTACTCAATATGATGGATATTATAAAATTTGTTTAAGAGAAAACGGGCTAGATAAATAAGGAAATAACGCTCTAACTACCGATAACGCTAATTATAGGAAATAGATATTTTATAGGATAATTAAAAAAATGTATTTAAACAAAGAGGAGAGAAAAAGACAACAAGAATTGGCGAAGCTAATTGATTATGATGAGCTTGAAAAGAAAGTATGGACTAATGAAAGTGAGGAAAGCATTATTGATTATCTTGTAAAAAGAGGACTTAACAAAGAGGAAGCAATGTTATTTTTACAAATAGTGGTCGGAGACCAGCCAACACTAGGAAAAATATTATATTGGGCAATATATTTATTCATTGGGGTTGTTATTTTATTAGGAGGTTACCTATTAAATTTATTAGATAATGATTATATATTTATTTCTGGTTTATTTTTATTAGGATTTGGAAGTTATAAGGTTATTGCAACGTTGTATAACAATGTAAGAATGAGAGTAAAAATGAGAGTAGAATATAAAAATAAAAATTAAATAATAAAAACTATGGTATTAATACCATCAAAACCCGAAAAGAAAGCTAATACTCCCCCGTCTCCCACGCTAGAGGGGAAGCATAAGTCTTATAGAGGAATATTAATATTTAATACACTTTTATTTATAGTGATAATCGGACTTATATTATTAGTGCTATTGACTATAAATAAAGCCAATGTAGAGCTTGTTGGACTTAATGACAAACTGGACACCGTAAGTCAAAACCTGGGAGGAGATACAGACAATCGCTTCAAACAAGATACCACTATTGCTGATGAGCTAAAAGAGATAAACGATAATTTAAGAAATATTAAAAGCCAATTAAGACTAAACAATTAAATTAAATTTAATATGGCAAATAGAAAATTAACCCTAGAGGAGATAAAAATACGAAGGGATCAAGCAAATTATAAAAAAAATAAGTTATGAATAGGTCTATAAGAATAAGAATTATTTCATTGTTGTTCACTTTGGTAATTTTCTTAGGATGCACTACATCAAATATTGTCAGCGTGAAATATAGAGATGACAAAGTAGATTTATCTAATCAAGCATTTGAATACTTAAACACTTTAGATAGCTCATTTGTTGAAGGAGCCTGGTACGATGATGATAATGATTATATGATTATTAAATTAGATAATACATATTACCATTATTGCGGAATGCCGGATGAAGTTTGGGATAACTATAAAAAGACTGATTCCTTTGGAACAGAATATAATAGATATATAAAGGGAAATTATGATTGTAGATCAGGTTTAGTTCCAAGTTATTAATAAAAAACTAGCAAATTTTATTTAAGTAATATATGATTTAAATAGTTCCAAAAGGGAGGGATAGCGATGAAGCTCTTTTATATTGCATTGATTGCGTTTTTTGCCGGATCTATTTTCTCTTATCTCGGATATAATATATTTGAAAGACTTGTCGGGCAAAAGGCAAAGGATAGAAAGTGGAAATTAGAGAATCCGGATAAATGTTTTAGCTGCCGGGGCCAAGGCGAGCAGGAAAGAGAAATTCGAGAAGATGATTGTATGGCAGTGATAAGTAGCGGATTGTTGATGTGGAATCGGGACAAACATTTGGTGCGGAAAGTCATCTGCAGTGAGTGTCGGGGATCCGGAAAAAATACCAAGGCGTAATTTATTTAAAAGTGGAATAGAAAGCAGCATATACCAGGCCATTTCAGGCGCTGGTTTTTTTATCCCCTCAAAATAAAATATTTATATGATATAAGAAATATATAGTAAATAAAAATAATATTATGGCAGAAAAAAATTTAGATAACAAACAGGCGGCGGAAAAACCAAGTGAAGCAAAACCGTTAAAGGCAGTGGAAAATCCGCCCGCACCCGAAGCTCCCGCGGAAACCGTTGCTCCCGCTCCGGCTGCTGGCGTGCAAGAACCAAAGAAAAAATCCAAATGGTGGCTCTGGACTTGTTTGGGATGTTCAATTATTTTTATGATTTTTATAATCATTGCCGGTCTTATCGGCTGGAAGATTTATAAAGATTCAGCCAAAAATCCTTTGGACACTCTGCAGTCGGATGAAGAAATTGACTACCGGGAGTATCAGGAAGTGCAAACAGAATTTCCGGACGGCCAGAAATATCAAGTCTTAGAATCCAACACCTATAAAGTTACTGAAAAAGTGGTGCTAACCAATAACGGCCAGGGCGATGCGTCCAAAATAGATCTGCGCATGGCGATGATCAAAGACATTGAACCCTATCAAGATGTGATCAGCGAAAATATTCAAGCGGCAGCCGGTTATGATGTGATTGGGGATGATGATAATAATAAGTATGCCCATTTTGATCTGCCCGGCTTGAAGGTGGGCGAAAAATTTGCGATTACCGCCGAATATCAGGTCAAAGTTAACGCCCTGGATTATAATTTAACCAAGTGCGACGGCGAGCTGGTAGATGGATTTTTATCTGCGGAAAAATATATTGAATCGGATAATCCAACCATAAAAACCAAAGCGCAAAATTTAGCTAAGGGTGATAAAAATAAATGCATATCGGCTAAAGATATCTATGATTATGTGGCGGATAGCGTGACCTATGAAGGTTATGTGCCTCAAGATCAGGGCGCTTTAAATGCTTTTAATAAACTTTCCGGCGATTGTACCGATTTTACCGATTTATTTTTGGGATTATCGCGGGCGGCGGGAGTGCCGGCCAGATTTTTGGAAGGACTGGGTTACGCGGAAGATGCCAAGGTGCCGGCCGATGTCAAACATGATTGGGCCGAAGTATATTTGCCGGGCGCGGGCTGGACGCAAGTAGATCCCACTTGGGGACGCTATGAAAATACCCGCAATCTGCATTTTGCCAAAACCGATGGCGAGCATATTATTATTACCCGCGGCAGGAATTTGGAAGTGTTGAATAACGCGCACTACTTCGCTTACAATTATTGGTGGAACGGAGAAGAAGCGGCGGTGGAATTTACCGAGGATTGGCGAGTTGAGCTTGTAGATTAATTAAATCATAAAACCGAATATTGGCCGTATTCGGTTTTTTTATTGACGAATATCTTAATTGGCATAAAATAAATTAATCTTAACGTTCTTTCACAGGAGGAGGTCGGATGAAAAGCGAACTTAGAGATTGGGGATATCGGGTAAAAAACCGTAAAATTCAGCTGGAGCGTTTCAAAAATATGGAAGCTCCTTCATCAATGATTGAAAAGGCCGAAAAGGCTTATCAAGACGCTGTGGCCAAATTTGATGAAATCGCGGCGGCAATTGGAATAAGCGAGAAGGAACAGGCATTAATCCTGGCTGAATGCGAGGAATATTTGAAAGCCAGAGATTATTTGACTGAATTGTTCCCGTATTTGCCCACGGCGCGAGTTTTTAAGAAATTTTTTGATTATGGAAAGCGCTGGCATTTCGCCGGAATAAAGCCGATCGATCATGGAAGTTTTGAAGATGAAGACGAATCTTTCAATCACATGACCCTAGATCAGCTGGAAGAGTTTTTAGAAACCAATCCCAATCCTGATCGAGCCATGCATGTCTTGGGTATTATGGCGGATCATGCACTTCGGTGGTCGCAATCTATTCTGATTGAATTTCTGCTTTTAGCTACTCGGGCGCGGAAAATGGAGCAAGACAAAATTCCCCGAGAGCAAATAGCAAAAATGATTCAGGCAGTATTTCATCAGATCGAAGACGAATTAATTGAAAAAAAATAAGCGAGCCATACTCGCTTTTTTATTGACAAAATCATCTAAATTAACTATTTTTTATATCAAGCTTGTTCTTTGAAAGACGGGAGGAAACAATGCCGGATCTTAGAGGTTTGGCGATCAAAGTTGCGTCATCTGATATATTATATCGTAAATTTAAAGATGGAGAATCTCCACCTCATTTAGTAAAGGCGAAACACTTGCGGTATAAAGAGGCGCTGGCGGAATTTCATGAAAAATTAGCCCAAACGCATGCCAGTTCTAGGGAAAAAGATCAAATATTGCGCTGGGCGTATGATGCGATGGCTGCCAAAGAAGAGATTTTTGCAACTTTTAGGAATAGCCCCCCAATAAAATTATTTAAACTTTTAATGGGCTGTGGGAAATTTTGGAATTTTGGGAAAATGGATAAAATCAAAATATCTTTGCCGCATGAGTCAAAATTTTCCGGGTTATCTTTCAATGAATTGGTCAGGTTTTTTTATACTTCTCCGGAAATAAATGAGGCGTTAGAGGCACTAGTAGTGTTGTCGGGGGCGGTGCAGAATTGGTCGTTAGGAGCTTTGGTAGAAATAAAAATTACTATTGAGGAGGTTAAGAGAAGAAAACAAGGATCGTATTCTAAAGAGGAAGTAATTAAAATACTTGAAGGTTTATTGAGAATGCTTGAAACCGAAATTACCGATGATAATTAGCAGTGAGATTTATTCTCACTCTTTTTTTAGGCCAGATTGGAAAAAACATTATCTTCAATATTGCTGAAAATTTCAACTTGTTTTAAAACTTCGCCAACTTTGGCGGCATCGGAAATTAAAAAGGGGCAGTGATGCGTATATTCTTTATCAAATTTGGACAGGAACTCATCGGAACGCCGTTGATCCAAATATTGGTAGAGATATTTTTTTTCGATAATTCCGGAAATATGAAACAAGGAAATTCTTTTGCTGAAATCTTCAAATCCATGATAGAGCGTATGGTTTAGCTGATAATTTTCTTTGCCGGCCATGAAAGATTGAAATTTTTGATCCAGCAAGAAATGACCGACATCAAAGGTTACGGAAAAAGCGCCCGCGTCATAGTATTTTTTTACCAATCCTGTTTGATCTTCTTCCATCGCTTGATAATAAGTTTCCAGCACTTGATGGGGTGATACGCAATATCTGATATAATGAGATGATGGCAACTCCTGATTAAGCATTTCCAGTGAGAGCGTGATTTTTAATTTATTTTTTCGCTCCAGGTGATCCAAATATTTTGCGGTGCGGATAATGAGCTCAACTGTTTTGTTGCGGGATTTCTCCAAATCTTGAGCCATATCGGAGCTTTTTTTAACGCGGTAGGCGTGAAAACTTAGCGGTAAAATATTTTGCGGAATATCTCGGCTGATTTTATTTGCCAAGTGTACGCAATTATTAAAAAGTTTGTCTTGGGGATCGGTATAAATAAAATCGTCGGTGGGCAAATGGATGGTAAAATCCAGCTTGCCGTTTAGTTTATTAAAAAATTCTTTATAGGCATCATAATGGCTTTTGGAAATTGAGCGGCCAACTTCATCTTTTTTAGGCTGGTTATTAAAATATGAAATAGCCAGGTAGCGGACAATATTCAAATTGACGAAATCAAAGCCCAACCTTTTAAAATAAATCGCGCGGTTGATCATATCGCTGCCCAGCAGTCGGTCTAAGTATTCATTCGGACCGATATTAATGCCGAATAAGGTGTTTTTAACCCGGTTTTTAATGCAGGCGGTCTTTAATTTTTTTAGTGAATCAAGGATAATAAAATCAAACGAAAGATTGGTATTTTTAATCAAATAATCCACTTCCTTAAAATCAATTTCAAATTCTAAGTATTTATTCATATTTATTGCGCAAGCTGAATACTTTAGTATGATACATTTTAGCGCTATGCGCAAGCCGATAAAATATTAATTAAGATTTATTCACTTTGACATTAGATCGGTTTGACCTTATAATTTTTTATAGTAATCAAATAATATGCAAAATAATTTATTAATCATAATTTTCGTTCTTTTGGCCGCTCTTATCGGCTGGCTTATTTATCTGTCATTTCGGTTTTTTTCGTATCTTAAAGAAAAAGAAGAACTGCTAAAAAAAGCGCGGAAAAAGGGGATCGAGGCCCTATTGGAGGAAAGCTTAAAATTAAGTGAAGATGCCCAGCAAGAAATAAAAAAAATTCAAGAAGCCTTGGATCAATTGGGAAAAATTGCCATGGTGAGCATTACCAAGGTCGCAACGGTTCGCTTTAATCCTTTTCAGGATACGGGCGGCGATCAAAGTTTTTGCATTGCTTTATTAAACGCCAATAATTCCGGCGTGGTAATTTCCAGTTTGCATGGCCGGGAAGGTACGAGGGTATATTCCAAGCCGATTAAAGAAGGCAAGTCGGAGTATTATTTGACTGGCGAAGAGATTAAGGCAATTGAAAAAGCGCAAAAAAAATAAAAAATAATATAAAATTATGGCCAACAGACATCTGCTTAGAACTATCGCGATGCAAACACTGTATCAGTGGGATTTTTATGGCAAAGACAGTAAAAATATCGATAAATACATTATTGAAAATATTGAAAAATTTGCTTCCAATACAAACAAAGAAGACCGGCAGTATATTGTTGACAGTGTGCGCGGAGTGATAAAAAAATCAACCTACATTGATAAGCTGATAGAAAAAACAGCTCCGGAATGGCCAATTGATCAGATTACCATGGTGGATAGAAATGTGCTCCGCCTGGGTATTTATGAATTGAAATATTCCGAGGATATTCCTCCCAAGGTTGCCATTAATGAAGCGATTGAACTGGGCAAGGCCTTTGGGGGAAAGTCTTCGGGAAAGTTTGTTAACGGAGTTTTGGGAACGATTTTTCGAGAATTGGATGAAAAAAAGAATAAGTCGAAAGCTCAAGCGGAAAAAGTTTTGGACGAAGAAGAATTAGCCAAAGAAGCGGAAGAAGATAATAAAAAGGATAAATAAGCATGGTGAAAAAAATAACTCAACTAGAGAAAAACATCGGCCTTAAATTTAATAATATTGATCTTTTGCGCCAGGCGATGGTGCATCGTTCATATATTAATGAGAATAAGGATTTCCCTCTGGATCATAATGAAAGGCTGGAATTTTTGGGTGATGCAGTGCTGGAACTGGTGGTAACCGACCATTTATTTTTGAAATATCCCAATCCGGAAGGCGAGCTGACCAATTGGAGATCGGCTTTGGTAAATTCCACTATGCTTTCCGAAAAATCTCAACAGCTGGGCATTAACGATTATCTTTTTTTGAGCCGAGGCGAAGCCAAAGATATCGGCAAGGCGCGGGAAATAATATTAGCCAACGCTTTTGAAGCGCTGATTGGCGCAATTTATTTAGACCAAGGCTATGAAAAGGCGCGGGAATTTATTACCGATAAAATAATTTCCGAACTGCCGCGTATTTTAGAGCTAGGATTATATTTGGATCCTAAAAGCAAACTGCAAGAGCTGGTTCAGGAAAAATTCAGCATTACTCCCGGGTATCAGGTGATAGACGAATGGGGCCCCGACCACGCCAAAAAATTTAAAGTCGCTGTTTTAGTAGAAGATAAAAAAATCGGAGAAGGCGAGGGGCCAAGCAAGCAAGAGGCACAAGTCAGCGCGGCCAAGGATGCGCTCCTGGACGACAAATGGAAAAAATAATATATTGCTAATCGAGTAAAAAACGGCAGGATTAGATCCTGTCTTTTTGTAGGAAGTTGACATATAACATATAGCCTGCAACACGTAGAAAATATTAAATTAAAAAAGTGGAAATATTTCTAACAATTATCATCATAGCCTTGGTGGTTGCGCTGATGGCGGTCGGCGTAGTCGGAATTTTCGTACCATTTTTGCCCGATGTGGTTTTTATTTTATTGGGCGCTTTGGTATATGGGCTTTATGACGGTTTTGAAAATATTTCCGGGTGGACTTATTTAACTCTTTTGATATTGGCGCTGATAATAACTTTGATAGATTATTTTGCCACAATCGTCGGCGCCAAAAGACTGGGAGCGACGAAATATGGCATTATTGGCGGAATCATCGGTGGCATTTTGGGTTTGCTGGGAGGAAGCATTTTTGGTCTGCTGATCGGTTTTATTGCGGGAACTATTTTAGGCGAGTTGCTGTCGGGGCGCGATCTTGCTTCATCGTTAAAATCCGGGGGCGGAGCGCTACTGGGTATTTTGGGGGGATCATTGGTGAAGTTGATAATCGCTTTTATTATGATTGTAATATTTATTTTGGCGGTTATTTTTTAAATGGCACCTTAACATCAAAAAAGGAGGATAGATGGTTGCGAGCCAGACTTTAAATTTATTCGATCAGGTCCGAAAATTAATGGAGCCGGAAATTGATCCTAAAAAGATTGTAGTGATTAGATGCGTCAAGGCCGGCTGGGAATATGACATGTCTATTATCACCGGAGAAAAAAGTTATCCTTTATATGAAGACGCCACTTTGATGTTTTTGCGGGATAATTTACTTAGAGAGGATAATGAAGCCAGGCTGGTGCTGCTTTGTGATAGCGGCCTTGATCGTCGCAGCTGCAACGAGGTTCAAGGATTTATGCCCGATAAGCGCAAAGCCGCTTTGTTACATGGCGTGAAGTGCTTACTGATGATAGCCCGGGATAAATTAATTCTTGAGCGGCTGCTTAGAGAGGATGATTTTTTATACCTGGCGACCATCGAGGGCGGCGAAATTCAATTTCACGTGAAAAGGAAAATATTAATTATGGAATTTATTCGCACCCTGATCGCATAAACAGCTTTTAATAGCTGTTTTTCATTGACGCTGTATTTTTGATTGCTTATATTGTAATATTGACGGCAAATTTCAATTGATCTTTCAGGAGGAGGGATAAAATGTATACTCACTTGATTTGTCCGGGCTGCGGAGAGTTAGTGCCGGTTTTAAA
This sequence comes from Patescibacteria group bacterium, assembly GCA_041749335.1. Classification (GTDB taxonomy): domain Bacteria; phylum Patescibacteriota; class JABMPQ01; order JABMPQ01; family JABMPQ01; genus JBGTBM01. The sequence goes on from JBGTBM010000007.1 coordinate 73,292, forward strand.
AAAGCAGAGCTGGGAGTATCTGTCTGATTCAAGCGAATATATTTGTTCCAAATGCCAAGGGCATTGGCACGTATTTGCGGTAGCCGGCAGGCGGCCGTTTATTATAAATATCAAGGAAAATAGTTCCGATAAAAACCTAGACGAATGGATCAAGGAACAATTTCAGGAGTACCTGCGTTCATAATTAACCATAAGCTTAGCAATTTACCGCTAAGCTTTTTAATTACACGATAACTGATTAAAAAAAATTCATTATCGAAAATAGATCACAGTCTGAGGCTACGTTTTTTATTGCCTATCAATCAAATATTATATATATTTAAATTAAATATGGGACTACCTGGTCCCTTGGTTTAATTTATTTAAATGCATTTAGAGAAGCTTGAAATACAAGGATTTAAGTCTTTTGCTCCCAAGACTACTATTAATTTGGATCGGGGCATTACGGCTATTGTCGGCCCGAACGGTTCCGGAAAAAGTAATGTGGCGGATGCCATCAGGTGGGTAATGGGAGAACAAAGCATAAAAAATCTTCGCGGCAAAAAAAGTGAAGATATTATTTTTGCCGGCTCAAATGCAAAAGGAAAGATGGGCATGGCGGAAGTTTCTTTGTATTTAAATAATGAAGACAGCCGAGTGCCGATCGATTATTCGCAAGTGGTTTTGACGCGCAGGCTATATCGCAGCGGGGAAAGCGAATATTTATTAAATAGAAGCAAGGTGCGCCTGCTGGATATCCATGAATTGTTGGCCAAGGCGGGTTTCGGCCAAAAAACTTACAGCGTGATCGGGCAGGGGATGATTGATGTGATTTTACGATCAGGCCCGAAAGAACGGCGGGAAATGTTTGAAGAAGCGGCGGGCATTAAGCATTTTCAATTAAAAAGAAATTCCAGTCTTAATAAGCTGGAGCGCACAAAGCATAATTTAGTGCGGGTGGGCGATTTACTGAATGAAATCGGACCGCGGCGAAATTCACTAAAAAGGCAAGCTAGTCGCGCCATGAAAAAAGATGAAATCAGGCAGGAACTGAAAGTTTTGCAGGAAGAGTATTTTAATTATTTATGGAATAAAAATCGAGAAAAAATTGATGCAGCGGCGGCAGAAGGCGCGGTATATTTACAGCAAGAAAAAGACATAGAGAAAGAAATTAATAATATTAAGCTGAAACTAAATCAAGCGGAAGAAAATATTGATTACAGCCGCGAGGATGAGCTGCTAAATAAGTTAAATAAATTAAACGGCGAAAAAAACAGCCATAGGGAAAGATTGGCGATGATTGAAGGAAGGATCGAAGCGGTAACGCAAAAAGATTTATCAATCGGCTGGGGTGATTTTGAAAAAAGCCGGTCGTCGCTCACCGAAGAAAAAAACATTATTGTTAATGATCTTAAAAATTTACAAGCGGAAAAAAACGATTTGCAGGAACGAATGGCATCCAATATTGATAAGATTGAGCAGATTGATAAAGAAAAGATTGTGCTGGATGGCGATTTGGAAGCGCTGCGGAGTCAGGCTGAAAGCGGCGGGCTTATGGAAATTAATCAGGATATCAGCCAGTTAAGCGATATCCAAAATAATTTTTTTGCTGATGTTGAAGACTGCAAAAATTTAGACGATTTGGAATTATTAAAGCAAAAAGCAAAGGGCGTCCGGGGCAAAATTAAGGAAATATTTAGGCGAGTCAAAGACAGAACCGGCGGATCAAGTTTTGATCAAGAGCAGCTGCGCTCAATCCAAGGCCAGCTAGAAAATATTATCAAGCATAAGATCGAATTGGAACAGGACAATACGGACATTAAGATTAAATTGGCGGTAATTGATAATAAAATTGAAAATCAGCAGCAAGCAGCGGGAAAAAACGAAAAAGAACTGAAAGAAATAACGGACCGGATGGAAAATTTTACCAGCGAGGATGAAGGAGAAAATTTGGCGTTAAAACAATTATCGCTGGACAAAGAGGTTTGGCAAAAAAAGTTTGATTCGATCACCGAAGAAGTTACTCGGATTGAAGAGGAGCTGAAACAGGAAAGAATAAAAGAAAGAAGCGCTCGCAAAGATTTGTTTGAAATGGAAAAAGAATATCGAGATTTCCAAGAGAAATTAAACAATGTCCGAAACAATATTAATCAAAATCAGATAAAAATGGCCGGATTGGAAAACGACCGGAAGCTGATTGTTGATGAGATAGTGGATAATACATCCCAAGAAGAGTACCATAAATTGATTATCTTATTTGAAAAAAATCCGCTTTCTATCCTTCCAGAAAGAGAACAAGAATTGAAGCAAAAAATTGGAAAAATGAGAAAACAAATGATTGCGATCGGAGAAATAGACCCGCAAGTGGTGACTGAATACGAGGAGTGTGAAAAAAGATATACATATCTCTTCGGCCAAAAAGACGATTTGGAAAAGGCCATGGAATCTTTGAAAAAAGTTATTGCCGAATTGGATGAAACCATCAATGAAAAATTCAATATTGCTTTCAAAAACATCAATGAGCAGTTTCAAAAATATTTTGAAGTGTTATTTGGCGGCGGCCGGGCAAAATTAATTAAGAAAAAAGTCCGAGTTAAAGAAGGCGTAGATCATGATGATCAGGAGGAAACGGAAGAAATTAATGCCGGCGGCGCTAAATTTAAAGAAGAAGAACAGATAGAAATACTGGCCACTCCGCCGGGCAAGAAATTAAAAAATCTAGGCATGCTTTCCGGAGGGGAAAGGGCTTTAACTTCAATTGCGCTGCTTTTTGCGATTATTACCAATAACCCGGCGCCCTTTATGGTTTTGGATGAAGTGGATGCCGCGCTGGACGAATCAAATTCCTCTCGCTACGCCGATATCGTAACTTCTCTTGCCGATAAATCACAATTCATTATAATAACTCACAACAGAGAAACCATGAGAAGGGCCAGCTTGTTATATGGGGTTACCATGGAACAATCTGGAATCTCAAAATTATTATCTGTCAAATTAGATAGCTTACCAAATAATTAAAATATTATGTTAGTAATTAGATTATCCAGAGTGGGAAAAAAGAATCAGGCAATTTATCGAATTGTCGTAGCGGAAAAAGAAAAATCAGCCAAGGGTAAATTTCTTGAAGAATTAGGAACTTATTATCCTAGGATTGATAAGGATAATGTTAAAATAAACCAAGAAAAGATAAAATATTGGTTGGAAAAGGGTGCGCAGCCGTCCTTGACGATGTTGGGAATTTTGAAGAAGCAAAGCTTATTGCCGGAAAATTTAACTAAGCAATATGACCGCTATATTGATCACATGAAGAAGCATAAGAAAAGCGCTAAAAAGAATGCGCCGGCAGAAGAAGATAAAACAAAAGCGGTAGCGGGTGAAAGCAAGCAGGAAGAAAAACCCGTAGAGGCAAAAAAAGAAATTAAGGCCGAGCAAGCAAAGCCGGCAGCGGAAAAAGTTGAAAAGAAAAAAGAAGTTAGCGCAAAAAAGCCGGAAGACGCCAAATAATTGATTGACAAAAATAATACAATTTAGTAGAATAGTTACTAAGCTAGCAACTTATAGTGTCTAATGTTAGACCTAAAAGGTCGACCAGCTAGTGTGTAATTAAACTGCTTATTGCAGAATAAGGTAAATAAATAACTAAAGAAAAAGTATGGCAGAAGAAAATAAAGACTTACAGTTTGTCGAGTACGTGGTAAAAGCGTTAGTAGACAAACCAGAAGTGGTAAAAGCCGAAAGAAAAATTGACGAAATGGGTGTATTAATTACCCTAGACGTTGATCCAGCAGACATGGGTCAAATCATTGGTCGTCAAGGCCAAACAGCTAGAGCAATCAGAACATTGCTTAAAGTTGTCGGAGCTAAAAACAATGCGAGAGTAAACCTAAAAATCAATGAGCCGGAAGGTTCTAAGAGGTCTCCAAAAGCTCCAGCCGCAGAAGTTTCACAAGAAGCTTCAGATGATGTAGTTGAAGATTTAAAACTTTAAAAATTACTACATTTACTTAATAAAAAACCCGTGATATCTTAATGGTACCGCGGGTTTTTATATATAAAAAATGACAAAATTACAATTTGATATTCTAACTCTTTTCCCGGATATGTTTCCCGGATACCTCAATAAAAGCATTATGGGCCGAGCGCAGCAAAAAGGCCTTATTAAAATTAATATCCATGATATCCGAAAATATGCACTAGATAAGCACCGGATAACTGATGAAAAGCCTTATGGAGGAGGACCGGGCATGGTATTGAAAGTAGAGCCGATTTATCGAAATTTGAAACAGATTATCTCTCGCAGCAGAGTGGGCTTGAAATTTAGAAAAATTATTTTATTATCGCCGCAGGGCAAGAAGTTTGATCAGGCGATGGCCAAAAAATATATCAAGCTTAAGCATATCGTTTTAATCGCGGGCCGGTACGAAGGTTTGGATGAAAGAATAAATAAATTGGTAGACGAACAAATTTCAATCGGAGACTATGTGCTGACCGGCGGGGAGCTGCCAGCCATGGTGATGATTGACGCGATCGCTCGATTGGTGCCGGGAGTGGTGGGGAAAGAAATATCTTTGGCTGAAGAAACTTTTGTCAGAAAAGGTTTTATTGAATATCCTCAATATACTCGGCCGGATAAATTTCAATATGTTGATTGGCAGGGAATAAAAAAAACCGCTTCGGTTCCGCGGATTTTACTTTCCGGAGACCATAAAAAAATTAAAAATTGGCGGGAAAAACACAGTAAAAAAAGATAATATGTTATCCACAGACGGTAAGCTCTTATTTTGCTAATATTTTATTTTTTTGGTATAATATTGTAAATTTAATAAACATATAAAAAACAAATTACAATTAATAAACAAATTATATGAGAATCTTTGCATTTGAGTTCTTCTTTTTTGTTGTCAGTGTTTTTGCGATTTTGGTATGTATTTCAACAGCAGTTTTGTTTGCGATTACTTACCGATTTGAAAAAAAATTAAGAACCATTTGGCGCGCATTAGGTTTTATGCTGTTGGCAATTTCCTGCTTCTTTTTTATTCTGGAACGAAAATATTTAGACGTTGAAATTATTTCGGTCTTAATCTTTGCTTTTGCGGCCGTGGGGCTATACAGCATCTTTCGCGGCGTAAGGGCAGAGCCGCTGCTTTCACAATTGGCAAATATTAAGGAAAAAGCTAACAAGAAATACCAAGAATTTAATTTTGTAAAGGAATTTCGTGAACCGAGAAACCGCAATTTATTAATAATTGTTTTTACTATTTTATTGGTTGTGGGAATTGTTTCCGTAATTTTGACTTTTTTTAATCTTACTGTTTATGTGATACTTGCTCTAATTTTGCTGGCTTTTGTTTTCACGCTCGCTACTATGGTTATCCAAGTAAAAAGATATTTGGCACAAAGAAAAACCATTGGGATAAAATGCCAAAATTTGTGTCCGCTTCTCGGGTTTGTTTTTTTGGCATTGGCCCTTGTAAGTTCCTTTTTACATAGATTGCCTGAATCGGATTTGCTGTTTTTTAGGAATATGGCTTTGGATTATAGCTGGGTATGGCATGCTACTATAGTTTTTCTTGCTCTGGCATTTGTATTTTTAGGATCTTGGGCTTGGGCTTATATAAAAATCAGAAGGCTTTTAAAAATATTTGTTGTTTTTTTAGCTGCAATAATTTTTGTTGCCACCCTAGGGTCTTTAATCTTTAATATATTTTTATTTAAAATTGTAGAAAAAAATAATTTGGATTTAATGGAAAAGGGCGCCGATACGAAGGAATTAATTATGTTAGATCGTTCAAATGTTTCCATGTTAATTGCCAGTTTGATTGCGGAAGATAAAGAAATAATTTCCTTAATTGATGGCGAGGACTATAATTTATTATTAAAAAATACAACGGATTATTTAAATAAAACCAATGTGGATCGGATTAGGATCTTTAATAAATACGGAGAAATAGTGGCCAGTCCCAATGATGAAAGGGATCGAGGCAGGGTATTAACTGATGACAGCCTGCTTGCTTACGCGATAAAAGAAAAAAGTCCGGTTAAATCATATCAAGTAGATAGTGCCGTATTGGTTGATATTTTAGTAGTAAGATCATTATATCCGGTAGTGGAGAATGACGAAGTTAAGGGCGTGGTTGAAGTAGGATATGTTTTTGATAACGCTTTTGCCGATTATATAAAATCACGGACCGGTTTAGATGTAACCATATTTGTTAATGATAAAAGATCGGCTACCACAATTTATACGTTAGACAATGTATCGCGCTGGGCGGGAAGCAGTGAAACAAATAAAAACGTATTGGAAAAAGTTTTAAAAAATGGTGAAAGATTAAAGATTGATACCGAAAGGCTGGGAGTTACCTACTATAATTCATACAAGCCGGTTAAAGATGTAAATGGGAAAATTATCGGCATGGTTTCTGTTGGTATCCCCACTAATATTTTATTTGAGGATGCAAGGCAGCAACTATTAAGTATTTTCTTGATTATTTCAATCATTGCGCTTTTATCCGCGGTTTTTGGAGCATATGTGCTATATATTAAAAAGACTGGTAAAAAATAATCTAATATATTTTTATGACAAAAAAACTTAACCCGAAACAAAAAGAACTCAGAAGAGTTACAGCCTTTCTGATAATGGTGTCTGTCGTTCTTATCGCCGCAATTGCTGCGGTGGTATATTTCAATGGCAAGAGTGTCGGAGACGTGTATTCAGATAAGCTGGATTATACCAGTCAAACCAATTTTTCTTATGACTTAACTAAGGTCAAAGTTGATAGAAACGGAGCGACTTTGAAAAATAACAATGACCGCGCTAGTATTATTCTCCTGAATCCTTTGAGAATTTCTGATAAATATCAGGGAGATATTATCGGAAGAATTTTAGAATTTGAAGAAGTGGCGGATAAATCTCCCGGCGCAGAAATATACTACCAATTATCAGGCGATGGGCAGAGATGGCAATATTATAAAAATAATAAATGGCAGGATGTTGGATCATGCAGTGACTGCTACAATACTGCGGTGGAAGTAAATGCAAATATCCAAGACTTTTTAATAGAATCAGATGCTTTGAGCGTAAAAACTTTATTAGTCAGTTCCGATGATAAAAAGCCAACGCTGGAAACTATAAATTTAAAGATTAAGGGGGAGGACTGCAGTGCGATTAATCGCAGAATGTTAAGTGCCGACTATGTAGGAGCAGCTTCAGAATTATGGGATAAATCATCGCTTAGCTTTCGGTCTGGCTGTTCGGGTGACTGCGAGGAAATAACTGCCCTAGTTTGCAATGGCGATGGCTCGAAAGACATGGCGGGCCCAACTAATTACGAAGTATATTATAAAGCGTCCGGTAATCCTAAAGATGGAATAGTAATAAGCAGCGGACAAATTCCTGCCTTACGAGCCGGGCAATGTCATACTTTATCTTACACTCCGACGCAAGATGGCAATTATATGTTTAAGGCCTATCAGAGGCCCGGACATCCTGGATCGGGTGAATTATGGTCTAATGCCTGTGAAGGGATTGACATGAGTGAGTGTGAAGAACCTTATTGCGGAGACGGTAATCTTGACCAAGGCGAGCAGTGTGACGATGGTAACAATAATAATGGTGATGGTTGTGATGCGCAATGTGCTATTGAGCCTTATTGTGGTGACGGAAATTTAGATAGCGGTGAACAATGCGACGACGGCAATAATAGTAGTGGCGATGGTTGTGATGCGCAGTGCGTTATTGAACCATATTGTGGAGACGGTAATCTTGACCAAGGCGAACAATGTGATGATGGCAATAACAATGACGGTGACGGTTGTAGTGCGCAGTGTACTAAACCAGAAGCTTGTAATGATTATTGTAATGATTCTATTGGCTGTGATAATAATTTAATTTGTTCAGATAATCTATGTCGCAACAATGCTTGTACAGAAGAAGGAGATTGCATATGTCCATTATGCGGCGATGGCAATTTAGATGATGGTGAGCAGTGCGATGATGGAAACAATATTGACGGCGATGGTTGCAGTGTTGCTTGTTCAATTGAGATACAACCTTATTGCGGAGACGGTAATCTTGACCAAGGCGAACAATGCGATGATGGCAATAATAATAATAATGACGAATGTAAAAACAATTGCACTTTAAACACTCACTGTGGTAATGGAATTGTAGAAGAGGGTGAAGAATGCGACGATGGTAACAGCGTGCAAAATGACGGTTGCAATAACCAATGTGAAATAAATCAACCAATCTGTCATGCGACTAGTTCTCAACAAAATCCTTATAATATTATCTGGGTTGACGAGAATGGTAGAGATAGCGGCAATGTCGATCATACAGGTCATCCAAACGATATTATTCCTATTACCGATTTAAATGGAGATGGAGAAATTACTGAAGAGGATTGTGTTTATACAGAGCAATATTGCGGTGATGGCAATCTTGATGGCGGCGAAGAATGTGATGATGGAAACAATAACAATGGTGATGGATGCGACGCTCAATGTACTATTGAGCCTTATTGTGGTGATGGAAATTTAGATAGCGGTGAACAATGCGACGACGGTAATAATAGTAATGGCGACGGCTGCGATGCGCAGTGCGTTATTGAACCATATTGTGGCGATGGCGAATTAGATGAGGGCGAGCAGTGTGATGATGGTAACAATAATAATGGCGATGGTTGTGACGCGCAGTGTACTATTGAGCCTTATTGCGGCGATGGAAATTTAGATAGTGGCGAACAATGCGATGACGGCAATAATAGTAATGGCGATGGATGTAATGCGCAATGTTCGATCGAACCATATTTTGGAATATTTTTAGAGTGTGTTGACCCTGATGAGGATGGAGATGGATATTTAGCCAAATTTGGATATAAGTGGGATGGATCAGACCCGGTTGCAACCGAACGTAGTGACTTTATCGGACCCGTTACTGATATTAATCCACCTCAAACATTTGACCCAGGCCGATATTTATATGATGTAAATGTTGAGACAAATGGCAATTTAGTTTGGACTGCACGAATATCTAACAATACAAAAACTACAACAGCTAATGAAAGTTATTTTAAAAGATGTACGCTTGAGCCAGCTTGTGGAAACGGAATATTAGAAAGCAATGAGCAGTGCGACGATGGCAATAATACTGATGGCGACGGTTGTAGTGCAAGTTGTGAAACAGAAGTAGCCCCATATTGTGGTGATGGAATAGTAGAAGAAGGAGAACAGTGTGACGATGGCAATAATAATGATGGCGACGGCTGTAATTCACAGTGTACAGTTGAAGAAGTTGAGCCATTTTGCGGTGATAATAATTTAGACGAAGGCGAACAGTGCGATGACGGCAATAATAATGACGGCGATGGATGTAGTGCTCAATGTAGCGTTGAACCATTTTGCGGTGATGGAAAAATTGACGATGGAGAGGAATGTGATGATGGCAATGATATAAATAATGATTATTGCAGCAATGAATGTAAAATTGTGCCCCAGCCATATTGTGGTGATGGCAATTTAGACGATGGCGAGCAGTGTGATGATGGTAATACAATAAATGGTGACGGCTGTAGCAATATTTGTACCAAAGAACCTACGCCGAATTGCGGTGATGGCAATTTAGACGAAGGCGAACAGTGTGATGACGGCAATAATGTGAATGGCGATAGTTGTAGCGCTATATGTGAAACGGAAGCAGCGCCTTTCTGCGGCGATGGCAACTTGGATGACAATGAACAGTGCGATGACGGTAATACTTTAAGCGGCGATGGATGTGATACGAATTGCAATAACGAACCTGTTCCATTAGTGGTACCAACAAATATTGTAATTCCCGTTCCTGCTTCACCTGCGATAGTTCCTGATGTAATTGGATTTAATACAGGAGCTTGCGGAGTGAAATATTCGGATGAAAATATAACTTTCTCGGGATTTTTAAATGGAAACTATGATGCAAATACCATATTGGAATATTCATTGACGGGAGGATTGAGTTATCGGCCAATACAAAATGTGCAAGGATTGGGAACAGGCGCCGCCACTTTTCAATTTACTTTGTCGGATTATCCCAGCGGCACATATAATTTAGAGGTAAGGGCTAGGTTGGCCGATGGCAGTATTGTAGGTTCTGTTAATTGTCCATTTAGTATTGATTTGGGAGATTTGATTTTTGGAGCCAATGAATTTGTTTTATCTTCTCAACAAGGGCCGATGATTAATACGGGGTTGATAGAATTTAGAAAAGATGAAGCGCAAAGATTATGGATTGAGGCGAAAGGCGCAACATCATTTATTGTCAACGCTTACAAAAATCCCGACTTTGAAAATATTTATAAAACATTTACTTTAGAATATGACGCAACGGATTTTAGGAAATTATGGACCGGCATGTTGGAGTTCTCTGAAACCGGAGTATATCGATTAGTGGGCATTATAAATGGTCCCGGTGGAACTTATTCAAGAGAAATAAATTCCATTTTAGTAACTGAAGGTGCGGAGATTATTGATGAAGTGACTCTAACTGTTTATGAGAAAAAAATAAATAAGGTCTTTGAGGTGTGGAATGGATCTGCATATGGACAAGCAAATCCATATATTTCTGAAGGCGGAAGATTCAGCTTTATCTTGCCTGAGGGGGAATATTATATCAGAGCCTCAAGGGCAGGATATGCCACGCTAACTTCCCGCATTACTAAAATTAGTGATCAGAGCTTGGTAACGGCTGAAATTGATATGCAAAAATGGACTTTACTGCGCAGGATTACCTCGCTATTCAACCGCGGCCCTAATAATTTTGATTTAGAAGTAGCGGCTATTCCCAAATTCGAATTACTAAATGTCGGCGATTTAATGGAAAGTATCAATGGCGTTAATAGTAACGGTGAAAGATATGAATTGTTGGGCAAAATGGGTAATAATAATAAAGTTCTAATGGTTTATAGCGATTGGAATCGGGAGGCGCAAGAACAAGCAGATAATTACATTAAAATAGTTATGGCATCCCGGGCTGATAATAATAATCTAAGTTTTGCCGCACTGGGAACGATGCCGCCGCTTAATACTATGCGGGTATTTAACGAAAGGGGCGGTTATGATTACGATTCGTCATTGTTAAACTTTTTTAAGCCCGAAGATATATTTCATGAAAACTATATGTCAATCAGTTTGCCGCACTTTTATGTATTGGGGCCGGATAATAGATTAAAGGGTACAGTGGTTGGATCTTATCCTCCTAGCGAGCTGCTAAAATTGTTGCTTGATATAGCTAATCAATAAAAAAGATTCTATTTATTGATATCACAATAAAAACTCAGCCTGCCAAACAAGGCTGGGTTTTTTATTAATTCAAATATTAAATTAAGAGAGATAAAATAAATATTTGTGAACAACCTGTGCATTTACTGTTGATCATTTTGAATATTTATTATACATTATCCATTGTCTTGACACACATTAGATGTTATATTATCATTACGTGAGATACGAATAGTATCGTTCTTTAATAACTAAAAGATGATAGCGGGTTAATATATCTTTTGATATATTTTCCAACGTCAGTTTGAAGTTTAAATTTGTATTTTTTGGTAACTTAATTAAGTTACCTTGTTTTAAGAGCTAGTTAACTCTTATTTTTTACTAAGAGTTTGATCCTGGCTCAGGATGAACGCTGGCGGCGCGCCTAACACATGCAAGTCGAAAGTCCCGCTTCGGCAGGACTTGGCGAACGGGTGAGTAATACTTTGGTAACCTACTTCCAACTCGAGCATAACCCAGAGAAATTTGGGATAATTCTCGATAGTCATGGGGGGTCATATGACATTCCCATGTAAAGTTTTTTCGGTTGGAAAAGGGCCTAAGGCCTATCAGCTAGTTGGCGGGGTAAAAGCCCACCAAGGCTATGACGGGTAGCTGGTCTGAGAGGACGATCAGTCACATCGGCACTGAGACACGGGCCGGACTCCTACGGGAGGCAGCAGTGAGGAATTTTGCACAATGGGGGAAACCCTGATGCAGCGACGCCGCGTGACCGAAGAAGCCCTTCGGGGTGTAAAGGTCTTTTCTGAAGGATGAATTATGACAGTACTTCAGGAATAAGCCACGGCAAACCTCGTGCCAGCAGCCGCGGTAAGACGAGGGTGGCAAGCGTTATCCGGAATTATTGGGCGTAAAGCGTCTGTAGGCGATCTGGCAAGTTTTCTGTGAAATTCCAATGCTCAACATTGGAGCTGCAGAAAATACTGCTAGAATTGAGGAAGATAGAGGTAAGTGGAATTCCCGGTGTAGTAGTGAAATGCGTTAATATCGGGAGGAACACCAATAGCGAAAGCAGCTTACTGGATCTTTCCTGACGCTCAGAGACGAAAGCGTGGGTAGCGAATGGGATTAGATACCCCAGTAGTCCACGCCGTAAACGATGGATATTAGGCATAGGGAGAGTCGACCCTTTCTGTGCCGAAGCTAACGCGATAAATATCCCGCCTGGGAAGTACGGCCGCAAGGCTAAAACTCAAAGGAATTGACGGGGACCCGCACAAGCGGTGGAGCATGTGGTTTAATTCGACAATAAGCGAAGAACCTTACCAGGGCTTGACTTCTAGGAACCCCGATGAAAATCGGGGGTGCCTTCGGGAACCTAGGATCAGGTGCTGCATGGCTGTCGTCAGTTCGTGGCGTGAGCTGTACGGTTAAGTCCGATAACGAGCGTAACCCTTACTCTGTGTTATATTTCTCACAGAGGACTGCCGGCGTATAGTCGGAGGAAGGCGGGGATGACGTCAAGTCAGCATGGCCCTTTGATGCCCTGGGCGACACACGTGCTACAATGGCTAGTACAAAGAGGCGCTAAGCCGTAAGGCGGAGCAAATCTCATCAAAGCTAGTCTCAGTTCGGATTGAGGTCTGAAACTCGACCTCATGAAGTTGGAATCGCTAGTAACTGTGGGTCAGCCACAACACAGTGAATACGTTCTCGGGTCTTGTACACACCGCCCGTCACGTCAAGAGAGTTGGTAATACCCGAAGTTCCCATTAGGGACCTAAGGTAGGATCAGCGATAGGGGCGAAGTCGTAACAAGGCATCGGTAGCGGAAGCTGTCGATGGATCACCTCCTTTCTAGGGAGATAATCAATAATCAATTTTATTGATAATTGGTCGGTACTTTTTACTGACTGCTATCATCTTTTAGTTGTTAGAGAATATTGATAAATTTTGCGAATCTATTTATAATGGTTAAGAGTTATTTAAAAATCTTAACTTTTTTTATATAATGAGCCTATATCCACTCGCCATCTGATTCACTTTTGAATTAGTCGGATGAGATTTGTGATCAGGCAAAGCGGTTTTTATTCAAATTTTGATAATTATAATTTACACTCGGGGCGATTAATATATTAACAATATGGGCTCGTAGCTTCCTTCGACAAGCTCAGGACAAGCTGTTCTTATAAAATATTTTTTTAACAAAAAAGAGGAAAAGCATTATTACCAAAAATATTTATCAAGGGCTCGTAGCTCAGTTGGTTAGAGCGCGTCACTGATAATGACGAGGTCGGAGGTTCAAATCCTCCCGAGCCCACCATTTTACGCGTAGCGTAAAATGCCCTGCGTAGCTCGTATGAGCGGAGCATGGGCAAAAAGAAAAAAATATTGCATTAAATAACGGCTACGCTCCAAATGGCACAGCCATTTTACTTAAGCGGAACTTCGAATGGCGTAGCCATGAGAAGTAGAAGAATGTTTTTCGAAGCTCTTGCCGTCGCATAGCCGCTATGGCGAAGCACGGTTAGCGAAGAAGGGCGTATATAATTATATTTATTCTACGCTTCAAATGGCGTGGCCAAATGATTAAAGGAGGAAATGTATTACGTATACATTATTAAAAGTATCATTTATCCAAATAAAATTTATACCGGATATACGAAGGATTTAAGACAAAGAATACTTGATCACAATAATGGCAAGAATGTATCTACCGGAAAATATAAACCTTGGGAGTTGAAATTTTATTGTGGATTTCGGAATAAATATAAGGCTTTAATGTTTGAAAAATACTTGAAAACATCCTCAGGCATCGCATTTAAAAACAAAAGGCTAATATAAAAATATGAGATTTTTTTTAGGATTATTAGGAATTGGCATTGGAATAGTTCTTTCGCTCAAATACGAATGGCTTTTGAATAATTTTGGTAGAATTCCATCAGTAGAGAAATATTTAGGTAGCTTTGGTGGAAGCCGGCTATTTTATCAGTTGTTGGGAGTACTCATTATATTTTTTTCCGCGCTGTATATGACCGGGATGCTAGGCAGATTAGTGGAGGCAATATTTTCACGCCTCTTTGGAATAGGTGCATAAATATTTTATGAATAAATTTTGGTTGTATTTAGTTAGACTAATATTCCTGGCGCTGATATTATTTGAAGCAGCTAATCTTTTTCAGATTATAAAATTTGACTTGGATTATAGTTGGTTCGGATTGATTATAACTGCTTTGGCGGTATGGGCGAGTTTAGAAGTTGTCTACTACTTACATCGAAGTAAGTTTAGTAAAAATATACCCGGCTTGGTAATAATTGTTCCGACTTCAAGCATATTGATTGATGCTTTAGGCGATATATTGAGATATTACAGCAAATTTGAATGGTATGATCAGGCGGCTCATTTTATCGGGGGTATGGCGGTGGCGTTGGTAATTTTTTATGTTGTTAGAGTATATGCTAAATATAAAGGATATAAAATGGGGAATGGTTTTATCGCTCTTTATGCTATTTTCGGAACAGCTTTTTTCGCTGCCTTATACGAGATTGAAGAATATGCCGAAACAATACTTTTAAAAAATAATCGCTTGGGTGATAGACTAGACACCCCCAATGATATATTGTTAACAATAATTGGCGGAGCAATTGGAGCATTAATTATTTTATTGTATTTACAAATTAAGAAAAAATAATTACTTTAATATTATCCTGGCCTGAATGGGCCCGTAGTATCTTGATAAGAGCGTCCCGATGTTGCATCGGGAAGGTAAGGAGTTCACAATTAGTTATTACAATATTATAATAAAATATTATCCTGGCCTGAATGGGCCCGTAGCTCATCTGGTAGAGCGCCTGTTTTGCACACAGGAGGTGAGGAGTTCGAGTCCCCTCGGGTCCATTTAGTTCGGGATTTTTTATTTGAGCGTGTAGCTCAGTTGGTTAGAGCGTTACGTTGACATCGTAGAGGTCAGAGGTTCGAATCCTCTCACGCTCACCATGTTATGAAAATAACATTGTGAAAAGATTAACTTAACAATAATACTTTTGATAGCGAAGTAGACGGAATACTACTTTGATATGGTAGAAGTCGGACCTGCCTGCCGGCAGGCAGGGGTTCAATTCCTCCTCTACCCACCATTTTTCGTCCCGCTAAGCGGGACTCCAAATGGCACAGCCATAAAAGTAAAAATACTTTATATCATAAAAAACAGCAATCACGCTGTTTTTTTATCTAAAAATCGGAAAGAATGGGAAAATAATCTTGAAAAAGGCTTGACAAAAAGTTAATAATATGATAGCATATAAATAAGAATTTCAAGCACTTTTACAAAATATAATATTTAAAATTAAACTGGCCATAGCTAAAAGCAGCTTGTTTTAAGCGGTTTCTAGCTGTGGCTATAATGATGTAGCCAGAAGCGGGAAATTTTCTAAGGTATGCTGAGGCGAGCGCAAAAAAGCGCTTGTGGGGGCATATCAAGGAGGAAGACAGATGGGAAAAAGTAATAAGCAGAAATCAGAAGCAGTGACCGGATTGGGACTCGGACTGGGCATGCTCACTCTGGCGGACCAAGTCCGCAAGGAGATGGGTGTCAGCGACGAGCTGTTCCATCGCCTCACGACCGAAGATGGGCGGCAGGACTGGAAGAAGCTTTTCACCGGTATGCAGGAGGATGACGGCAAGAAGCACGTCATTGACTGCGATGCCAACCCCTTCGTTCCGGAAGGCTGGGAAGTGATTGAGCACCGGAAGGGCGGGGAGTTCCAGTGGGATCCTACCAAGGTCGAGCTCTATCTCTGCGACGAGCAGAAGAGCGAATGGATCAAAGGAAACGAGCTTAGAAAGAAGCTCGAGGGCAAACCTGTCCTCAACGCCTGCGTACTGGATTACCTGCACGCGCATCCCGAACTCATCCCCAACGAGTGGAAAGGCAAGTACATCTTCTTTTGGGGGACGATCTATCGCTTCCAGGATGGCCGTCTCTCTGTCCGTTCTCTCGGCTTGTGCGCTGATCGGTGGTCCCGGCTTGCCTCTTGGCTCGGCGATCGCTGGTACGACTACGATCCGGCTGTCCTCTGCAAGTAGCTCTTGGTGCTAGAAACTATGTTCTTTCCTAACTTTAGATCTTGAACTTTAGACTTTAGCCCTGCGTTAATTATTATATTAATGCAGGGTTTTTTGTTATATTCAAAACAATATATATATATATCAGGAAATTGTTAAATTGTTTTTATGATATCTTGTTCTAGTGTTTTTGTGATTTATCCTGATACAAAATTACCTCCATAATATTTCTACAATGATACATAAATTAGTGGTATAATAAATTAAGAAATCCCAAATATTTGGATATGTTTTTGAATATAAAAACACTAAGAATTATCAAGAAAATATTTATCGCCGCTTTTTTTGGCGTTTTTTTATTTCCATTAATGATCAACGCGCAAGGCGGAGTGTGGGAAAATATTTTTCCCGGATCATTAAGTTTAACGGCAAATAATGAAGAGGTCGAAATCATTGAATACAAGGGAGATATTTATGCCGGGATCGGGGTGGGAGGCGAGTCGCAGGTTTATCGGTATATAAGTGGTGATAATTGGGAGCAGGTTAATAAAAATGCGTTTGAAATTGATGTGGAGCGGGGAGTGGCGTCTATGGCCGTGCATAATGGATATTTATATGTGGGCGATCGGTTTGATTTGGGGGGCGGATTTGTATTGCGCACCAAAGCGCAGGGCGGCCCGCCTTTTACTGATTGGACCCAAGTGAATATCGGCGGGTTTGGCGATGTTAATAATCAACAAATATCCGACTTAAAATCTTTTGGCAGCTTTCTTTATGCCGCTACTAAAAATTCAATAACCGGTACGGAAATCTGGCGGACGCAAGAGGCGGGGGGTCCGCCCTATACCGATTGGACGCAAGTTAATTTAGACGGTTTTTCTGATGTTAATAATGTAGATACGCCATTTTTAGGTATTTACGATGGATACTTATATGCTTCTACCGGTAAATCTTCTGGCGCGGGCGAAGTATGGCGTACAAACAATGGAATCAATTGGTCGCAAGTGCAAACCGATGGCTTTGGGAATTTAAGTAATTATGCTATGTCGTCTTTCGGGTCTTTTGATAATTCACTAATTGTCGGCTCTGCAAATTTAAACGGCGGCAATTTATTTAAAACCATAAACGGCACTTTTTGGAGCGTGGTGAATGCTAACGGGTTTGGCGACACCAATAATAAATCCATTTTCCCTTTATTAAGTATCGGGAATTATTTATATTTAGGAACGGAAAATAATTCAGCGGGAGCGGAAATTTATCGTACCGGCGATGGAATACATTTTACTCAAATTAATTCATCCGGATTTGGCGACAGTTCTTATAAAAGTTTTAAAGCTTTGGAAAATAGCGGCAATTTGTTTATTAATGCCAGCAATTCCGGCGGAGGACAAATTTGGGTGGATTATCCGCCGATTCCCGGTAATTTAACGGCATCTCAAAATATTAATGACCCGAATAAAATTAATATCACTTTTTCCGCGGATGATCAAAATAAAGCGGACAATTTATTAGCGCGGATTGAGTATAATATAGGCAGCGGCTGGAAAAAAGCGACCATCATGGTTAATGACGCAGAAACCAGCGCTACTTACGGCGATCCCAAGGTTAATAATTCGCAGGATTTTCAAATTGGCGATTCTTTGGGATATATCACCGCATCGACAGGATTAAATACCGTTAAGACAGTTTGGGATTACAGCGTGGATGAACCGAATGTCAATACCAATAACGCGCAATTAAGGGTAAAGCTGGACGATCAAATTTTGGAAAGTTCAGATATTACCTCCAATCAATTTTCAATAACTTCAGTATTGCCGGTATCATTAATAAAATCATATTCTATTAACAGTCCGGCACCGGCGCCGCCTGCCGACAGCGAGGATAATATTTTTATAACTTCCGCCGGATCTTTGATAAAAAATATTGGCGGCAATATCAATAAACTAACGCCGGGAAATATTTTCAATATTAACTATTTATTTTACGCTTATTTTGTTTTAGCAATTATACTAGTCATTTTTATTTCTATTTATTGGTTTTTAAAAAAACAATATTATTACCACTCCAAGAATAGATTACGCCTATCATCCGCCGTTTTTTTCTTAATTTTTAATTTGGGCTTATTGGGAATATTTTCGTTATTGCAGCCGGTTAAATATTTATCGGCTTCTCCTTACGATGTATTTCCGCGGGACATTATTACTTACCGCATTGAATATAAAAATTCATCAAATCAAGACATTCATGATTTGTATATATTGGATGAAATTCCTCAATATTCAACGTATGTCGCAGGATCAATGAATTTAAATGGCGCCTTGATTACAGATGAACTGGATTTTGACTCCGGAGACTTCAATATCTCGAATCAAAATAAAGTAACATTTTATGTTGGATCGGTAGGAGCCAATAATTCCGGTTATGTTGAATTTAGGGTTCAGGTTAATGCCAATGCTCCCATGGGCGGGGTGATAGAAAATCAGGCCAGAGGAGCTTTTAATCCGGGGAATATCTTAATTACCAGCAACATCATTCAAAATTTTGTGGTAGCTACCGGATCAATTTCCGGCAAAGTGTTTTACGATAACAACCGAGACGGCCAGATTAATTCAAATGATTGGGGCATTGAAAATGCGCAGGTGAAGCTCTATGAAGATCGGGACCATAATGGATTATTGGATACGGCAGTTGATTATTTTGTTGATAGTAAATCAACTGACCAGAATGGTGATTATCATTTTACGGGACTTTCAGCGCAATATTATTTATTTTTTGTTGAAAGCTATTCTTTACCGTCGGGATATATTTTGACAACGGGTAATATTCCGGCCCAAGCGGTGCTTACGGCTAGCGACCAGCAATATCAAAATGCCAATTTTGGTTATTTTAATCAGCCTCAACTGCCGGTTACTCCCGATATCCCGGTAATACCTTCCATTCCTTCCACTTTTGAACCTATCCCTGATAATACCCCTGACGATGAGCAAGAAGAGCCGCCAATTATTGAAGAAGAAGACGAGGAACCGATAGAAATTCCAGATCGAGAGGAGCCAATTGAACCAATAGAACAAGATAAGCCGATAAAAATTGAAACTGAAGACGTTAAGCCGATTGAAATTGAAAAACCGGATGAGCCCGGAATTGAAAAAAGAAACTGGCGGGATTATTTAACTTTTTCCCTGCCGATTTTTGCCGCTTTATCTTTAGCTAATTTATTTTTTAGCGTTCCCTTTTCCGCTTTGGCAAACTTTTTATATTATTTATTCCAGCTAATCACCCAGCCGTTTTTATTATTAACGCGTGAAAGAAAAAGAGAATTGGGAGCGGTGTATGATTCGTTAACCAAGCTGCCGCTTGACTTAGCGTTAGTCAGATTATTTGACAAAGACACCGGAAAATTAGTGGAAACCAGAGTTACTAACAGCAGGGGGCAATATTTGTTTGTCGCGGAAAAAAATAAACAATATTATTTATCTGTCCAAAAAGAAAATTATTATTTTCCTTCAAAACTTTTGGAATTTAAGCCCGACGACGATGAATTTAAAAACTTATATTATGGTGGAATAATAAGTACGCAGGATCTTGAAAAAAATAATGGCAAAATTTCTAAAAATATTCCGTTGGATTTGGAGCGGGGGAAATCGTACGCAGCGGGAGTTCGACATAAAACAATTCAAACTGGAATTAATCAAATTGATGATTTGAAGTCAATGGATGAGGAAGCTAAATTAAATGAATATAAAAAAATTCGCAAACAATTTACCATAAAAAAAATCAGCCAGATAATCGCATATCTGGGGCCTGCCTACGGTTTATTGGTATTTATTTTAAATCCAAAGCTGATAACATTTATATTTTTAATTATACATATACTTTTATTGCTGCTATTTATGCGGCTGGCGCAGACTCGGGAAAATAAGTCCTGGGGAAAATCATTTGATTTGAATACTAAAAAGGGATTAGATAATTGCGTAGTTAGATTATTTGACCAGCAATATGGTAAATTGCTATTTACTACTTTGAGTAAATCTGATGGCCGCTATGGATTTTTGGCGGGGAAAAATAATTATTTAATTTCGGCGTACAGGGATTTTTATCGCATGCCTCAAGAAAAATTGGAGATACAAGGCCGGGAAAACGGTATAATTAATAAAGATATTGGACTGGAAAAAAAATAGTATGAAATTAGGCTTGACATATATTTTTACTGATTATAATATTAGACAAGTATTAATATGAATAAATTTGACGCCAACTTAAAGAAAGCGACCTGATTATCCTATAGTGGGAGACTTTATGGTCGCATAATATGCGGCTTTTTTGTTCAGATTAATGTGTGAACGTTGACAATTTATCAAGAATTTATACACAGGTAAAAAAATTTAGCAATTATTAATTGCTAGTCAATTAGTACTCAAATAATCGAAAGGGTATATGGTGGATGCCTTGGTACGAGAAGCCGAAGAAGGGCGTAGCAGCCTGCGATAAGCCTCGGGGAAGCGGCAAGCAACTTATGATCCGGGGATTTCCTAATGGGTAAACTCATTCTGCCTTCGGGCAGAATATCCCAATGTTAAGTTGGGATGGGAACTCGGCGAAGTGAAACATCTCAGTAGCCGAAGGAAAAGAAAAAAATTCTCCGCCTAGCGGAGAGCATTTCCTCAGTAGCGGCGAGCGAAAGGGAAACAGTCCAAACTCCAACTATATGTTGGAGGGTATGATGCTATATGTCTTAAGGCAAATAATTAGCAACACTGGTTAGTCGAATGCATCTGGAAAGAACAGCCAAAGAGGGTAATAGCCCCGTAGACGAAAACTTGTTGTTATTTATATAGCATTCTAAAGTACCACGAACTAAGTGGAATTTCGTGGGAAGATGGGAGAACTACTCTTCCAAGACTAAATACTTCTCGTAACCGATAGTGAACTAGTACCGTGAGGGAAAGGTGAAAAGTATCCCGAGAGGGAGTTGAAATAGAATCTGAAACCATATACTTACAAGGAGTGGGAGTCCCGATGTTAAATCGGGATGACCGCGTGCTTTTTGCAGAACGAACCAACGAGTTACTTTTAGAAGCGAGGTTAACCCCGCTAAGCGGGGGGAGCCGTAGTGAAAGCGAGCGTTAAATCGCGAATAGTTTCTAGTAGTAGACCCGAAGCTGGGTGAGCTATCCATGACCAGGTTGAACCCCACCGAAAGGCGGGGGGAGGACCGAACCCACTAGACGTTCAACTCTAGGGGATGAGTGGTGGATAGGGGTGAAAAGCCTACCGAACCCAGTGATAGCTGGTTCTCCTCGAAATAGCTCTAGGGCTAGCCTTTCTGATATTTTCCGGGGGTAGAGCACTGAATGGATGCAGATGGTTTATACCTACTGCGTCCAAACAAACTCCGAATACCGGAAATTTTACAGAGGGAGTCAGACTGTGGGGGCTAAGCTCCATAGTCAAAAGGGAAACAGCCCAGATCGTCATCTAAGGTCCCCAAGTATAGACTAAGTGTTATGAAAGATGTAAGACGACTTAAACAGCTAGGAGGTTGGCTTAGAAGCAGCCATCCTTTAAAGAAAGCGTAACAGCTCACTAGTTTAGTTGTTTTGCGCTGAAAATATAGCGGGACTAAGTCTATCACCGAAGATACGGATATTATTATGCTTCGGCATAGTAATGTGGTAGAGGAGTATTCTGTGGGCGATGAAGTTGTATCGTAAGGTATGATGGAGCGCACAGAAGTAAGAATGTTGGTATGAGTAACATGAAGGCCAGTAAAAATCTGGCCCACCGAAAAACTAAGGTTTCCTAGGCAATGGTGATCATCCTAGGGTTAGTCGGGCCTAAGCCGTAGCCGAAAGGTGTAGGCGATGGACAACAGGTTAATATTCCTGTACCTCTGATAAGTGTTTCTTGAAAAGGACGCAGCGTGGTAAGCTAAGTGCATTTTGGTTATATGCATTTTCTCCGGTGTAAATCGGGGCGAAGAGGGTGCGGTTTCCAAACCCAATAAAGCCGAGCCTAGTTGCCAAGAAAAATTTTCAAGTTAAGCTTTTTAGAGTCCGTACCGTAAACCGACACAGGTAGTTGAGTGTAAGAGTACTAAGGTGTATGAGATAACCCTTGTTAAGGAACTCGGCAAAACAGTGGGTGTAACTTCGGAATAAACCCTCCCCGACGTAAGTCGGGGCGCAGTAAAAGACTATGGACGACTGTTTACCAAAAACACAGGTCCCTGCTAACTCGCAAGAGGATGTATAGGGGCTGACGCCTGGCCAGTATCAGAACGTTAAGGTGATCTCTGCAAGGAGAAATCCTAAGCGCTGATGAACGCCGGCCGTAACTATAACGGTCCTAAGGTAGCGAAATTCCTTGTCGGATAAATACCGACCCGCACGAATGGCGTAACGACTTGTAGACTGTCTCAACAAGGGACTCAGTGAAATTGCATTGGCGGTAAAGATGCCGTCGACCTGTGGCAAGACGGAAAGACCCCGTGAAGCTTTACTATAGCTTGGCATTGATTTGAAATTAGTTTTGCTCAGAATAGATGGGAGACTTTGAATCTTTTACTTAGGTAGGAGATGAGTCGCCAGTGAGATACCATCCTCAATTAGTTTTAAGTCTAACCCTAATTTTAATCTTTTAGGAAACAGTGTCTGGTGGGTAGTTTGACTGGGGTGGTCGCCTCCTAAAAAGTAACGGAGGCGTTTAAAGGTAGGCTAGTCCCGGATGGAAATCGGGACGATAGTGCAAAAGCATAAGCCTGCTTTACTGAAAGGGTTACAACCCGATCAGTTACGAAAGTAGAATTTTGTGATCCGACCATTGCTCGTAGGAGCGTGGAAGCTCAGCGAATAAAAGCTACTCCGGGGATAACAGGCTGATAGCGCCCAATAGTTCACATAGACGGCGCTGTTTGGCACCTCGATGTCGGCTCGTCGCATCCTGGGGCTGGAGCAGGTCCCAAGGGTTTGGCTGTTCGCCAATTAAAGCGGTACGCGAGCTGGGTTCAAACCGTCGTGAGACAGGTTGGTCCCTATCTGCCACAGGCATGGAGATTTGCGAAGACTCACTCCTAGTACGAGAGGACCGGAGTGGATAAACCTCTAGTGTACCAGTTGTTCCACCAGGAGCATTGCTGGGTAGCTACGTTTAGCATGGATAAGCGCTGAAAGCATATAAGCGCGAAGCCAGCTTCAAGATTAGATCTCATTTAAGATTTTCCATAGATGATGGAATATATAGGCTGCAGGTGTAAGTATCGCAAGATATTAAGCCGAGCAGTACTAATCAATCAATTTATTTGAGTACTAAAGCTTTTAAAATCGCTTATATCGATGGCGGTTTTAAAGGTTTTAAAAATTGACTAGCGATTTATAGTTGTTATTAATATAATGATGAAGAATCAGCGAAGACGCGGTGTAAATGATTAATTGAAAAAATGAATTTTAGGAAATTATTTTCTTCAGTAAAATTAATATTGGTTTTATTAATTATTGGAATATTCGTTTCAATTGCATTTTATGTGACTTCGCTAAATTCTTTGGCGCACAATATATTTTAACTTGGCTGCAGCATTGCCGTGGCTTTTGCGGGAAGGCCACACCTGTTCCCATTCCGAACACAGAAGTTAAGCTTCTTAGTCCCGATGGTACCTCGGTTTACCGGGGGAGAGTAGGACGCCGCGGCAATATTGCAGCTAAATAAAATCACCCCACGAAGGGTGTTTTTTATTTATGAAACTGTTTATAACTTTTTTGATATTAGATCTTAAATTTGGTATATTAAATAAGTAATTTAGCAATATAAATAATTTGTTAATCTATGTCTAAAATAAGAAAAGTCGTGATTCCGGTAGCAGGATATGGAACCAGATTTTTACCGGCCACCAAAGCGCAGCCAAAAGAATTAATGCCGGTAGTTGATAAGCCGATTGTGCAATATGTAGTGGAGGAGGCAGTAGCTTCGGGCATTACCGATGTTATTTTAATAACCGGTGCGAGTAAACATGCGGTGGAAAATCATTTTGACTATAATTACGAGCTTCAGGCCATGCTTAAAAAACAAGGCAAAGAAGAAAAGAGAGCTGAAATTAAAGAAATTGCGGACATGGCTAATTTTATTTATGTTCGTCAAAAAGGACCTTATGGCAATGGTACTCCGATTTTATGTGCCAAAGAAGTAGTTGGTGATGAACCCTTTGCGGTATTGTGGGGCGATGAATTTTTTTATTCTACCGGAAAGCCCAGATTAAAGCAGCTGATTGAAGTTTACGATAAATATACAGATCCGGTTTTAACCGCCAAGGAAACTGATGATGAAGGTACGAGGAAATATGGAATATTGGACGCAGTGAAAGTTGAAGATAATGTTTTCCAAGTAAATAAAATAGTAGAGAAGCCGGGTCCGGAAAAAGCGCCGTCGCACTTGGCATCATTGGGAGGTTTTGTTTTAACGCCGGATATTTTTGAGGAGCTGGAAAAAACAAAATTGGGAAAAGATAATGAACTTTGGCTGGTGGATGCCATATTTTCCTTGTCTAAAAAAAGGCCGATTTATGCCTGCGAAGTAGATGCCGACTACTATGACACCGGTTCAAAGATAGGCTGGCTTAAAGCTAATATTGATATGGGTCTGAAACATCCGGAAGTAAAAGACGACCTAATAAAACTCATAAAAGAAAAAAATAACTTAATATAAAAATGAAAAATAAAAGCAAGTTTTTCCGCATCGGAGTCATACTGTTTGCCATTTTACTGTTTGCCGGTTTTGGTTGTAAGGATGATAGCCAAAAACAAGACGCGGAGCAATTAGAACCGGTAGAAATTGTTATTTGGAGCTTATGGGATGAAAAAGAAGTATATGATCCTTTGTTGAATGAATATACAAAGCTTAATCCCAATATTCGCTTTGATTACAAAAAATTTACTTTTGAAGAATATGAACAGGCTGTTGTTAATGCATTGGCCGCTGGCAAGGGCCCGGATATTTGGTTGATGCACCATACTTGGCTGCCAAAACATCTGGATAAATTAGCTTCTATGCCGGAAGGCAAGATGTCAGCTTTTGAATATTCCGATACCTTTGTCGATGTGGCATATAATGATTTTGTTATCGACAATCAAATATATGGAATTCCGCTTTCAGTCGATACGCTGGCAATGTATTACAATAAAGATTTATTTAATTCAGCAGCCATTACTAATCCTCCGGCCAATTGGCAAGAATTCAAGGATGATGCCAGGGCTTTAACCAAAATTAATGAGTATGGCGATATTCAGCAGGCCGGGGCGGCCATCGGTACCGCTAGAAATATAAACCGAGCAGTAGATATTCTATACTTGCTGATGATCCAAAACGGTACGGAAATGACTGATGAAAACAATACTAATGTTTTATTTAATCAGTCTGCTACGGCCGCGGACGGAGAAGAATATATTCCCGGATTGGACGCTTTGATTTTTTATACCGATTTTGCCAATCCTAAAAAAACCATCTATACCTGGAATCCCACCATGCACTATAACACTGACGCTTTTATTGAAGAGAGCGTAGCAATAATGTTTAATTATTCTTATCAAAATGAGGTAATTAGAGGCAAGGCTCCTCGCATGAATTATGGCATTGCGCCCGCTCCGCAAATTGAGGGATCGTCCAAGAGATATGATTTTGCCAATTATTGGGGATTTACGGTAGCTAATAATTCAAAAAATCAGGAAATCGCCTGGGATGTGCTTACCTTTTTAGGCAAGCAAGAAAATGTTAAAGCATATACCGAAACCACTAAAAGGCCGGCTTCTCGTAGAGATGTTTTGAACGAACAATTGCAAGATCCTGACCTAAAGGTTTTTGCCGAGCAAGCATTATCGGCCCAGAGCTGGCATCAGGTTGATCCCGGGCAAATTGAAGCGATTATGGCCGACATGATCGAAAAAGTCGCTTTAGGAGAGATTGAAGCCGAAGAAGCCTTAAATGACGCAGTCAATCGAGTGGATGTTTTAATGAGTAATCAATAATAGATATGATTAAGTTGGAAAAAATAATAATGATATTGTTAATATTTGGATTATTTGCTGTATTTCAATTTCCAAATATTACATATGCAGAAGATGAAAAAATTTTAGACAAAGGAGCATATTGTGGATTTTATCAACCTTTTTATGTTACGCCAACCATGAAATCTAAAACATTGGAAGGTTATAAATGTATAGAAGGTACAGTTTGTGGCTACGCAAGCGTCTGCGATGAGCTGCCCGCAAGTGCTACTGAGGCGGGATATAAGGGCAAACCAAGATTTGCATGTATACCTCCCGAGTGGGTTCAACAAAGACAGGATCAATTAACTGCCTGTATTCAAGGAGGTCCAGAAAAGGCTGCCGAAGAAGCAAAAAAAACTAAAGCAGACAATGCTTGTCTTGCTCAAGCTACCTCGACAGAAAGGGGGATTTTTACTAGAGACCTATCACCAAAATGTTTTGCTTGCGGGGAATGTACTCAAAAAGATGTTTTCCAGGAATTTATTAATATTTTTACCTTTATTCTACAAATTTCCGGAAGTTTAGCTGTATTAGTCATAGTAATTGGGGGAATTATGTACATGACAGCGGCCGGCGATCAGCAAAAAACACAAAAGGCCAAAGGAGCTTTGACAGCGGCTATTATAGGTCTTATAATAGTTCTAGTGGCATTCACCTTGATAACATTTGTGATGAATTTATTGGGGTATTCAAATGCCGGTTCATGGTACAGTCCCAGTTTAAAATAAAAATATGTATAAAAATAAAATTATCGCTTTAGTAATTTTGATCATTTTTTCTAGTTTAATTGTTTCCAATTTTGTATTGGCGCAAACTACTCCCAACGCTCCCAATATCCCATCAACATCAAATACTCCTAGCACCACCACGGGCACAAAAACATCAACTGCGACATTGACTAATCCTCTGTCGGTTAGTACGCCTGGGGCATTGATCGGAAATATTATTAAAACGTTAATGGGTGTCGTGGGGGTTGTGGCAGTTTTAATGATTGTCTGGGGAGGTGTAATGTATATGACTTCGGCCGGCAGTGATGAAAAAATCGGCACAGCCAAGAAAATAATAACCGGAGCAATTATCGGCCTAGTGATATCAATATTGGCATATGTAATAATTGATTTTGTTATTAAAGCAATCGGAGGATAAATATTATGAAAACAAACTTGATAAATTTATTAGTGGTAATACTAGCCTCATTATTTATTATATTTCCCATTGCACAGTTTTGCTATGCGGGCACTACTACCACTACCCCTTCAACTACCACCGGCTCTGACAAATACGGCCTTGGCGATGTAAAGAGTAGCGGACTGGTTACCAAAGATGCTACCGAAGTGGTCGGCAGTATTATTCAAACAATTATCGGGATCGTCGGTGTAATATTGGTAGTAGTACTTATTTATGGCGGAGTGCTCTATATGACTTCTGGAGGCAGTGAAGAGAAAACAAAAACTGCGAAAAAAGCGATAACCTATGGAATTGTCGGAATAACTATTATTGCCCTGGCATTTGCAGTTACTCGCTTTGTGCTTGATGCGTTAATTAAACAATAGGATTAATAAAAATAAAATATATTGAAGGGAGGTGATATCAGTGAAAAAATACATAAAGTTAATTTCAGCAAGCCTGGTAGCCGTTTTTGCGTTGGCGTTGGTTGTTCCTGCTGTAGCAGGTGCAGCCGCAACTCCTCCTACCAGTCCGACTGAATTACTAAATCAAACCGCAAATAAGTCAGGACAAACCCAAACTAGATCATTAACGGATATAATCGGTAACATTATTCAATGGATTTTAGGCCTAGTTGGTGTGGTTTTGCTAATTATGTTTATTTATGGCGGTGTGCTTTATGCAACATCTGCCGGCAATGAAGATAAAGTAGAAACAGGCAAAAAGGTGATGCTATATGCTATTATCGGAGTGGTTATTATCGCTTTGGCGTTTGCCTTAACCAGATATGTAATCGATGCCTTATTTCAAGCGTAAAAATTTAACAATTATAAAACAGGCAATGTATACAGCCTGTTTTATTATTTTAGTTTATATATTAAAATGTTTTCATTTTCATAAATTGTTTCGAATCTGAAGTCTTTTTTAGCATAATCGACAAATTCAGAAAAATCTTTATTTATAAAAACATAGTCAGCCTTAAAGTCTTGTTTAATAATTTGATAAGAGTTCTCTAGCGATTGTTGAGAAAATAATTGATGCCACTTTTGATATAAATTATAATTATATTCTTTCATGAAATTAGGGTCCAGACCGGCAATGTAATAATTTTGATCATTGTAAAATAACAATTGCGGTGATTCGCTCCAGTCCAAATGATAAACAATTTCATTAGCCGGAATATTTTCTTTCATCCAAATACTGGCTTTCTTGATATTTGTTTTATCCTCTTTGTCATTATTGAGATTAAAATATACCGCTTGAAAATTATAAATGGCTGCGCTTGTAAGTAAAAAAATAATTAATAATTTTGAAGTATATTTATTTTTAAATAAAAATAATTTACCGATATATTTATTAATAGCAATATGATTATTTGTATATAAGTAAGCGGCCAGCAGGATAATTAGCGGAGCGCTATATTCAATCATTTTTCTTACAACGATTGTCAGTATAAAAAAAATTACTGCGTTTAAAAATAAAAATAATGTTATTTTGCCAATTTTTCTATGTTTAATTTTGGTTAATAAAATTATAAAAATAGAAATGACAAAGAGCGCGATAATTATCAAAGAAGACGAGATTAAAAAACGTGGAGCAGACATATACCATTCAATTCCTACCGGCATATTTGAAAAAGGGTCTTTTAAGGCAACTTGGTATAAATGAAAAAAAAGATGGTAAATATTTTTAGGAAAATATGGATTTAAAATTATGGCGATAACAACTCCGGTAAGATAACAAAAAATCGGGTAAAATAAATCGGAGATTAATTTGGTATTTTTGGTTTTAAATAAATAGTAAACTTCAATCAGAGATTTAATAGCAATGACAATGCCTAAAATAATAAATCCATCAAAGAGCCAAGCATAAAAAATAGTAAGCGGTATTAAATATATATAATTATTTTTAATCAGCAGATAAATTCCTATTAGTAAAAGAATTAAAGCCAAGCTTTGCGCTCGCAGTAAGTTTAGCCGAAAAATAAAAAGCGAAGAGGAAAAAAGCAACAGCAGAGTCCAAAAGTGCGGAAACTTGATGTTAAGTTTTTTCAAAATAACAAAAAAAGCAATAAAAAAAGCGGCTGAAAAAATGATAGTAGCAATTTTAGCAGCTAAAAATGGTTCTAATAATTTAAAAAAGGGCAGCAGTAATATATGAAAAAGAAGGTGATGCTCAACGAAATTATCATTTAATATGGTGTATTGCAGCCAGGGAAAAATTTCAACCAACTTGCCGCTATCTAAAATAAGTTGAGCCATTTTGGCGTGATAATAGACATCGGTACATAAAAACTCATAAGCTTTAAATTGAATAATAGCTATAAATGAAATTACAGTTGTGATTAATATGATGTACTTTAAATAAAATTTTATACGCATATTTAAATCAATAATATCATTAAAGTGCTCATTGTTAAATAAAAAAGCGGGATGTAGTTAATTGATAACATCCCGCTATGAAAAAAATGAACGAAAGAACGTGGAAGGACTAGAGAGGAGGATCAACGGCGGCGAAGTTGTAGAAGGGGTCCCTGCCTTTGTTCTGTTTGGGCTGACGAGAGGAGGGCTGGTAGGATTTCTGCTTTTTCTGCTGGGGGTAGGCGCGTCGCTGGTACTCATGATACCGGCGGTTGCCTTCCATCTCTCTCGCGTGCATCCGCTGGATTGCCTCTTCACTCTCCTGTGTGAGCTTGTCTTGGCACCCTTTGATCGGTGTGAAGACGCAGGTGTAGAAAAGCACTCCAAAAACCAGTGGTACGAAAGTCCAGAAGAACAGCGGCTCCATCTTTTCAAAGTTGATAGTGAGACTGCGAGGAGCAGGCGGACTGTTTGAAACAGCAGCTTGCTTGCTTCGCGCCCGAAAAACCATAGCTGCCACGAAAATGATGCAGCCAACCAGGAATATGTATCCCATGGGGCTTGCTCCTTTCTATTTTTTCTTACCCGGGCCCTTCATGGCGTCGGCCATAATGTGGGCGATCGGAATAGACGCAGCGAGGCCGGAGGCGAGATCATCGGAAACGATGTAAACGCCGTCGCCCTTGGCCATTTCTTCACGACCTTCAATGCCGCGAATGGCGGCGCCTTCCGCCGGAGTCCAGTGCTTTTTGCCAAGGATGGAGCTATAGACTTCATCGACACGTTCTTTCTCCGCCTGGGCATCCATACGCTTGGCATCGGCTTTGGCGGCCGCGACTTTGCGGACCTTGATCGCCTCGGCGTCCGCTTCGAGTGAAGCAGATTCCGGCTTGCTGATCGCGGCTTCCAGTTCTTGTGGAAGCTCCAGGTTCGTAAGTAGTATGCTTACGTTCCGAATTTGCGATTCAACAAGAATGTTGTGGCGATCATTTTTTAATAGATTATCCAGACGATCTTTTATATCAGTATTGAATTCTTTACGATCATGGTAAAGTCTCTCCCAGTCAAACTCTTGGCAAACATCCTCTACCAAATCCACGACCGGCTCCATAAAAAGACTGTGGAGATATTCGGATTCAAGTGAATTAATAATTTTGACTGTCTTAAGCAGCAAGGGAAGTTCCATAGGGCGCATGCGCGTGGGGTACCGGAAGCGTAAGGACAGATGAACAGTAACGTTGACCGCCGAGTGGCCCTTGTCCTTCTTTGTCAATATGCGAGTATTGAACTCTAATTCCTGCTTGGATGTTGGGAAAACGATCAAATCGCAGAGGGGAAAGGGGATGAAAATCAGACCCGATTCTACCGCTTTTTCCGGCTTGCCGAAGGTGGTTACCACCCCGGCCTCTGCCGCCTTAACGACGCGCACAGACTTATACAGCCAAAAACCGATCAGAACCGCAAGTCCCAGAATAAAAGCCGTTGCTTCGGACATCTCACACCTCTTTTCTTGTTTTGCGTGGTTAAATTGTCAAAAAGCTTACATTTTCTGAATATTGAATGATAACATAAATAAGAAAAAATGTCAATATTTTATGGAATAAATTAAGCAATGCTGGTAAAGCGCATAAATAAGGCAAATTTAGCCTTAATTATTATAGAAAATAGTCTATGCATAAAAAAGTAAATTTTGACTTTTTAGCTTAAATAAACTACGATTATAGCAAGATAATATTAAATCATATGAAAAATCAAAAAATAAAAATTCTGATCGTAGATGATGAAGCGGATATTTTGGCGATTTATCAAGAAAAATTTTCTCTGGAAGGCTACCGAGTGGAAGCTACGGACAAAGGCAAAGAGGTTCTTACGCTAGCAAAAAAATTTAAGCCTAAACTAATTTTACTTGATATTATGATGTTGGATACCGATGGCTATAAAGTAATCAAACAGCTAAAGACTGATAAAATCACCAAAAAAATACCGGTGATTATGCTGTCTAATCTGGGGCACGGCGAAGCGATAGAAAAGGGCATTATTAACGGCGCCGATGATTATATTGTCAAAGTAAACTATACCCCCAGAGAAATAGTGGAAAAAGTTAATATTTTTCTAAAAGATCATAAATAGCGGGCGAGTTAAAACATCTAATTCGGAGCAAATATGAAAATTTTTTATATCGCCACTACCGTCCATCTCGGTAAAAATTTAGACGAAGGCTTGGGCAGCACCACCCATACTTATTTTATTGCCAAGGAGCTTACTAAGTTGGGGCATGAAGTGCATGTAATTTCCAAAAGGTATTCCGATGATGCTAAATTTGAAATAATTAATGGCATTCAAGTACATCGTTTAAAAAGAGGAGTGGTGGCATCCGGAAAATCATTGGAAAAAAGCCCTTTTAAAAAATATTTTAAGCCGTTTAAGGCTTTTTTGAATATCGTTTTAGCTTATCAAATCTATAAATTAGTGGATCAATACGGCTGCGATATAATTTTGGAACGGAACCATTCCTTGGGAGTCGGCGCACTAACTTCTTATCTGACCGGGCGCCCCTTGGTATTGGAGGTGATTGATAGTATTTTAAGCAAATATTCGATCAAGCGGGCAAAACATATCATCGCCTATACCGACCGATTTTTTAGAAAAACCGATCAGTCCAAAGTTAAGTTGGTTAAGGTGGGTTTTGATCCTTCAACTTTTTATCCCGAATTTATGAAAACAAAGTATGATATTTGTTATGCGGGATCTTTCAAGCCTTGGGACGGCGTAGAAGATTTAATCGTGGCGATAAATTTATTAGTGAACAGATATCATTTAGATAAAGTCAAAGCGGTGATGGTCGGATCGGGAGAAGTTTTTGATCAGGCTATGAAACTTATCAAAAATTATAAACTGGAAAATAATATTATTATGGCGGGGCGGGTGGAAATTGCAAAAGTTCGAAAATATATCAATAGCTCGAAATTATGCGTGGCGCCTTATAATATTAAAAAATCCGATCGCGGGGAATTTGATAAATATGGATTCTATTACGCTCCGCTTAAAGTAGTTGAATATATGGCTTGC
Organism: Patescibacteria group bacterium; assembly: GCA_041749335.1. Classification (GTDB taxonomy): domain Bacteria; phylum Patescibacteriota; class JABMPQ01; order JABMPQ01; family JABMPQ01; genus JBGTBM01. Next base: position 106,216 of record JBGTBM010000007.1, read on the forward strand.
GGAATGCCGATAGTGGCAACTAAGTATGTGATGATAAAAAATATATTGCCTCAAAACGGAGCAAAATATTTTGCCGAGGGCGATGTAGACGATTTAGCCATTAATATTAAAGATGTGCTAAAATCCGATCAAATTTTAGCCATGGGAGAAAGTAATTTAAAGGAGTCCAAGAAATATACATGGCAAAAAGTGGCAGCGGATTTCGATCGAGTCTTTAATAGTTGATTTGTCTAAATAAAACTTTTTCTAACTCTTTGGCAAGGTTGGGATAAAAATAATTTTGCGCCTTAATATGTCCGCTTGCTCCGAAATTATCTCGGAGATTTTTATTTTTGAGCAGTTTTTCCAATGCATTTTCCAGGGCAATTTGATCCCAAGGTTCAATCAATAATCCATTTACGCCATTATCAATCACAAAAGGCACTCCGCCGGCATTTGTGCCAACGCTGGGTTTGCGCTGCGCCATTGCTTGTAAAAATACCTGGCCAAAAGCTTCATAACTGGATGGCAGAACTAAAATATCGCAGGCGGCCAGCGCGTCATTTTTATCTTGGCCGTAAAGTGGTTCCAGGATAAAAACATTTTTAATATTATCTTTTATAATTATCTCCTTAAGCTGAGTAGTAAATTCCAATTTGTCATAATCTTTATCATCGGGGCCAATATAGACAAGTTTGGCATCCGGAATTTCTCTTTGGATATTTTTAAAAGCATCAAGCAGCATAAAAATTCCTTTTTGTTTGCGAATTCGCCCTAAAAATAAAATAATTTGGCTTCTGATGCCGAACCTCCGATAAAAGTCAGTTGGGCTGCCGGGTGTTAATTCATCTTTGGTTAGTCCACATGGAGTTTCATGGACTTTATTTAGATCAATGTCCTGTTTTTTCAACCAGGGGATTACAGCTTGAGTGCGGATAAATATATTTGTGCATTTATTAAAGATCCGGCGTGCAAAAAGGCGGTCAAACAGATCGAGCGGTATTTGCTTGTAAAAGGCTCGAGGCTTTTTTTGCGATTGGATGTCATAGAGCAACACGGAAAAAGGAATATTGTTTTTCCGGCAATACCTTAGTGCTTGCCAGGTTTGCGTCTGAGCATAATCCAAACTCATTACTGCGTCCAATTTATATTTACACATTTTTTTACTAATGCCCGGCCAATATTTTGCTCGATAAAAAAAACCATAGCTAGGTAGGCGATGAATTCTGACTCCTTCTATAACATCTTCAGGCTTATCGGCTTTCTTCGTAGCTTGGGTGAAAACATGGACTTCATGCCCCAAATTAGAAAGCTCTCTGGTGATATGCAGGGAATACCACTCAATGCCGCCGGCCATGTCGGGATAATAATTAGGGCAAATGTATCCGATACGCATATATTTCATTAAAACAAAAATAACTTAAGGTCGTTGTTTTGTTTCCATGTTTTAAAGTTCATTTGTTTCGCCGCAAACTTTGCATAGAGGCAGTTGACGTCTTTTCATCAGCTTGCGGGTTGATCTATATCTCTCACTATTCCAGATATTGTTAAAATTTTGTTCGAAAATATTACCCATCTTATATTTACCCTTAATATCATAACAACAAATGCAAACAGTGCCGTCTGCCAAAATAAAACTGCGCTGGACATTGCTACAGGCAAAATCTCTTTTTAAGTTTTTTTCATTATCATATCGGCTTTTGCCGGAATCGGGCAAATATTCCGCTGCCAACTTATCGCTTTGTTCCCGGCTTAATATCCAGGAAGGTATTCCTAAAGATTTGACCGCGTAATCAACTTTTAAATCTTGCGCAATTTCTTTAAATTTATCTTTTTGCTGTTGATTTATTTTAGAAAAAATAAATTGCAATTCAATTTGCGGTTTTAGCTTTTTTTGAATTGTCTTTTCATTGTTGATGAATTTTATGGCGTTAATTACTTTATAAAAATCTCCGCCTTTGCGCATTTTTTGATAGGTTTCATTATCGGTGCCATCCAACGATACGATTAATTTATCTAGGCCGCTTGCGACAATCTTTTCGGCCGCGCCTTCATCGATTAAATTGGCATTACTGCTGGTAGTGGTATGAAGGTTATTCTGGTTAGCGTAGCTTACCATTTCTGTGAAATGAGGATTTAAGAAAGGCTCGCCGGCCAAAAAAAGCCAGATATGATGCGTGTGATTTTTTATTTTATTAATGGTTTGTTTAAATTCATTTAAGGTCATCGCACGCCTGGGGCGTTCAATCAGGCAGGGCGGCGATGAGCAGAAATCACAATTTAAGTTGCAAACATTAATTGGTTCAATGCTGATATTCCTGGGATAATTAAGAAATATTTGCTTGGGAAATATTTTAAATAAATGATAAATTTTGCCATAATCTTTGTTTTTATAATCCAGCTTTATTTCGTTTAGGTATCTTTTGGCGACGCGTTTAAATTTTTTTAAAGTCATAGTTTTAGATAAGCGGTTAAGGCAACAATTGAAAATATAATTTCCAATAAAGTTAAATATAAAAAGGCATTCTGAAATTTATCCGTTTGTTCCGGGGAATCGTTTCCAATATTGAGTGAGCGTAGTCTTTTTTGTTCTCGGTCAAAGCTTTTTTTATATAAAAAGTAATAAACTAAATAAGGGATCAGCAGGATCAAAAAAGGAATAATGGTATTTTGCAATATGGCGGCGCAGGCCACGATCGCTCCCAGGGAAAATCTACCCACCTTGCCCAGTGAGAGTTTAGTATTGGTGAGATTATACATCTGTAAAAAAATGATGATACCACCGATCGTACTTAAAATCAGCTGCGACGTATAGTTTTCTTCAAATACCGCCATGATAAATAAAGCTATCGTAATGATTGAGCCTAAAGCTAGATTTATTTTATTAAAGCTTTTAACGCCGTTAAAAAGCTTGGATGAAACAATGATGACAACGGGTACCGCGATAAAAAGGTAAATATTTGATTTATTTAAAGTTCCGTCAATAAAGGGATTATTTTGGTTAATAACGGCGGTTAATATGGGCATTATAGCGCAAATGAAAAAAATATTTCTTATTAAGTGAGTGGGGAATCGCAAAATATCATCAACAAAGCCGATAAAAGCGATAACCGCGATGCTTAAGAAGCTGGTGAAAAGCAAATAAGTATTTATATTTATATCGTCAGTGAAATTTTGAATGGTAAGAATAATGGAAATAACGATAAAAAAAAGCAATACGCTTAAAAGTCCTTCTAGGCTTTGTACGCGCGGTTTTTTGAATTTATTATTATCTTCGTTTCTAATCTTTTTCTTTTCTATCCAATTTTTTATATAAGGAAATAAAGTAAAAGATAGTGTACTGGATAATAAGAAAGCGATTGTAACTAAAATCCAATTCATCTATATAAATTAAATGTATGAAATATAAGGGCGATTACTGCGCATGAACCTTCAATGATCATTAATCTATGAACTAATTTTTTTTCGGTAATATTTTTTGATTTTTGCATTATCAAGTGGGTCAGTCCGTAAGCTTTTTTATATTCGCTTTTAATATTTCCCTGGCGGTCAATGACGCCTCTTTCTCTCGGCCTGGTTTTAATGGTTTTACGATCCCAGGTAATGCGCTGCTGCAATATTAAGTGTAAAAGATAAGGAATCATCAAAATTAACAGCGGATATTTAAGATTTCCTAAAATCGCTCCAACGGCAATGGCGCTGCCGGCGAAAAGAGTGCCGATATTGCCGCTAAAAATTTTGGCGGGAAACTTATTGTAAAAATAAAAGATAAGTAGTGCGCCGACCAAGGCGGCCAGAATAACCATGGCGGTTGTTTGATTAGATAAATAAGCGCAAATAAAAAGCGTAATTGATATTATTAAGCCGTTGCCGGGCATCAATCCGTCAAAATCCGCCATAATATTAATTGCATTAGAAACAAAAACAATAATCAAGGGGACGATAATTAAAGGATAGATATAATGTAGATTGATATTTCCTAATAAGGGTACATTGAAAATAGTGCTTTGCCCGTACGCAATGGTCATCATTGGTATAGAGGCCAAGAGAGCAAAAATGGGCTTTATCGGTCTGATCGGAAACATTAAGATGTCATCTGTAATTCCCACAAAAGCCATAATGATGATTGATAAAATACCGGGAAGCAGTAGCACCAAATTAATACCATCAAAATCAAAAAGCATTTTTAAAGCGATGATGGCGGAAAGCGAAAAAAAGAAACTCAAAAGCAGGGCAATGCCGCCCAATCCCGGAATACGGCGCTGATCCAGCTTATTCATATCTGTCACGACAAATTTCTTGTATTTATGCCATTTGATTACATAGGGAACCAGCCATAATGTTGATATGGTTGAAATTATGAAAGCGGTGATTGTTAAAAATAATTCTGATTTCATAATGGAAAGTATTTGTATTTATCGTCCCCTCCTCAGATGAGGAGGGGAATTAAAGGGGAGGTGATGATTTTTAACAAACAGCACCCCCTCCTCCCGACTTAACGTCGGGATACTCCTGCCTGCGGTAGGCAGGCCCCCTCGACTGAGGGGGAGAAGTAAAAAATACTAATTCTTAAAGCTATATTTTACTTGATTCAATCTTTTCCCAATAGGTGCGATTATGCTTAAAATCCCACCAGGCCTTAGTCCAAGCCATAATGTCCAAAATAATATATAAAATCGTATAAGGATTTTTGAATATATACTTAATTTGGCTTAAGTTTCGCCTTTCGGAAATTTTCATGCCTTCTCGAGTAAGTTGCCACCAGCCGATGCGGTTGCGCGCTTTTTGTTTAATAAAATCAGATATGCTTTGTACTGCCAGAACATAAGCAACGGCTTGGGGCTGATAGATTACTCTATGCCCCTGCTTTTTAATAAGCCATCCAACCAGAGCATCATCCAGTAAAAACTTGGTATCTATTTGCGGAGCGATGCTCTTTTTTACTCCCACCAGATATCCATTTAAAGCCCAAAATTTACCTGCATTATTTTCGGCAATTTTTTGCTCATTGAGGGCGATCCAGCCGGCATTTTGAATTTTATCAAAAAGGGTTTTTAGGCGATAACTTGCTACTTTTCCGCATGTAGCCGCCACCTTTTCATCCCTTAGGGTATTCTCAATAATTTTAATTGCATCAGCGGCGATAATAACATCAGCGTCAATCATAATAATAATCTCATTTAGCGCTTGGCGCATAATTTTGTTAATGGCTGCAACCTTACCGGCTCTTTCTGTTTCTTCGATAATTTTTATCCGGGGATCATTGATTGATTTGACTTGGAAAACGGTGTCATCGGTGCAAGCGGAAGCGATTACCAGTAGTTCATCGCCTTCTTCTAATTGTGGTAAAATTGTCTGAATAGTTTTTTTAATGCTCTTACCTTCATTATAAGCGGGAATTCCGACAGTTTTTAGCATTGATTTATGCGCTAATTTATGATAAAATATAAATAAGAAATAAAGCTTCGTGAATAAGCCTTCCTTTTAACCAGTCTACTCAATATAGTGCAAAAAATCAATTAAAAACCTTTAAATAAGGCTAAAATGATAGATATTAGGCATTTAAGCCATACTTACAAATTAAGAGGAATCAAGGCCATAGCTTTGCATGATATTTCTTTGAAAATCAAAAAAGGCGAAGTTTTTGGGCTTTTGGGCACAAATGGGGCCGGTAAAAGTACTTTAATTAAAATTTTAACAACCTTGCTATATCCGACGGCGGGAGAGGTGTTTATTAATGATGTAGATATCAAGAAGCGGCCGCAGGATATCAGGAGCCGCTTGGGAGTGGTTTTTGGCCAGCAGATGATCTATACGGGACTGACCGGTCGGGATAACCTACGTTTTTTTGGCGATATATATGATGTTCAGAATTTAGAGGAAAAAATTGATAATTTAGCCAAATTTTTTGAACTGGAGCAGTTGGATTATTTGGTAGAGGGGTATTCCAGCGGGCTGAAGATGAAATTAGCCATTATGCGCGGGCTGATTAATGATCCGGATATTTTATTTCTAGACGAACCGACTTTAGGCTTAGATCCCAATATGCAGCAAAAAATTCGCAAGAAAATCAAAGAATTGCAGAAAATGGGCAAAACCATAATTTTAACCACCCACTATATGCTGGAGGCGGAGGATTTGTGCGATCGTATCGGCATTTTGAATAAAGGTTCGGTGGTAGCCATAGATACTCCTTTGGCCTTGCGGAAAAAAATGCCCGGAAAAAATCTTTTAGAGGTAAAGTTCAAAAATCCCCAAGTTTTCGATAAATTCAGAAAAGACTATATTTTAACCAATGATCCTACGTTGATTATGATTCCTATAACAGACTCCGATCATTTAAATAGCGTTTTAAAAGAACTATTGGAAAGTGGCTGTTATATTGAAGATATTAAATTGATAGAACCATCCTTGGATAAAGTATTTTCGTATTTTACCGAATAAAAAAATATGACCCTGCAGCATATTAAAAATAAAATAAAAACAATTCAAGCTTATGTAGTTAAAGATATTAAGCTTACTTTTCGTTTTCGTATGTCATTGGTCAATAAGTTTTTTGCTCCAATTTTAACGATGTTGAGCTTTATGGTAACTTATTCCGCGATCTTTTTTGGCGCGGGTACTGAAGATCTCGGCTTTGTTGACAGCAGCAACTATGTGGTTTATCTTTTGACCGGGTTTTTGGCTTATTCGGTTTTTCGCTTGGCCTGGGGAATTACCTCATTAAGAGGAGAAGTTAGCTCATTGACTTTATATGGCATGTTGATGGCTCCCGGATCGCGAGTATATATTTTGGCGGGCAAGGCAGTCAGGGCTTTGGCGGAAATATTTATTTCGGCCGGCGGATTTGCGGCGATGATAATATTTTTGAATCCCGCGATTGATGCAAAAAATTTAATCATCGGTTTGGGCGCTATTATTTTGCTTTTTATTATTTTTATCAGCCTGGATTTTATGGTTACCGCTATTGATTTAGTCAATCCCGGCATTGCAGGAGTGATTACCAGCTATGTTCCCAAGGGATTTTTACTGATTGGCTGCGTTTATTTTCCGGTGGATGTTATTCCGGAAATATTCCGTCCGCTGGTTTACATTAATCCGCTCTATCACGCTGTGAATCTTTTCCGTTCGGGTTTTATGGCGGCCGATTTGCAATTTGGCGTGATGATGCCGATGATCTATCTTTTGGTTCTGGCCTTAATAATGCCAATTCTATCGCTATACATATTTGATCTGGTATTTAAAAAATGGAATATTAGAGGATTATAAAAAAATAATTATATGCAAAAAACAAAAACAAAAATCAAAAAAGCGGTGATCTTGACCGGAGGGTTGAATAGCCGCATGCTTCCCATCAGCAAGGTGATTCCTAAAGTGATGCTACCCTATAAGGATAAATTAACGATCCAGTATTTAGTGGAAGAATGTGTCAATGCCGGCATTGAAAAAATATATTTTGTTGTGAGAGACGACGATTCATTGATTAAAAAATATTTTGAACCCAGCCCCCGGCTGAATTTCATGCTGCAAAAATACGGCAAAAAAGAAATGGTAGATAAATTAAACCAGATCGAAAATTATTGCGAGGTTTATTTTATCAAACAGCCCGAACCTTTAGGAGAAGCGGATGCCGCTTACGCGGTGCACGATGTTATAAACGGGGATGATTTTGCCGTTCTCTTGGGCGACACCATCTATGTCTCGGAAGAACCGGCTATTAAGCAATTAATGATCAAAACCGAAGGACAATATTGTAAATTAAAAATGGCCGATAGCCGTTTTATTTTTAGTCATAATTCCTATAAATTATTTTGTTCCCGGTATCATAAAGAAGAAGACAAAATGGATAAAAGGATTGAGGACATGTTTGAAGATGATGAAATCTGTTTTACTACTATTTCCGGCCAGAAAATCAGGGTAGGAGAGTTGGAACAATATAAGAAATTATTTGTGGAATAAAGATGAATGTAAAAAGATTTAAAAAAATCACGAGGAATATCATTTATGAGGTAATTCCTCATGCAGTTCCTTGCGTCATATTATCCCTTTTTGATACTTCACAAGTCGGGATGATTTTTTTAGTGGGACTTTTTTTGCCCGATTTTTTAGTATTTTTCAGTAAAATGACAGCTTATCCTGCCCGTCGGAACGACAAGGGCGAGAAAATTGTTAGATATCCATATCTTCGGTATAATAAAATTAGAAATATAATAAAATCATTCCATGTTCTTACTTTTATGATTGCCGTAGTGGCCTTATTTTTGGGTTATCCGTTGGTATTTTTGGCAGGATTGAGTCATATTGTATTGGATGCGATAGGGTATTAATGTGGGGAGCGGTAGGGACTTTATTTTATGCAATATTGCTGTGGCGGAAAGTTAGACGAAAATTATCAATAAAAGCAGTAAAAAGTTACAAGGACACAAGATACAAGGATACAAAAATATTATAAATAAAGTCAAATAGTTGATTGTGGTTTAAATAATTTGACATAAAATAATTCAAGGAGGAATGCATCAAGTAACAAGTGACAAGAAACAAGATACAAAAGTTCATCAATTTGATTTAGAGGATAGAACCACGGAATTTGCTAAAAGAGTGGTGAGATTATGTAGATTCATTCCAAAAGATTCTATCAATAATCGCTTGTCGGGACAGGCTGTAGGATCAGCCGGATCGATCGGGGCAAATTATCGAGAAGCAAATGATGCACTGGGAAAAAAAGATTTCACGCATCGCTTACGAATAGCGCGCAAAGAAGCGAAAGAAGCAATTCATTGGTTAGACTTAATTGAAGAAGCTAATCCATATATATCTCACAGAATGAAAGAACTGAAACAAGAAGCAATCGAATTAAAGAATATTTTATCAGCTATAATTATTAACACGGAAAAGAAATAATCTATAATCAATATATTTGGAATTTAAAAATTGAATTTTGAAATTTGTTTGTTGCTTGTATCTTGTAACTTGTTTCTTGTATAATACATTTATGAACTACAAAACTCTAAAACGCATCCTCGATATCTTATTAGCGCTGACAATGCTTTTGCTGCTTTGGCCTCTAATGCTGCTAGTCGCTTTGATTATTAAGATTGATTCTCGGGGTCCGGTGATATACAAACAAGAGCGATATAACGGTATAGATCGAAAGTTTGTTATGTATAAATTTAGGACTATGCAAGTGGGAGCAAGGCAGAAAATGGTAGAAGACCACGAAAACCCCAAAAAATTAATTACCGGAGTCGGGAAAATTTTAAGAGAACTACATATTGATGAGCTTCTCCAGCTTTATAATATTTTGAAAGGCGATATTAGCTTTATCGGGGTGCGACCGCAGCAGGAAGCGGAGTATCAGTGGATGTTAAAATGTTCTAAGGACTGGCCGGATCGGTTCAAGGGAAGCGTGGGGGCGGTAAGTATTGAGAGGCTGATATGTATTTACCCTACTATTCAAGAAAAATTTGTTAAAAAATTGAAAAACGCGGATTATTTATTAGACAAGCAAAGAAGAGAGGATTACGATTTGTATTATGCAAAAAACGAATGTCTATATAACGATGTGATTATTTTAATCTATTTAGCGAGAACTATTTTAGGTAAGATTTATTGTGCATTTATTACAAAGCAATATTGCGAGTATGATAGTTGTGATATAAAATGGAAAAATCGGAAGTTGTATTAAAAATATAAAATATAATTTATAATGATTTTAATAAATTGATGAAAGTAAATATTATTACGCATCAAGACGGATGGATACTGGATAAATTCGCGAAAGAGCTGCAAAATCGGCTGCCTTATGTAGTGCTAAATAAGAAAAATTTCAATAGCTATGATATTAATTATTATGTAAATTATTGCCTATTCAAAGGAAAATCTAGTAAAATAGATATCGCATGGTTTACTCATGTAGAAGAAAATATTCCGAGTTTAAAGAAAAAGTTTTTTGATGTTGCAAATCAAGTAGATTATTGTGTATGTCATGCAAAAAAATACGCAGATATTCTAATAAGAAGCGGAATAAAAAATGTAAAACAAATAGTTCCCGGCATTGATACTAAGCTTTATAGTTCAAAGCTAATATTGGGCTATGTAGGTAGATTTTATAAATACACGAATAGGAAGAATAGAAAACTTTTAGAAAAGTTATTGAAATTAGATTTTATTGAATTACGAACTACAGAAGGCGGATATTCAGAAGAAGAATTGCCAAATTTTTATCGCCAGCTAGATTATGTGATTATACCCTCAAGAATAGAGGGTGGGCCGATGTGTCTTTTAGAGGGTTTGGCATGCGGAATTCCAATAATTGCACCCAAGAATGTTGGGATGGTGTCAGAATTTAAGCAGGGGATTCATCATTATAAAAATTCAAATATTGTTTCTTTAAAAAAATTATTGAAGAAGTTATATAATGAAAAATTAAAGCTTAGAAAACAAGTAGAGCATCTGACCTGGGCTAGGTTTGCCAGAGAGCATGATGTATTATTTAAAAAGATATTAAAAAAATGAAAATAGCTTTCCATTCTAATCAGCTTTGCGAAAGGGGATCAGAGGTAGCTTTATATGACTATGCTTATTATAATGAAAAAATTCTGAAGAATAATTCACTAATAATATCTAAAAAGGATGCCAATCTGGAATCCTTTACAAAATTTAAAGATCGATTTAATGTTTTTTTATACAAAGATTTTTCTGAGGTTGATCAAATCTTGCGAAAGGAAAAGACAGATGTTTTTTATGCTATCAAGGATGGTAAGCGCGATGGGATAGAATCTAAAATCTGTAAAACAGTGATTCACTGCATGTTTGATCTGGACCAGCCGCACGGAGATGTTTATGCTGCAATATCTTATTGGTTGTCTCAGGAAAAATCAAATGGCAAAACCCCGGTAGTTCCCCACATGGTTAACTTGCCCAACATTAAAGCAGATTTGAGAAACGAATTAGGTATAAGTAATGATGAAATAGTATTGGGAAGATATGGCGGGTATGGAACTTTTGACTTAAAATTTGCGCACGAAGCTATAAAAAGAGCATTAAAGAAAAGAAAGGATATTGTTTTTTTATTCCAAAATACTAGTAAATTTTGCGATGATCATCCCCAGATAATCAGATTGCCTCAAAATACGGATATGTTACAAAAAGTAAAATTTATAAATACCTGCGATGCTATGTTGCATGCCAGGGAGCAGGGAGAAACTTTTGGTCTGGCTATAGGTGAATTTAGTATTAAAAATAAGCCAATAATTACCTGGAATGGATCAAGAGATAAAGCTCATCTGGATATTCTTGGAAATAAGGCAATAAAGTATTCAAATGAAGAAGATTTGTATACTATTTTAATAAATATCAGTAAAGACAAATTAATAGGTAATGATTGGGACTGCTACAGCAATAAATATTGTCCAGAAACAGTCATGGATAAGTTTAACAAAATATTTTTATCATGATGAAAAAGTTAACAATTATATATTTAACCCACGATAAGCATTCAAGTAAACATAAGATTTGGCCCAATGCGATTGAAAGCAAGATGGATTTGATTTTATTTAGTTTGCAGTCGTTGCTTCCTCAAATAAGAAAAGATTTTAAGGTTTTACATATTGATGATCATAGTTCGAATAAATCTTTAAAATTAATTCATGAATCTTTTAATTTATATAATATTGACTATGATTTTATGCAATGCGGTGATAATTCAGGCAACAAAATACCATTTATGTTTGGTCTCAAAGAAGCATTAAAGGTTAATACTCAATATATTTATCTGGCCGAAGATGATTATTTATATGTTCCAGGAGCTATAAATAAAATGTTATCTTTTATGGATGATAAAAAGGAAAAGATATGTTGCACTTTTTTAGACCATATGGAAAATTACTATCAAACAAATGAAAATAATTTGGCACAAAATTATAACCCTTCGGTTATTAAAAGAAATAAATTATTTTATTTAGAGCCAGCAAGAAATACTGACTGTCCGCAATCTAACATTAAAAACACCTGGCAAAAAAAGAAAATTACTACCAGCAACCTAATTTGGAATAAAGATATTCTTCAGGGGCTAATAAAAGATATTGAAGATATAAATAATAACGAAGATTGGTTTCAGGACAGAAGAATATGCAAACTGCTTAGTAAAAAAAATATATCTTTATATGCTTATGTGCCAAGCCTAGCGCAGCACTGTACAATAAATGGTCTTTCGCCAACTTTTTGATAAAATAATTATGTCCAAAGGCAAGAACCGAATTAAATAAAGGGTCCGCAAAAACCGTGAGAGCATTAAATGAGGAGTTCTTTCAGTCGGGAGTGCGGATGATAATAATAGCAAAAATTATATAAATCGTTTTGTAAGTCATTTTAAAAAATTGTATGACCAAGGTGGGTTTAAAAAATTTATTAAAGTGAAGCAAAATCATCCAAACGCAATAAATCTTAAGAGTTACAAAATATAATATTTATTAATTATATCTTTAACTAATTGTTTAGATGTATATTTCTGGGCAAGTTTTTTAGAAAAATTACTCATTTTAGTATAAATTTCTTGATTAGATAATAGTAAATCTATTTTATTAGATAAGGCTGATGAATTTTTGGGCGGGACTAAATATCCATTTTTGCCGGGTAGTACTAAGTCAGGAATACCGCCAATATCTGAGCCAATTATAGGAAGTCCCGAAACCAATCCTTCATAGATTACATTGGGGGAGTTGTCTGGCCAGATAGAAGGCACTACTAGGATATCGCTTATACGATATATTTCCGGAAGTTGTTCTAGGGGAAAATTACCCAAATATTTTACTTTGTCTTCAACTTTATAAATATTGATATAATCATATAATTTATTCCCATCGATATTATTGCCAACAATAATCAGGATGGCATCCGGATCTTTTATATCTTTCATTGCTTGTAATAAATATTGATACCCCTTCGTTTCAATAATCCTACCAGAGAATAATATGACCTTTTTGTCTTTTAATTGATATTTATCTTTTAAGCTGTTTTTATCAAGTTTATCCACACGATCAAATACCGGCGGATAGAAATTTGGAAAGTATTTAACATTAAGCCTGGGATTAGCCATAAGAAACATACGTTTAATGTGTCTGCTGGGTGCCAGGAGTTGAATATTTTTCGCAGATTGAAAAAAATAGTTTCTAATAAAAAACTGTTTTAAAAAAATTGCAGGGGATACACAAGCGATGCAATTACGATAAGATGAATTTGTACAAATAGATTTATCTTTTTTTAGCATAGTGCCGCGTGCACAAATCATGTCATAGTCGGGTAGTTTCATGACAATTTTACCTCTAAAATCTCTGATAGCTTGTAGAGGAGCAAGCCCGACTGTCCAAATGGAATGAAGGTGAATTATGTCCGGATTAAATTTATCGATTACAATCTTTATACTTTGGGTTAAATTTGGATTATAAATTTTATTTGCAGAATTTGGCTTAATGCGAGTAATGTGTATGTCATTGTAAATTTCGTCGTTGGATTTAATATTTTTGTTGTCGAAAGCAATCACTTTAACCTCATGGCCGTATTGTAAAAGTTGTTTCGATAAAATATAGGCCGAATTGCCAGAACCGCCGGCAAAGCCAGGAGGAAACTTATGAGTTATTTGCAGTATTTTCATTAAAAATTTATAATAAGATATTATATAAATGCTATCAATTACAGCTGAAAAATCAAATAAAACTGAGAATATGAAGAAAAAATTAGAAATTAATAAAATAAAAAGCCCAATAAAGTTAAATATGGGTTCGGGCGGAAAGGTGCGAGTCGGTTATATCGGCATTGATGCAAATCCCGGTGAGGGTGTCGATATACAGATCAAGGTTGAAGACATTGAAAACTATTTTGGAAAAAATTCAGTTGATAAGATATATAGCCGTCATATGCTAGAGCATTTGTCTCGAAAAAAAGCTCCTCTAGTTATTAGGTCTTGGGTGAATATTTTAAAAATCGGTGGGGAAATTGAGTTAAACTTCCCTGATCTTGATAGATATGTCAAATTTTATTATAAGAACAAGAAAAAAATTCCAGTAGAGGAATTTGCCCGCTGGATATATGGGAATCAAAAGGACAAATACGATTTCCACAAAGCAGGATTTAATGGGGAATATATAGCGTCGATATTAAAAAGGGCCGGCATGAAAATATTATCAGTAGAACCGGCTAAGGTGGGAAATGGTTTGCCCCCTGAGAATAAAGCAATGATAGGCACAGTTGTTAAGGCGCTTAAAAAATAATTTATTTTTTTTCACCTCTAAACCAAAGCACGCCTCTTTCGTTTGGATCCATTCCTAATTTATCATTAAAAAAATTTTTGTAACGGTTATTACCGCTTGTCTTTCTGGCTACTCTATAAGAAACAACGTGAAAGTAATTTAATAGATTTTCTTGCAGAATTTTTTCAGTAAGAGTCTGGGGTTCGCATCGCGACGGGGGTTCATTTAAGTTAAAACTGGCAATGAGTGTTCCGCCCGCCCTTATAAGTCTTAAAATTTCATCACAACTTCTTTTAAAATCTTGTACATGGTCCATTGCATTAACATTAAACATAACATCAAAAAAATTTGATGGAATTGGAATGTAATCTTCAGTACAAGCAACATAAATCATCCCATCATTTTTAAATTGCTCGCGATATATTTTGGAATATTCAAGAACTAAAACATCAATTCCAATTCTTAATTTTGCTGAATTAGCCCATTTTAAACTACAGATCGGACCGCATCCAAAGTCTCCAACATTTTTATCTTTTAAAAATTTATCATTATTTTCTTCTGCGATGGCTAGATATAATTTTTTTAGGGGGATGGGATCTTCGGCTAAAAGCGACAGAAAATATGGCTTCTCTCGCTTCCAAAAATGGAGTTCAGAATCTTTTTTATTTGACATCTAGATATTATTAATTATCAAAATTACGTTTAAATAAAAAACTTGCTAAATTCAGTCTAACATATATATTTAAAAATTAGCATGTACTAAATTAAATTCATCAATATAATTATATTATAACTATAATATGTTCAATAACAAAAATCAATTAATATCTTTAAAAAATTATAATATTATTTATAATATGAATATTATAGACTACAATAAAAATTTAGTAGTTTGATAATTTAAAAAATAAATGTCAAAAAATATTATTCTTACTTCATATTTTATCTCTAAAACTGATTTTCAGAGGGGGATTAGACAGGAAAAAGATAACTATGAATATATAGTTCATTGGTATACAAGCATTATTAGGTTAAAAATGAATGGGATTATCTTTTACGATAATCTATCGGATAGCTTTATAAAAAAATATCAAAATAAATATATAAAATTTATTAAAATAAAGCTTGGTGATTTATCGTTGTATGTCGAGCGCTTTATTATTTATTATGATTACCTAAAAAAGAATAAATATGACAACATTTTCATGACAGATATTTCTGATGTTTGGTTTAAAAAGGATCCCTTTAAATTAATTAATGACAAATATGATCTCTATGTTGGATCTGAACTTTGTAAAAACAATATGAGTAAGTGGATGATTAAAGGATTTAATACAATTTACGGTGGAATGTCTGAAGAAGTTAAAAATAAAATAATCTTAAATGCAGGAATAATTGGTGGAAGATATATTGCAGTGCTTAAATTATTAGATTTATTTATTCAAGAGTTGAAAAAACTAGAAGAAGATAAAAGGGAGATGATTAAAAAAGGAATAGATATAACATTTGACATGATTGCTTTAAACAAAATAATCTATTCCAATTATAAAATTAATAGGATTTATTCAAGTAAGAAATTACATAGTCCCTATAAAAAATATTTAAAAGAAGGAGATTATTGTATTTTTCATAAATAAATAAAAAATATAAAATTTAGAAGAATAAATTAAAATAATTATTTCTAAATAAAAAGAGTTGGAACAAATAAATATAATTTATAATAAATATTCGTCTGGAATTAATATTATGATCTATGTTTAAATGTTGGATTATTTAAGGGAAGATCTAATTCTCGGCGAAATTTTATCTTATCAATATTTCTATAACTAAATTTTGAAACTAATTCATCCTTAATATATTTTGAATATACTCTAGGATGGTTTTTAATTAATTGGATCAGCATTCTTCTCTTTTTTCTTTCATCGTTCCATAACGAACTCATCATGCTTTTTTCTTTACGGCGGTGATAATACAAAGGCTTAGCGGCATCAACGATTCGAGCTTTATTTTCAAGTAAACTTAGGGAAAAGTCCCAATCTTCCCAACCATATACCATGTTGGGATTAAATCCTCCGGCATCTTTCCATGCCTCTTTTTTAAATAAACCCACAACATGGAAGTTATTAATAAAGGGTTGGTTATTAATATTTATTTTTGATTTCCATAGAGACTTATTTATCGCCCCAAATTTTTTCATACCGGGGCAAACAAATGAAGCATGTTTATATTTGATAAATTTGTACAGAATTTCCAGGGTACTCGGTTCAATTTTATCGTCTCCGTCCATTAAATAAATAAAGTTAAAGGTTGAATTTCTAATACCAATATTTCTTGATTCAGATAATCCAACATTTTGAGGATTACTAATTAATTTTATATTGAAATTTTGATATTTATTTTTAATTTTATTGGCAATATTTAGTGTATCGTCATTAGAGCTATCGTTTATTATAATTATTTCAATATTTTGGTAAGTTTGATTAATAACTGATTCTATAGCTTCTATTAAATACTCACCTTGATTATAACAGGGGATAACCACCGAAATGCCTGGTTTTTGTTCATTATCTAATAAATCTTTAATTAAAAAATAAAAATATTGTAGATAAAAATTTGGTATTATCCATAATAATTCCAATTTCTTTTTATATCTAGAGGGCAGCCTATGTTTTATAAATAATGCTTTTAATAAAGGGGTAGGTTGAAAAATATTAATTGCCATAATTTTGAAAAATATCTAAATATTGATTGCTAATTAAATTCCAGTCGTAATTTTTTGCATTAGATATTCCATTTTCAGCAAGCCGGGAATATATAATTTTATTTCTAGAAAGCTCTATTATTGAATTTGCGATCTCTTTGCTACTTTTGGAAGATACAATTATCCCATCTTTGTTATGGGTAATAACATCACCGACTCCACCGGCATTGGTAGCAATGGCTGGAACGTTGGCGGCTTGCGCTTCGAGGATTACCTTGCCGAAAGGTTCATAAAGTGACGGCAAGATAAAAATATCAGCTAATTTATAATATTTCAGTATTTCTTTTTGCGGGATAGGAGGGATAATATTAATTTTATCCTTGAGGCCGAGAATTATTAATTTATTTATAATATTAGAATAATCATCGTCATCATTTTTGCCCCCCACTAAATATAAGGTGAAGTTAATATTTTTATTATTAAGTATTTTGCAAGCATCAATTAAATAATTTAATCCTTTCATTTGTACAAATCTGCCGATATATAATAAATTTATATTTATTATAGGAAACATTTTTATTTCTTTTTGTTTCGCTGCCTGATTAAATAGTTCAAAATCTATGCCTTGTGGTACAACCTTTATTTTATCTTTCGGAATGTTGTTTGCTATTAATTCGCTTTTGATAAAATTTGATATTGGTAAAATTAAATCTACTTTTTGGGCTAAGTATTTAGCTAAATATGTAAATTCCAAATTTCTTAGCTTATTTTTGAATCCCTTGATATAACCATGCTTGAGCGGAAGGATTGAAGTGTGAAGCGACATGGCATATTTGCAGTTTAATATTTTCCTCATTTTGCTAATGCGCCAGCCAAAAGGTATGCAGTTAAGTCCATGGATGATATCAGGCTGAATATTTTGTTTTTTTATAGCTTTGGCAAATGCAACTCCACCATTCCAGCGGATTTTATGGGGCTTTTTAATGCGATAAATTGTGATCCCATCCTTGAGTTCTTTTGACGGTTTGTCTTTGGTAAATGAAAAAATCCAGACTTGATTTCCTTGCTTAACCTGTTCCCGCGATATATAGTAAACATTAGGGGATAGACCCCGATTTATTTCATGAGGAAATTCTTCAATTAGTCGAACAATTATCATAAATTTATATTCTAAAGATTCTATCTAAAAATAGCTTAAAAATCAATAAACCAATGATTTCAGTAATAATTGTAACATATAACGAAGAAAAAAATATTAAGGAATGTTTGGATTCGATCATTAAACAATCTCAAAAATCAAATGAGATTATTCTGGTTGATGACGGTTCGACTGATAATACTTTAAAGATTGCTTCTACTTATCCAATTAAAATTATAAAAACCCAACACCAAGAAAGATCACATGCCAGAAATATAGGTTGGAAAAATGCATCAGGTAAATATATATTATTTGCTGAAGCTGACTCTATTTTTAGTGAAAATTGGATTAAAGAAATAATGAAAAAATTTCAAGAAGGTGCAAATGCTGTGATTGATCGTAGGAAAATGTATCAGCCTAAAACTTTATTTCAAAAAATTATGGATATCCAGTTTAATATCAGGTACACAAACTACAAGCCATTTTCAGCTTGGGCTTTTAAAAAGAGCGTTTTGCAGGATGTAGGAGGATTTAATGAGGATTTGAATCAGTCAGAGGATACGGAACTTGGCAAAAGAATTTTAGATAAGGACTATAAAATATTATTGGCTGATCAGGCGATTCAATATCATCAGGGAGAGCCAAAAAACTTGATTGAATATTTGAAGAGAGCATTTATGATCGAGACTAGAAGGGTAGGTATTTATTATAAAAAATTTCCCGGGGAAAAACCTTTAGGGAAATTAGTCAGCATTATTATCAGTATTACTCTGATAACGCTTTCGATCGGTTGGCCGATATTATGGCTCTTATTTGTTTTTTATATAATTACTCAGTATATATTTATTCTTTTTAAAATTATTTTCAGGGAAAAAGGATTAAAGTCTGCCGGTTTTATGCATATAATTCTGCTGGCTTTTTTTAGGCTACTTAGAAATTATTCAGCGGCAGCCGGTTATATAATTGGAAATTTATAGGTAAGCATCTTTAAGCTGCTTAGTGCTGTTTATATCCATAAAATTTTCTTTTACTCTCTTGTATCCATTAAGTCCCAAATTTTTAGCTAGACTTGGCTCATTATATAGAGTTTTGACAGCTTGGGCGATTTCTGTCGCATTCCCTTCATTAACCAAAATCCCAGTTTTTCCATCAATAATTGCTTCTTGAACACCGAAATGTTTTGTGCCGATAACCGGTTTTTTGAATAAGTTGGCTTCCAGATAAACGCAGCCAAAGCTTTCATAGCCACCGGGAGGATTAGATACCAGCTTGGGTGTCATAAGAAAAATATCACAATCGGTATAAAGTTTAGCCATTATATCAATATTTTTAACATCTCCTAAAAATTTAACCTTATCTGTTAAATCTAGCTTTTTTGTTAAATTTTTAAATTTAGTAAGATTTGGACCGCTACCGGCAACATTCAGTTTAATATTTTTAATATTGTTTTTTAATACATTAATCGATTTAATAATATCATCTAATCCTTTTCTTCTAATTAATCTACCAGCAAAAAACAAAGTAAAGCTTTGATCATCTTTATGGTATTTATCTAAGTATTGCAAATATTCACTATTTACGCCGGGGTTAACAATATAGACTTTGTGATGATAATTATTTGGTACAAAATCCCTAGTTGATTGCGAATTAACGATGATTTTATTTGCGAGCTTTTGGACAATAATAATTTTCAATTTGGCAAATAAATTACCGCTTTCTATAACGTCATACATTTCCCCGCCATAAAGGGATACGATTGGTCTTTTTCTCAGTAAAAATAAAAATAAAATAAAGTGTTGAATATTATTTATTCCTTCAAGAAAATGGAAAATATCAAAATTGTTTTTATGGGAATATGCAAATTTTAATATTTGCGTGAGATTATTCTTGGGGTACCGGTAAATTATGCCTTGATAATAATTTTCTTCATTAATATCCTCATATTTAGCAATACTCAAGATATTTGGAGAGATATAAAACTTAGGCAAGTTCTTAGTATAATTAATAACTCTGGTTTGGATGCCTCCGGTTCTTTCTTCTGCCAATTTTTCACAAATAATTAATACTTTTTTCATTAAATTATTCTTCTTTTACTAAGTTCGGGGCAAGTTTGGCAAAGCTTTACAATATTTTTACCATTATATTGCCTTTTCATAATTTTGCGGAAATTTTTCATTTTCTTACCATTCCAAACCTTCTTTACCCCAACTTCAAAAACATTGCCTAAATTAATAGAACAATCAGCGTCATAGCAGCAGGGAGCGACATCGCCATTCCATTGAATGGTCATATGATACCAGGGCCGGATGCAATATCCGCTTTTTTCTATCACTCTTTGATATTTTGGATTTTTTGGAATAATGTCTTTATATTTATCCTGTAATCTTTTATCTAAAAACCAGGCTGATTTTAAGCTTAGTTTATCTACTTCAAGCTTTTTCGCCATTTGCTTAATATCTTCGACCTCATGCTCATTATGGCGCATAATAATAAATTGCAATTCAACTAAAATATTTTTGTCTTTTTTAGCACATAATTCTTTAATGCTTGCTATAACGGTTTCAAAATTACCGTTTTGGCGGTATTTCTCATATGTAGCTTTTGAAGCCCCATCTAAAGAAATCATAATTTTATTAATTTGCGAGTCAATTAATTCGTCGATTTTTCCCGGTAGAAAATGAGCATTGGTGCTGGTGACAACCTTGATGCCTTTATTTCTGGCATATTTAATCATTTTAAATAAATCTTTGTTTAAAAAGGGCTCTCCATAATTCCAAAGCATCACCATTTCTAAGCTTTTTTTGCACTCATCTATGATCTTTTTAAAATTATCGAATGTCATATAACCCTTCGGTCTTTTTAAAATACCGCAGCCGGTAGGGCAGCCAGGACATTTAAGATTACAAATGTTGGTTGGTTCAATCAGTAGATTCGAAGGTAGGCCAAAAGACGTTTGGTTTTTTAAATATTTATTTATTTTTATAAATATTTTATTAAGCATATATCTAATATTATTTTATTATCTATAACAATAAATTGTTAAGTCGTCTATTTGAATACAAATATAATTTATGATTTATAAAATAAGTTATACCATAAATGAAAATGTACATATCTGCTTCCAGGATAAGCTAATTCATTGTTTATATTCAATAGATCCCTGTTTACTTTATATGAATTAAATAAATTATTTATATAGTTTTTATTGGTACTATTAATAGCGGGTATATTCACTCTAGGCGGAATATTTTTGTTTTGATCATAGGTAGAAGGAATTTTCATTATTGATGGGTTAATATTAAATAATATTTTTTTATATAAATTTATTTTATTTTTATACTGATGGGGAATGGACAGGGTAAAATTTATAAGATCATTATCAAGGAAAGGAAGATAACTCTCTCTTTTTGTTAGAAGAATTGAGTTGGGAGCTAACGATATTGCTCGTCTCGTGCGGTTTTTTAAAAAGTAATAAGTTATTATATTGTTTTTATTTTTAATAAATTTTAGTTCGGATAAAATGGAACTAATAATATTTTTATTAATTAGTGTTTTAATGTCATCCTTGAACATCTTGGAAATTAAATTCGAATTAATATCTTTCAGGTTACCCTTTTTATTTAATAAGTTATCTACTAATAAATTATAATCTTTATTTTTAATAAAATTATCAACCTCGGATTGTCTTATAAAATTTTTACCAAAAGTCACGTCTCCAGCTATTCCATCGAAGTTATATTTATAATTTGCTAAATCTTCTACTAATGGCATCATCCATAGATGCTGATCAGTTATACCATCTAAAATATTAAACCATTTTAGATAATAACTTTTATATAAATTATTGGGTAAAGGAATAAATTTATGTTTAAAATTTAATAATTTGGCAATATTTTTTGCAATAATTTCGTCTTCTCTAGAACCAAATTCATTTAGAGATGTAAATAAGGATAGGTTGGTTCGAGTGAAAAATTTTATTATCATTGATATGCATCTCGAATCGTATCCACCACTCAATAAACAATCTGCCCTTTTTAAGTTGTTACAACAGCGTTTAACTGCTTGTTTTATTAAAAATGATCCTTTGTCAACTAAATAATCTTCATTTAGATTATGAGACTCGATAATATCATCATACGTCCAGTAATTTATTATTGAAAATTTATTATTTTTATATTTCAAAATTGAAGCGGGGGGTAAAACTAATATATTTTTAAAAAAAGTATTATTTCCATTTATTGATCCAAGATACATAAAATCTGACCAGGCCTTCCAATCTATTTCCCTTTTTACTTTTTTGTTATATGTGATTGATTTTATTTCAGAAGCAAAAATAAATGAACTATTATTCTTATAAAAATATAATGGTCTAAAGCCATAGCGGTCGTTAAATATTAGTAATAAATCTTTAAAATTATCATAAATAATAATATTAAAAATGCCATTGAGTCTTTTAATAAAATTTTCGTTATATTCAATATATAAATTTAATATATATTCATTAATAGAAAAATTATTCGAAAATTTATATCCTTTTTTAATTAATAAGTTGACATCATCATGAAAATTCAACAAATATCCAGAAAAAATTACACAAATAGATTTATCTTTATTCCAAAATAATTTATTTTTATAATTAATTGAATTAATTTGGCCAATGCCGCAAATATTATTTGCAAAAATTGAAATATTTGGGCTTTGGGCGTGGTTCATTAATTTGCTCATTTCAATAAGACTGGAATGTTTTATTTCCTTTTTTATATCTCTATCAAAAATACCGCAAATTTTTGTTGTTTCTGAAAACATAATAATTTTAAATAATAGATTTAAAAATATATTTTAAACCACAACTCCAATGTTAATAAATTCCAAAAATTATTTCCTAAGTTTCTTTCCTTTTCTAAATGACTTTTAAAATAATCTTCTAGTTTATCTTTTTTAAAAATACTGCAGACAAAAGAATTATTTCCCATAATAATGTCTTGCAGATAATCTTTTAATTCACCTCTAAACCATTCATTGACCGGAATGCCAAAGCCCATTTTCTTTCTATGAATTATTTGATCGGGCACAATTCCTTGAATTATTTCTTTCAAGAAATGCTTGGTATTATAACCTTTAAGTTTATGTTTTATATCCAATTGCGCACATAATTCTACTAATTCATGGTCTAAGAGTGGAACTCTGCCTTCAATTCCATGAGCCATAGAAGCAATATCAAGCTTAGTCATTAAGTCATCCGGAATAAACGAGTAATAGTCTATATAAAAAATTTTATCTAATTCGTGTTCAAAAAATTTATCTTTAATTATTCGATTATAAAAATTGTTTGAGTTCTCTAATACTTTATCAATAAACTCTTGCTTTAAATAATTACTTTTTTGCTCTTTATTTAAATAAGCTCGGAAATTAAAAAACGCAGATTCGGAATCATTTGATAGCTGGCTGATAAATTTATCATCGAGGGCCAGGAAATTTGTTTTTAATATATTATTAAAATATAGATTATTTAATTTTGTGCAAAATTTACGTAAAAACTTGGGATATTTTTGGATAAGGTTGAGATATTTTTGTTTTATATAATAACTATAACCGCCAAAGTCTTCATCTCCGCCTTCGCCACACAGAGAAACAGTTATATGTTGGGAGGCATATTCGGATAAATTATATAAAGGTAACATTGATGAATCTCCGAAGGGCTCTTCATAGTATTCCACAATTTTTTCCAGATCGGAAAAAGAGCTGGGCTTGAGGTAAAGTTCATGGTGTTCAGTCTGATATTTATCGACAATTAATTTTATGTATTTACCTTCATCATATTTGGGCACTTCGGACCTGATAGAAAATGTTTTGATCGGCTTGTTTGAATTCATGGCCATATAATGAGCAACTAAGCTGCTATCAATACCTCCGCTTAAAAAAACTCCCAATGGCACATCTGAAATCATTCTTAATTTAACTGATTCCTCAATTTTTTCTAAAAAAATGTTCTTTAGGTCTTTTGGGTGGAAAGCTAACTTATTATTGAAATCAAGATCCCAATATCTTTTTATTTCAAATTTATTATTATCTAAATTTAAAATAAAATAATGGGCTTGGGGGAGCTTGTAAATATTTTTAAATCCGGTTCTGGGGTGGGGAACATATGAAAAAGATAAATAGTCATAAATGGCCTGGTAGTCAATTTCCTTTTTTACCTCAGAGTTAACCAAAATTGCTTTAAGTTCAGAGGCAAAAATGAAATTATTATTATCCAGATAATATTTAAGTGGCTTTACTCCCAACCGGTCTCTGGCGCCCCAGACAATGTTTTTTTTCTTGTCGTAAATTACAAAAGAAAACATTCCTCGTAATTTTTTAAGGGCTTCGTATCCATATTTATCATATAAATAGATAATAACTTCGGTATCGGTTTGGGATTTAAATTTATATCCGTGACTTTGTAATTCGTTACGCAACGCTTTGTAATTGTATATTTCTCCATTAAAAGTAATAACTATTTTGCCATCTTCGGACTTCATTGGTTGATGACCAAGAGGCGATAGATCAATAATGGATAATCTTTTGTGCCCCAGTCCAATATATTTATCAATAAAAATACCTTCATCGTCTGGACCGCGGTGATTGATTTTTTCCAGCATCAGCTTAATGTCTTGCTGCAAAATTGGAGTACTATCTAATTTTATCTTACCGGCAATGCCGCACATAAAGATTAATTTAAATCTAATTTATGGTTTTAATGATATATGATATAAGGAAATATATAAATAATAAATTTATAAAATCAAAACCATTAAAAAAACAAATATCGCATTTGATATTATCTAGGCTTTCAATTATTTTATTTTATGATTTATACCCCAGCTCTTTAAAGAATAGATGTACAACTTTAAAGAGTTCATTAAATACATTAGTTAAATATCCTTTATGGACGTAAACTTTGATTGTCGCTTAATTATTATTACCTTGTAAATAGGATGGTTCCAGTCGATTTGTGATTTTCATGTTTATTAAAATAGTCAACCTTAAACCCAGTTCGTACTAAAAATATTTTTAAATTACTAATATTATAATTGTTATTATCTAAATTGTGATATTCAAGAACTATTTGATTTATTTTTTTTAAAATATTATCAGGAGTATTAAGTAATATCTTATATTCTGCGCCTTCACAATCTAATTTTAATAGATCTAAATAATTAACATTTTCTTTTATAAAAAAATTTTCTAAAGATATTGTTTTAATTTTAAAATATAAATCCGCTTTGTTGGTATAGATGTTATGACCCCCAGTATTTTTAAAATTTATATATAATATTTCAGAGTCTTCGCTAGAAACACCCATCTTATATGATTTAACATTTTTAAGTTTGTTGGTTTTTATATTCTTTTTTAATAGTTTATAATTCCATTTCATTGGCTCAAAACAATATATATTACCTGTTTTTACAATTTGTGAAATTTTTAAAGCAAAACAACCGATTTGTGCTCCGATATCAATTATATTTGAATTTTTGTTAATTTTTAGTTTATCAAATGGATATTCGTTAGAATAAAAAATTTCGCTAATTATATATTCGTCAGTTGTTTTATTTCTATATCTAATTTTAATGCCATCAATATTTTTGTATCTAATAAAGATATTGGGATGGTTAAGTAATATATTTTGATATTTCCAAGGAAGTCTTTGTTCAAACAGGACAGCTTTAAATAAAGAAGTAGATTTATTACTATAGTTATTTAAGGATTTCATTTAGATGCTATTTAATAATTTAATAAAATTTATGGCAATATCACTCCACTGGAAATTTTTCGCAGTCAATCTTGCATTGTTGCCAATTTTTATAATTAAATCTTTATTATTAATTAGAATTTTAATTATATTATATAATTCGTAATAATTTTTTGTCGGAACTATAAAACCGTTGAAATTATTTTGGATTATGTCTGCTACACCGGTTTTATTAGAAATGATAACTGGCAAAGCGCATGCCATTGCCTCGGAAGCAGTTAAACCCCAGCCGTCAAGCAATGACGGAAGGGTAAAAATATCATGAGTCTGATAGAGTTTGAGTAATTCCTGGTCACTTACGTCTTCTCGTATATTAACTCCGGGAATTTTTATATCTTTAATGTTATGGCTTAAAATTGTTAATTCAATATTATATTTATTTTGTAAAAGTTCATATGCCTTAAGCAGATAGGAAAGGCCTTTACGAGTTGCGCCATTGCCGGCAAAAAGAATTCTAAATTTATCATCATCAGGTTTATATTTTGCGGGTTTAAAAAAATCTGTATCAGTGCCATGCGGAAGAACCATAATATTATTTTTAGGCCAGCCTTCTTTTATACAATTATTTTTAATGATTTTGGAAGGAACGATAACAAATTCATTTTTTGATTTTGGACGGTATAAATTATTCACTAAAATTCTTTGTTTATAATCTTCAGGATTGTCCCAAAAAACATTTTCTTTATATTTATAAGGTTTTTCATTCTTTAAAATATCCATAGAAGTATCGGATTCGTCATGCCCCATAAATATTAGAAATTTTACTTTTTTTATGCGGCAAATAAATCTAATCAATGGCACTAATGATTTACTTTGATAAATACTTTTACTTACCAAGCCAAACACATCAGGGGGACAAATAAAAAATTTAATTAAATCAATTATTTGTTTAAGGCCAGATCTAAAAATGAATATATTTTTTTGGAGGGAGTAGGGGGTGGGCGGTTTTTTTGATAATTTAATTATATTGAAACCTTGATTCTCCAACGATTTGATTAAATTATAAATAACTAAATATTCAGATATTTTATTTTTAAATATATTGTTCTGAATTTTTAATAAATGGGGCCAATAATAATGATAAAAAGCTATTTTCATATTATAAATAACACCCTCCCTCCCTTTCAATTTTCCTTTTGTATATTATTTGTGGAAGCATAATAATATTTCTAATATATGAAATTATATAAAGTAGGGGATTTCTACTTTCTTTGGGTAACTTAAAATAATGTTTGAAAGAAACATATTTTATTAGTTTTAATAAATTTTTATTTGGATCTTTTAAAAATCTCCTGATTTCATTGCTACAGAATAGAAAGTACATTTTATAAAACATATAATTCTTTTTCTTGGCACTGGTTTTAAAGCCATAATGATAAATTATGCTTTGTGGTACGAGGTATAGATCAAATCCATGGAATCTGGCTCTTTGACACCAATCATACTCTTCCTGATAACAAAAATATGCACGGTCAAATAATCCTACTTTTTCTAATGCCTTTCTTTTAAAAAGGATCGTGCATCCGACTAATTTCCCCGTGGTTTTTGCTTTGGCGTTTTGTTGATCTGATAATTCCAAATGAGAGGGATTATTAAATCCCTTCATCGGCCCTTGAATGTATTTTCTGTCTCCGCTAAGAATTAATGGTCCCATCGCTCCAGCAGCAAAATTATTTTCGCCAATCTGCACTAATTTATTCAGCCAATTTGGATCAACTTCGGTATCATTATTTATTACTGCGATATATTCAGCATTATGACGATATGCATATCTTAAACCCTTATTATTACCACCAGCATATCCTAAATTTTTATCAAGTTTTAATATTTCTATTCCAGGAAAATTATTTTTTGTATATTGAATGCTTTCGTCGGTGCTATTATTATCTACTAATAAAATTTTATAATTTTGATAATCCGTCGTTAATAAAGAGGGAATGCACTTTTTTAACCATTCCAGCCCGTTATAATTAAGTACAATAATATAAACTAAGGGATCAATCGTTTTAATATTATTATCGTAATCTTTATCCAATTCATTTTTTCTATTTTTTGAATGGTAAATTTTCATTACTTGCTCATGCAACTTGCGGCTTATTTGATCCATTAATTCTTTATTTTCAATAAAATTATCATAATGAGCATTGTTGAATTTTGTTAAATCTTTTACTGGTCTCTTACCGACGATTTTAAATCCCATCTCGATAAATTTCTGCTTAATCATTTCTCTTCCCATATTTTCGTTTTTTCCACTTTCGGTTCTTCTTGTATCTTTAATATCTCTATTATCAATATGGTAAACTATATTTTTCATTTTCTTCGTTTTGTTGTTCAAAAAAGCTTCCAGCCGGTACATTAATTCCAGGTCTTGCCCTCTAAGGCCAGCAAAAAGTATTTTATCGAATCCGCCAATTTTAAAATAAATATTTTTTAATATAATTCCAGTACCTGATAAAGATACGCCTTCATATTTTTTACTAAAACCCATGATGTGATATTTTTCCAGACGATAAATATTATTAATTATATCTTTTTCGGTAACATCGTATTTAAGATGAATTCTTTTGCCGACCACAGCATGAAATCGCTTGCTTCTTCCGGGAAAACTGATCCACCGATACATTTTTTTTAAAGTATCAGGGAAAAGGACTATATCGCAATCCATAAATAAAAGATATTTACCTTGGGCGTTCCTGGCCCCCATATCTCTAGCCGCGGCCGGGTTAAAGAGATTTTCGGGATTTTCCCTTTTTAGATATTTTATCGGGAAGTATTCGCTAAAACTTTCAGTAATTTTCTTTGTTTTTGAAGAAGTTCCGCCATCGTCACACACCAAAACATCAAAGTTTTTATAAGTTTGATTGATTAAGGAAGATAAAGTTTTTCTTAAAAAATCATCTCTATTATAAGTCGGGATAATTATTGAAATATTTATCTTATTCATATTTTTGACATACTAAACATATTCTACGCGCATTAATTTCTTCAGCTAGTAAAAAATGTTTTTTGTAATATTTATAAATATAATTTAATGATTTTCGATGATTTAATATATAATACTTATTTGATAATGCTTTGGCGATGTATCTAATTATTTTAGACCTTTTATTTAGAAAATAAACTTCTTTAATCTTAAAATAACCTTTTAAGTATTTTTTTAATAATGTTAAGTTAAAATGTTGATAATGATGATTATCAACCGGTTCATTTGTACTGGGGACGCTTAAAATTAATAAGCCGTTTGAATTAATCAAATTATATATAGCCCGGATGAATTGATTTATCTCTTGAGGTTTAATATGCTCAAGAGTTTCTATTAATGTTGCAATATCAAAGGTGCTGCCAGCATGCTTGTCGTCTGTGATATCTTTATTAATAAAATTAATTTCAGGTGTAATAGCGCTGGCCATTTTTATCGCTCTTTGTGAATAATCAATTCCAGAAAGAATCTTGCCGGGTATTCTTTTATTTAATTCATTTAAAAATTTTCCGTCACCGCAGCCGATATCAATAAGTTTAGTAAAATTTATATTTTTAAGAATGTTTAATATAAATGTAATATAAGCCGAATACTCATAACCCCATTTAATATATTTATTTTGAGAAAAAAAATTATCTGAAATTGTAATTAAATGATGATATGGAAATCCATATTTATTCTCTTGAATTGCTTGTGGTTTATCAAGTTTAGCCATTTTTTCTTATATGGGGAGTAAAATAATTTTTATTATGATCATATAAATGTAATCTTTTTCTGAGAATTTTGCTTATATTTTTAATTCTTTCATTATCTTTAAGCAAACAATCATAAAAGCCTTCCTTTTCCTTTATTTTATCTTTGGCGGGCTTATGGTCTAAGTTTATCATTCTAAAGTCCATCATATGCAATTTTTCTCTGATTAATTGCTTGGCGATATTTTTTCTTTGAATGGCAATGATATTTCTTTTGTTGCGGTAAGCATCATTATCCAAGTGGTAAACTTGAAGTGGTAGAGTTTTATGACTGATATTTAGAAATCCCTCTAATCTTTTTATAATATCGGTATCACCAAGTTGCAAACCTTGAAATAGTATTTCATCAAACCCGCCAATTTTGTTAAAAATATTTTTATAAATTAACCCCATGCAGCCAATAGAGACGCTATTCGCATAATAATTAATATGGTATTTTTTTAAATCAGAAAAATTTGTATTTATGAGATCGTTAAAAAAATTATCATAGATGTAGAGCCTTGAAAATGGTGTAATGAAATATTTATTTTTGCGGTGGGGGAGGAGTGTGAGCCAACGGTACATTTTTTCAATCCCATTTTTGGGAATCAAAATATCGTCATCCATAAATAATAAATATTCAGCTTGCGCTTTTTTTGCGCCATAATTTTTTGCCTGCGCCCAGCAATATCCGCCCCGATCTTTACACCAAAAATATTTAATATTTATTTTTGGTTTAAATTGCTCAACTAATTTATCCGTATCAGAATTTCCACCATCGTCACACACCAAAACCTCAAAATTATTTTTATATGATTGAGTATTTAAAGAGATTAGAGTTTTTTTTAATAGCCCATTTCTATTTCTAGTCGCTATTATTATGCTCAGTTTAATATATTTCATTTATTGGTGCTATTGGCTAATTTTCTGCTAATATTATTAATAAATATTTTATTAGCAAGTAAATCTTCATAATATTTTTCAGAATGATTGATTAAGTCTTTTTGGGGACGATATTTTTTTTCATACAGAAAACCCAAGTTAATAAATTTTTGTTTAATAAGGTTTTTTATCGAGTTAATATTTTTGCGCGCGTTATTATCTCTGGCTTTAAATTCGCTATAATGGTTTAGATGATAGACTTTAAAAGGTAAAATCTTTCTTTTATTGTTCAAAAATCCCAATAAGCGGGCTCCCAATTCAATATCTTCATATATCCTACCGACAAAAAGGATGTCGTCAAATCCTCCGATTCTTTCTATAATACTTTTATGAAATAATCCGATTGTACTTATACTTAAATTGCCCTTGTAAATTTTACCTTTTTCGTCTTTCTCAATATATTTATTAATATTTATTAAATTATTTTGGATGATGCCTAAGGGAATATTTTTTTTAACATGAATTCTCTCAATCGGAGTTACATGAAATTTTGATTTTCGATAATTGTATTTTGCTATCCATCCATATAAGTTTCCAATGCATTTGGGAGGAAGTATGATGTCGCTGTCTAGGAACAGTAAATAATTGCCTTGAGAATTATTCCATCCAATATTTCTGGCTGTTGCGGGACTCATTCCGCCTCTATCTTTATTCCAAAAATATTTAATATTTAAATATTTACGATAACTTTTAATTATTTTGTCGGCTTTAATTTTTCCTCCATCATCGCACACCAAGACTTCAAAATCTTTATAGGTTTGATTAATTAAAGCTGTTAGGCATCTTTTAAGATATTCATTTCTGTTTCGTACGGGTATTATAATAGATATTTCTGGCATATCAACCTTTGATTATATTAAATAGTTTTTTAATTTGATTATCATAATTAAACATTGTATCTGAATAAATTTTAGCGTTTTTAGATAACTCATTTAGTAAATACTTATCTTCAATCAATTTCAATATTTTTTCCGCGATATCTTTATAATTTTTTTCTTCAACTAATAACCCGGTTTTGTTGTGGATTATAATTTCTGGCATACCTCCGGAATTTGAAGCAATGCCTGGTGTACCGCACATAGCTGCTTCTGCCAGGACTACGCCCAAACTATCACATCTTCCATCTTTTGATCTTATGCTGGAATGAACTAATAATTCACTATTTTTCATATAGATTAATACATCTTGATGGCTCATACTGCCCAAAAAATTTACTTTTTGGCTAACTTTAAGCTGCCGCGCTAGTTTTTTGCAGCGCTCTAATTCGGGTCCGGCGCCAATAAAATTAACTTCAACCTTGGGATAATTTTTTAAAACGATGGGCAAAGCCCTGATTAGAAATTCTTGCCCCTTCCAGTCAATAAATCTGCCGACGGATATGATGCGAAAAATATCATCATTTGTTTTATCTACCTTTGGGATATCAATTTTAATCGCGGGCCGCCAGACTTGAATTTTATCTTTCGGAGCTCCCAATTTAACTAAATTTATTTTAAGGAAATTTGAGGTGCACAGAATTATTTTGGAATAATCAAATATCAGTGGCAATTTATTTTGATAATCTTTTTTATCGGGGTCAAAGGGATCGCGAGTGACATCTGCTCCATAAAAAGTAGTGATGTGGGGGAGATTATTTTGAATAGCTAAATCAATTCCTTTCTGGGCAGCCCAGCCAAAATGGCTGTGAACGACATCTATATTTCCCTTTTTAATATATTTATTCCAAAATAAAGTCGCGCCATCGCTTTTGGTTAACTTTCCCAAGGCCCGGTAATAATTTATTTTACATTTAGGAGCGTCTTTATAGCTATGAACAATTTTATGGCTGAAAGAGTCGGTATTAATAATTTTATGGCAAAAAATATCAGATTCAAAACCAATTTTTTCCAAACCTTTAATCTGTGAGTATATCCAGCTTTCCGTAACAGGTAGGAATTTGTCTAGTATTTGCGCGATTTTCATATATTTATATTTCCCCAAATTATACCAAGAAAAACCAAAATATCAATTATAATTTAAACAAAAATAGCAATTGTTATTGCTATTTTTTTTGTTGTAAATATTTAATCTTAGAGATGTTTCTTTAAATACCACTTAAATTTTTTATAAGCAGCGAATAGAATCAGAGCAAGGAAAAATAATATGGAATTTATCGCAATAAAGCTAAAAGTAAGCTGAACACCAGTAATTAATCCCGGATAAATACTATTCCAGGCTCTGAAGGGATCTTGTTCCGCTACTCTGACTATGCCGCGTGCTACAAATAACATAAAAAACGGAATTGCGATAGTCCGCAATGACTTGGTATATAGAAGCACAAACAAAAAGCAAAAAATAGCCGTAAAGTAAACTACCATGCCGCGGCTGGGCTTTGTGGTGTTTAATTTAGTTTCAAAACCATAAGGGATTACTTTAGCCAGCAATAAATCAACGTTATCTTTCAGCCCTTTAATTACGCTGTATTTTTCGGATAGCGGTATGGTTTTTTCCACTGCCTTTTCCTCTTCGGCTGCAGCGGACGAACTAAACTTAAGAATTTTATTAATAGCAATTTCTTCCTGATTTAAATAAACGCTTTTAATAAAAATTTCATTGGCATTATCGTCTTTTCCTTTAAAGCCGATATTGATTTCTTCGCTGCCATAATATTCAAACGGGATTTCAAAATTGGAAGTAATTTCGGTATCAATCGTTTTTTCCGCGATTAATTCGCCATTTACTGATATTTGCAGCAGCGGCCAAATATTTTTATCAAGGCCATGAACATTGGCAATGACAGATATTTTACTGTATTTGCGTGTGCAATCCCCGGAACAGGTAGTCGGAGATTCTCCCATTTCACAGATATTATTGCCGCACTCAACTTCGCTTATATTATATTTAATATTAAAATTATCAATTGAATAAACTTCTTCCATATCAAAGTTTTCAAAATCCGTGTTGGTGAAAATTTCATAATTTTTGTCCGGCGATAGATTATTATCAGCAATATCGCTGTTGTAATATTTCGCGATTGAAGCAAGATAGGAATCCGGATATAATTGTCCCACCTCTTTAAGCTTAATGGCCGCTTCTTGGTCAATAAAATCATTATTGGCCAAATAATTTACCGCGCTATTTATTAGTTCTGTTGCCCGGTATTCGGCGATAGCCCGGTAAAGATTATTTTCAAGGCTATTTTCAATATTCAGATATTGTCTTAACGCCTCCTTGTTTTTCCCCAGAGCTTCTAAATTAAATGCTCTAGACAGATAAATTATATTTTGTGCGTTGGGGTCTTTCCCATAAAATTTATTCAAGGCGGATAAGACAATAATTTCCTGCGCAATATTGCCTGCGTTTTTTTCTAAAAGCGCGTGATAAATTTGCAGCGCCTTTTCTTTATTGCCATTTTCATTATGCGCCATTGCCAGCATTAAATTGATATTAAATTCCTCCGGGTAGTTATGGTAATTGACTATTTCATTAAAAACATCAATCGCTTTGGCATAATTTTTATTTTTTAAATATACTTCAGCCAGGTTTATTTTCATTTTAGGAACATAAGATGCCTCCGGATTTAGCTTGATAATGGTTTCATAGGCCTTGGTTGCTTTATCGTAGTCTTTAAGCTCCATAAAAATTATGGCAATTTGATGCATAACATCTGCAATATGAACATTATCGGGATAATCTTGGATAAAATTTAAATAGTAATCAAGCGCTAATTTATAATAGCTTTCTTGATTAATATAGCCCTTTTTAAAACCAAAATAATCTTCTTCCTTGGTGGCGGCCTTGTTTAAATAATGGGCGGCCAGAGAATTAATCGCTTTGGCTTTTATATCTTTAATTTCACCGTAGTCAATAATTATTCGTTCCAGATTTTCTTGAGCCTGTAGTATTTTACCTTCATTCGCTAAAGAGTTGGCGTATTCAATTTCTCTTTCGCCGTATGTTTCTTTGTCGGTTACTTCTTTATAGTAATCAATAAAATCAACCTCTCTGATGCTTTTATATAAATCCAAACTGTTAAATACATCCATTTTGTAATCCCAAATATATGCCTCGGCGGATAAGCCGGACAGGATAAATCGCTTAGTATGATATTCCGTGTTGGGAATCAGCATTAATAAGCTAAAAACAAATACTACTAAAAATAATAATTTGTATGATATTTTTTTAAATACTCGCGCGGATAAAATAATAATCAGCATTAATCCCATGAATGCAAATAGCAGCCGGATATTATTTCCTCCGGAAATAACGTTGGGCATAAAATAATTGCTCATAATCAAGCCCGTGTCGGTCGCGCCATGGTAGCCGATTGGCATATGCGCCAGCGCGCCGATAAAAATATAAATAAACATTATCAAGAAATAGGATGTAAAAGAAAAGATGATAAAAAATATTATATTGGTTAATTTTTTAATGTTAAGGGCCAGCCAAATTAAGAAGGCGCAAAATATGGCTAATAAAATATTGCTTAATACAAATATCAATTTTGCGTTATATTTAAATAATTTTTGATTATAGCCTAAATTGCGCGCTTTGATCTCTTTGATCTCATCCATAATATTATCATTGGGCGCTATTACTATCTTTTGGGGGTAATCCGCAATTAACTTGCGGGCGCAGCTATTATTTTTAAAACTTTCTGCAATTATTATCTTTTTCATTCCCAGGCCGGCAATTTTAAATTCAGCTACGCTGCAGTTTGAAACATTGCCAATAATTACTCCGTCAAAAGATTGGTTTACAAACAGCACCCACCTTAGGTATCCGGGCAAACTGCTATGTTTATAAATTTTTATGCCTTGTTCATTGCCATATGTGGTATTGTCGGATGAATAGTTTAGTATCAACTTGGTTGGATTGGGAATTAATAAAGAAAAAATAACCATGATAATAAAAATTGATAAACCGGCAAATGCAAAATCTTTATAGCTGAATTTTACCTTTTTTATTTTTAATTTTTCAAAATACAAAAATCCTAAAATGCTAATTAAGATGATCAAAAAAATAATAATTTGGATAAAAGTATGAAAATTATAGTGATAATAAACTATGGCCGGGTTTGTAAAAGAGTGAAAAAAGTAGTTGCGCTCATCAATTTTATAGCTATTGGCAAAGTTATTGTCGCCGAATTTAATTACTTTGGTATTTTGGGGCAGCTGGATGGTAGCGGTATTGAAGCCCGCTCCGTTTACATTTATGGTTTCCCCCTGAAGAGGTGAAATAAAGCTTAAGCCCAAAAGGGAAGTAAAATGAGCGTGGGATACCAAAGTCAGCTCTTCTTGATTTGCGATGGAAGTAATGGTTTTGGATTTGGACGAATTTCCCGCCTGATCAATTACGGTAACATTCGCCGGAATCTGGATAGATCCTCTTAAATCTCTGATATACATCTTTACTTCCGCGATATCTTTGGAAGGCTTAAAAATGAAGGATTTATTGGGGGGACTGATTACTATTTTCCACTTAAAATTACCCCTTTTGGACATACTATAGCCGTTGTTGTCAATTTTTTCTTGCCAATCTACACCTGAATAATCGGCCGGTTCAACCGGGTCATATCCGTAGTCTTTTTTTAGATCAAGAAAAAATATGCCCAGCAGGACGCCAAAGACCAAACCCAATATCAATAAATAGGAAATCAGAATTTTTCTCCTAATTATTCTTGGCTTAACCCATTGATAAAAAGGCCGCAACAATTTACGTAGGCGATCCACCAAGGGCCTAAAAAAAACAAAAAACCTAGACAAATAGATACTTTTTAGTAGGTTTCTTAATCTTAGGTAAATTGTCGTTTTTGTTTTTGCGATATATTGGCTTATTTTGGCCAATATTTTGTTTTTGTGTATATCCATCTGCATGGGATGGTATTAGCTGCTTATATCTTTATATTCTTATATAATTATAACAGAAAATTAGGCTAAAATCAAGGCTTTATTACTTAAAAAATTTATATTTTAAATTTATAAAACCTTTTTCAAATTTTTTATAGATGATGTTATTAAAAATATATTTTATTCTCTTATTGATGGGCTCTTTATCTTTAATATAAACATTGTAATAAAACCACTTAATTTGGTGCCGGATTAATCTATTGTTAAAATTAGTATTTTTTAATATTGATTCTTTACGTTCCTTTATATTGATTAAATTATCTTTAATCAGATTGTTTTCTTTACAAAAATTGTAAAGATCGGTGCCCGGATAAGGATAAAAAACGTTCAACTGATATTCGTCTGGTTGACAAATTTTACATACTCTTATTGTTTCTTGGAAATTATCAAGTGTTTCTCTTGGTAGACCAATTAAGAGATAAAAATTTAAACGCAATTTATACTTTCTAGCTAAATTTACAACTTTGAATACATCTTCGTTTGTATAAAATCGGTTTAAAATTTTTTCTCGAATTTCTTTACTACCGGACTCTAGTCCAATATTAATATAATTAAAATTTGCCTTTTTAAAGTATGAAAATAATTCTTCATAGTTGATATTTGGAGCAATGCGAAGATTGACGCCATATTTTATATTGGGATATTTAAAATTAAAATTAATTAGATTTTGACATAGCTCAATCGCAAAATTCATATCTATTCCAATTGTCTCAATTTCAAAATATATTTTTTTTAAGTTTGGGTTAGCTGATGTTATAAATTCAAGCTCAGACATTATATTGTTTACGGACCTTGCACGAACATATTTGCCATTTAAAACTTTTCTTAAAGCATGGTTACAGCAATAAGAGCAGGAAAATGGACAACCGCGTCCAAGTAGTATTACCTGAAAATTTTTATTTTGTGTTAGCCATTTACCCCAACTATTTCTGTCAGGAAATGGCAAGGAGTCTAGATCTTGGATCAAAATGTTTTTATCGTTTTTTTCAATATCTGTTTTGTTCTTTATCCATAAATTATTAATATTTGATATTGGCAATTTTTTATTTATTTTGTGACACAATTCAAGCATGGGTAATTCACCTTCTCCAATACATAAAGCATCAAATGGACTTGTTGTTAATATTTCTGGATTTAAGATAGCATGGGTCCCGCCAATAATATGAAAAATATCTTTTGTGTTATTTTTTATAACCTTAGCAACTTTAGATATTCGATTATATTGACTAGCAATACTGGTATAACCAATGATTCTTGGATTAAAATTATTTATAAAATTTAATATATCATTTTTCGAAGTATTTTCAGTTATTGCGAGAATATCAGTTTTAAATCCATGTTTTTTTAAAAAGGATGAAATATATGATATGCCAAAATGCATTCTGGCTGGATTTACCAGAGCCTTTTTTTCTTTATTGGGCTCATAATCTAAACTATATATAAATAATACTTTCATATTTTTGATAATTTATTTCTAATTTCATCTATCTGATCGCGGAGTTCCGCCGCCTCCTCAAATTCCAGGTTTTGAGCATGAATTTCCATCTGATTTTGCATATTTTTGATAATTTCCAGCAATTCTTGTTTGCTGCGCTTTTCAATTGCTTTAAGATCAAGCTTATTTTTTGGCTTTCTTTCAGCCTTAATATAATCTTCACTAATAGCTTTTTTGATGGATTTGGGGGTGATGCCATGGCGCTTATTGTATGCTTCTTGATACTTTCTTCTTCTTTGAGTTACGCTGATCGCGCGTTTCATGCTGGAGGTTAAAGTATCGGCATACATAATAACATGGCCTTCTCGGTGGCGGGCGGCGCGGCCAATTGTTTGCACCAGCGCAGTCTCTGATCTTAAGAAGCCTTCTTTATCCGCATCTAATATCGCAATAAGGCTTACTTCCGGTAAATCAAGGCCTTCACGCAATAAGTTGATGCCTACTATCACGTCATATTTGCCCAGGCGCAAATCGCGCAAAATCTCAATGCGATCCAGGGTATCAATGTCGGAATGCAGATATTGCACCTTTATTTCTTGTTCAATTAAATATTCTGTCAGCTGTTCGGCCAATTGCTTGGTGAGAGTCGTTACCAGCGCTCTTTGGCCCTTTTTGACAGTTTGTTTGATATTTTTTATTAAATCCGGGACTTGATTTTGAGTGGGCTTGATTTCAATGGTCGGATCTAAAAGTCCGGTAGGCCTTACTAACTGCTGGGCTATTTGTTCGGAATATTCCAATTCAAATGGGCCGGGAGTGGCGGAAACAAATATCGCCTGATTAATTCTTTGTTCAAATTCGTCAAATTTTAGCGGGCGGTTATCCAGCGCGGACGGCAGGCGAAAGCCGTAGTCAATTAGCGTCTGCTTGCGGGATTGGTCGCCAAAATACATGCCGCGCACCTGGGGAATAGTCATATGTGATTCATCAATAAAAGTAAGAAAGTCTTGGGGGAAGTATTCCATTAGAGTATTGGGAGCATCGCCGGTATTTCTATTGTCAAAATAACGGGAGTAATTTTCAATGCCTTTGCAGTAGCCGGTCTCTTTGATCATTTCCAGATCGTATTTGGTTTTTTGCTCCAGCCTTTGCGCTTCTACTAGCTTATTTTGGGTTTTAAATTGAGCTACTCTTTTTTTTAGATCTTTTTTAATCTTTTCAATTCCACCTTGTTGGCGTTTGAGCGGAGCGATATAGTGGGTGCCGGGGAAAATTCTAATTTCCCGGGGCGCTTCCAAAACCTCGCCGGTAATATAATTAATCCAGGTTATTTTTTCAATTTGGTCGCCAAAAAATTCCAGCCGATAAAATTTATTGTCTGAATATATTGGGAAAATTTCCACCGTATCTCCGCGCACGCGAAAAGTTCCGCGGTTAAAAGCGATATCATTTCTTTGGTATTGAATTTCGATTAAATCTCTTAGCAGTTGGTCGCGCCCTCTTTTTTCTTTTATTTTCAGGGGAATACTGTAGCGTTGATATTCTTCCGCCGGTCCCAAATTGTAAATACAAGATACCGAGGCGCAGATAATTACATCCTGCTGCGAGAGCAAAGCGGAGGTGGCGGCATGGCGCAAGCGGTCAATTTCTTCATTGATAGCGGAATCTTTGTCAATATAGGTATCAGTTTGGGGAATATAGGCTTCCGGTTGGTAATAATCATAATAGCTGACAAAATAATGCACTTCGTTTTGGGGAAAAAATTTTTTAAATTCCGAGGCCAGCTGGGCAGCCAAGGTTTTATTATGCGATATCACCAAGGTTGGTTTCTGCGCTTGTTCGATAATTTTCGCCATGGCAAATGTTTTACCGGAGCCGGTTACGCCCAAAAGTGTTTGATATTTATGCTTATTTAAGCCTTGGGATAATTTTAAAATCGCCTGAGGTTGATCTCCGGTTGGTTTGAAACTTGATTG
Organism: Patescibacteria group bacterium; assembly: GCA_041749335.1. Taxonomy (GTDB): domain Bacteria; phylum Patescibacteriota; class JABMPQ01; order JABMPQ01; family JABMPQ01; genus JBGTBM01. The sequence continues at coordinate 146,024 of JBGTBM010000007.1, forward strand.
TACTTTAAATTTTGGCATTTAAATCGATTAACAAGGTGCAAGGTACAAGTAAAAAAGGTATAAAAGCACTTAAATTATACAATGCTTAATTATTTGAATCTTGTTTCTTGTAACTTGTATTTTTAGATAATATTCATTATTCAAAATACACGATCTGATAAAGCTAACAAGCTAATTGCCTAGCATAATTCATTCTTATTCCTTTATACTTCATAATTTTTGATTAATAATTTAAACACAGGATACAAAATTCAAATCCCTGTAAACCCAAAAACCCACAAGCTGCAATCCGGCCTGTCTATTGTCCATTGAAAATTGTGCATTGTTAAGAATACCATTTAACTTTATAATAAAAACAATATGATTACATATTTAAGAGGTAAAATAAAAAAAGTTCGGGAGGAATTTTTAATTTTGGACGTAAATGGGGTAGGCTATCGAATTTTTGGCACCCAGCAGATGCTGCATAGTCTGAAAAATGAATCCGGGGATGTGGAGATCTATACTCATCAGCACATCCGAGAAGATTCCCAAGAATTATATGGATTTTTAACTTTGGAAGAGCTGGAATTTTTTGAAATTATTATTTCGGTATCGGGAGTGGGTCCAAGAATCGGACTGGCGATTTTGGAGATTTCTGGCGTGCCGGATATTAAAAAGGCGATCGCTACCTCAAATGTTGATTACCTGACTCGGGTGCCCGGCATTGGTCGAAAAAAAGCGGAATTGATTATATTAAATTTAAAAAGCAAAATGGATGTTTTGGTAGGAGGGGACGGTTTGAATTTATCCAATGATGATTCTGATTCGGTCAATGCTCTAATCCGCTTGGGATATAACAGAAACGAAGCGTTGGAGGCGCTGGAAAGCGTACCGCAAGATGTAAAAGACGCCGGTGAGCGCATTAGGCTGGCCTTAAGGAATATTGGCAAGAAATAACAATGAAAATATTTTATTATCATCTTAAAGATAAAACCAAGATTAATAATTTTATACTGGAAAATGGCGGCCATTTGCTGCAAAGTTATGATTGGGGAAAATTTCAAGAGAGCGAAGGGCGTCAAATTTTTCGTTTAGGCGTAGAAAGCAGCGGCGAAATATTAATCTATGCTCAAGCCTTAGTTTATAAATTACCTCTAAATAAAAGTTATCTTTATATTCCGCGCGGTCCGGTTTTTAATAAATCACCCAAAAATGGCGACCGTCAGGAAATTTTAGAGATTATTTTAAACGAATTAAAAAAACTTGCTAAAAAGAACCGAGCGATCTTTATAAAAATTGATCCGGAAATAGAACGAGGGACAGAAGAAGAAAAATTATATACCGATGCGGGCTTTATTGTTTCCAGTAAAAAGATTCAGCCGGCCGATACTTTGATTTTAAACATTGGAAGAACGAAGGAAGAGATTTTACAAGCTATGCATCATAAAACCAGATATAACATTCGTTTGTCAGCCCGCAAGGAAGTCAAGGTCAGACCGGGGAAAGATGAGCGTGACGTTGCCGCATTTTATAATTTAATGGCGATGACGGCCGACAGAGACAATTTTAAACCACATAGTAAAAATTATTATCATAATCAGCTTAAGATTTTAGGTGCGGACAATTTATTAAGGCTTTATTTAGCGGAAAAAGATCATCAAATTATTGCCGGGATTATAGTTTCTTTTTGGGGCGGACGGGCGACTTATCTGCATGGGGCGCTGGATAGCAAATATCGAAAATTTATGGCTCCTCATTTATTGCAGTGGGAGGCGATATTGGATGCCAAAAAAAACGGTTGTAAGGAATATGATATGTGGGGGATCGCTCCCAAAGATCACGACAATGATCATCCCTGGTCAGGCATTACGCGCTTCAAAGAAGGCTTTGGCGGCAAAAAATTATATTTTGCCGGTCCTTTTGATCTGGTGCTGCAAAAATTCTGGTATCGGCTTTATAAATTAGCATCATTAAAAAAAGCCTGATAATTTCATCTGGAATTGGACTGAAAAAAATGGTATAATTAAATTACATAAATAAAAATTCAATGGATAATTTAAAAGATAACGAAAAAAAGAGAAGTATCTTTTCTAATATGATTAATAAACCCAAAGAGCTGCCTTTAATCGCGGTTAAAGATATGGTGATATTTCCGGGGGCGGTAATCCCGATCGCGGTTCAGAGGACAAAGTCGATTAAAGCGCTGGATGATTCGCAGAAAACCGGCCGGATGGCTATTTTTGTGGCGCAAAAGCAATCCGACGCGGAAAAACCTAAAGCCCGAGATTTGTTTAATATCGGTACATTGGCGAAAATCAGAGAAATTGTAAAGCAGCCGGACGGAGTAGTAAGAATATTGGTAGAAGGTGTGGGCAAGGTTGAAATAACCGAATTTATTCAAGAAGATCCTTTTTTCAAAGTAAAATATAATCCGATCAGGCCGCAAGCCGGCACCAAAACCGAAAGAACGGAAGCCATGATGTATTCAGCGGTTAATCAATTCAAGGAGGCGGTAAATTTAGGTGCCACTGTGCCCTTAGACGTTTTGCTGGTGATTGTCAATATAACCGATCCTTTCCAGCTCGCGAATGTCATTGCTTTAAATATTGATTTTAATATTGATGAAAAGCAGGAAATATTGGAAGCTAATACTCCAGAAGAGAAGTTGGAAAAGGTTAATAAGGCTTTGTCGCGCCAGCTTAAAGTATTGCGCATGGCTAAAAAATTACAGTCGGAAACCGGCAAAGAATTAAGCAAAATGCAAAAAGAAATGTTTTTGCGCGAGCAGCTTAAGGCTATAGAAAAAGAATTGGGAGTAGTTGGTGGCCGCACCGAAGTGGAAGAGACGAGGGATAAGATTGAAAAAGCCGGAATGCCGAAAGAAGTCAAAGAAAAGGCTTTAAAAGAATTGGCCAGATTAGAGGGGATGCCATCATTTAGTCCGGAAATTTCATACATTAAAACATATTTGGATTGGTTGATTGAAGTTCCTTGGTCAAAAAAATCAAAAAGCAAAATTGATATCAAGCAAGCCAAAAAAATCTTAGACGAAGACCACTTTGGTTTGGATAAAGCCAAAGAAAGGGTTTTAGAATATTTGGCGGTGCAGAAGCTGGTGGGAAAAATCAAAGGGCCGATTCTATGTTTTGCGGGACCTCCGGGCACCGGTAAAACTTCAATCGGGAAATCTATTGCTCGCGCTCTGGGGCGAAAATTTTATCGAATGAGCTTGGGTGGCATCCGCGATGAAGCGGAAATCAGGGGCCATCGCCGCACTTATGTCGGCGCTCTGCCCGGTAGAATTATTCAAGGGATAAACACCGCCGGCACCAAAAACCCGGTTTTTATGTTGGATGAAATAGATAAAGTGGGAGCGGATTTTCGAGGAGATCCTTCAGCCGCTTTGCTGGAAGCTTTAGATCCGGAACAAAATAACGAATTCTCTGATCATTATTTGGAAGCGCCGTTTGATTTATCCGATGTAATGTTTATTACTACCGCTAATATTTTAGATACTATCCCTCCCGCGCTAAGAGATAGAATGGAAGTGATTGAGTTTCCGGGTTATACCGAAGAAGAAAAATATAATATTGCGAAAGAATTTTTAATTCCCAAACAACTTAAAAATAACGGCTTAAACGCTAAAATTTTATCAATTTCTGATTCCGCGCTCCGTACTGTTATTAGGGAATATACTCGGGAAGCCGGCGTGAGAAATTTGGAGCGGGAAATTGCTTCCATCTGCCGCAAAGTTGCCAAGAAAGTGACCACGAACGGCCAAAAAAAATATCTGGTAGGAGTGGCTGACTTGGATAAATATCTGGGACCGGCTAAATTCCAGGTAACGATGGCGGAAAAAAGCGACGAAATCGGTGTAGTGGCTGGCCTAGCCTGGACGATGGCGGGCGGCGAAATATTACATATTGAAGCGGCTAAAATGCCCGGCAAAGGCAATCTGATTTTGACCGGACATTTGGGCAAAGTGATGAAAGAATCGGCGCAAGCGGCCTATTCTTATGCTCGTTATAAAGTCAGGGAACAAGTTGAAGATAAAAATTTTTATAAAAATAGCGATATTCATATTCATGTGCCGGCGGGTGCAATTCCCAAAGACGGACCTTCGGCCGGCGTGGCGATAGCTACCGCATTAGTATCCCTTTTATTGGGTAAAAAAATCAGAAGATCAGTGGCTATGACCGGAGAAATAACACTGCGTGGCAAAGTAATGGAAATTGGCGGAGTTAAAGAAAAAGTTTTAGCCGCACACCGAGCCGGCATCAAAACCGTACTGCTGCCGATGAATAATAAAAAAGACATGGTGGATATTCCCAAAGAGATTAAAAAAGATTTGAAATTTGTTCTGGTGGAAAATTTAGACCAGGTGCTGGCACTGGCAATGTATCAATAGAGTTTTTAGGTAAATTTTAATTAAGCGGGGATTTTCTCCGCTTATTTTATAAAAAACATGGCAAAAATTAAGAAAAAACTACTTCTGCATATTTGCTGCGCTCCTTGCTCTACTTATGTAGTGGAAAAATTGCTGACGAAATACGATGTCAGCGGATATTTTTATAATCCCAATTTATATCCCGCTGATGAGCACAATAAAAGGCTTAAAGAAGCGCAAAATTATTTTGACAGGATTGGCAGAGGCTTTATTTATGAGAAAAGCTATCAAAAAAAAGAATGGAAGCAGTTTATTAAAGGGCTTGAGAGAGAGCCCGAGGGCGGAAAAAGATGTTTGAGATGTTATTTATTGCGATTGGAAAAAACCGCGCAATGTGCTAAAGAGCGAGGCTTTGACATCTTTACCACCACCTTGACAATTTCTCCTTACAAAAAAGCGGCAGTAATTAATCCGATCGGAAAGGCTTTGGCGCAAAAATACCGGTTGGAGTATTTAAGTGAAGACTTCAAAAAAGCCGACGGATATAAAAAAAGCATTGAAATGTCAAAACAACACCAATTGTATCGGCAAAATTATTGCGGCTGTGAATTTAGCCTAAGAAAATAATTCGTGGTTGGCGCATTATATTTAAATCAGTTATAATATAAAAAATATATAATTTAGATGAAATTATTAAAAGAGAGAAAATTACTCAATCGGCCGGAGCAATTAGAATCGCGCCAAGGAAAAATTTTTCGTAAAATTCGCCATTTATTTTCAGAAGTCGTTCGTCGTAAAATGTTTGTTTTTAATTTAATTGTGCTTTTGGCAACGGCGGGGTATGCGGTCAAATATTTAATTGATCGCGATGAGGGAAAAAGACAAGCAGAGTCGGAGCAGCAGGAAATTGATAAAGCGGGAGCGCGGTTGCGTGATATTTTTTTTAATTCTGTTTATGAAGATGAGATGAAAGAACAAAGGGAACTGGAAGAAGCGGAAGAGAGGAGAAAAGCTTCTATCGCAGCGTCTACTATAGAGTCGGAACCGATAAGCGAAGGTCAGAAGCCGGAAGAAGCTGAAGTTGATAGCGATGAAGAAATTTCAGAGGAAGAGCAGCTGGTTATTGATGCCAAAGAAATTCTGGAAAATATCGAAAAAGACAATGACGAAGAATTTCCTATTTATGAAAATAAATTATATAAATATACAATAAAATATCCTCCTAACTGGTATTTAGATAAGGAAACTAATGTAAGCAGCTGGCTGGCTTATCTTACCAGTTATGACCCCGTAAGCCATAATCGCAGTGAATTGCCCCAAACTCCTCGTTTGGAGATTCTAGTCCAGGAAAACTTAAGAAATTTATCTCTGGATGAGTGGATGCAGGAGGGTTACAAATATAACGGAGAGCCGACTGTTTCAGAAAAAATTCAGATTGCCGGTATTGATGCGTATCGCAACATTGAAGCAAATCCCTATCCGGCTATCGTAGTTACTTTAATACATACTGATTTTATCTATACTTTTTCTTTTGCCGGTGGAGATATTGCCAATGAAGACAATATAAAAATACTAGATTTTATGCTAAATAACCTTAAATTTCAATAATATATGAATAAAATATTTTTTAAAAAAATTCTAGCTGATTATCAAACCTATATCGGTTTAAGGGAAATGGTAATTAAAAATTCTCGTAAAGTTCTAAAGCTATCAAAACAAGCAATTTTTAATATCCATCGCGACAATCTTGTTGGAGCCGCTCAAGATTTAAAAGACGCAGAAAAAAACTTGTTTGAAATCGGCAAATTATTTCAAAAAGAAAAAAGGCTAAATTACGAAGGATCATATAAAGAAGGCGCTGAAGAATATATCGAAGCCAAACTTTTCTATGAATTTGTGGTAGGAGGAAAAATTGAACTAGATTCAAAATTTAATTTCTCTTTTGAAGATTATTTGGGCGGAGTGAGCGATTTGACGGGCGAGATGCTTCGGAAAACGATCCAGCTCGCCACCTTAGGAGAGTATGAAAAGTTAAATAACTATCATCAGGTCATGGAAGAAATAATGGGAGAGCTGATAAAATTTGACCTGACAGGCAAATTGAGAATGAAATATGATGCCGCTAAAAGAAATTTGCGGCGCCTGGAAGAGATAAAATACGATATTAAAATCAAGGGGTTAAAATAATTTTTATGAAATTTATTTTACGGCTTTTATTAGTCGCGGCTACGGTTTTGGCAATTAGTTATTTTGTTCCGGGAATATATGTTGAAAATTTTTGGGCGGCGGTAATATTTTCTCTAGTTTTGGGTTTAGCTAATTCCATAATTAGGCCGCTGATATCACTTTTTACGCTTCCAATTAAATTTTTAACGCTGGGTTTATTCTCTTTTGTAATAAATGGGCTGCTTTTTTGGCTGGCTGCGCAATTTGTCCCGGGGGTAGAAGTTGATTCATTGCTAACTGCTTTTATCGCGGCATTGATAGTTTGGGCGGTAAGCGTTTTGGCAAATAAATTCTTAAATAATAAAAAGAAAAAATAAAGATGGGAATTTTTTATATAACTTTACTGTATTTTTTTATCTTTTTAACCTTAAACAGATTAAAATATTTTGAAATTGGTAAAAGCCTGGGTGAAATGCCGGTATTTGTACTGATATTGGGGATCTTAATCTATCTGTTCTTGAGCCTGGTCAATATTATTATTAATCGGAAAAAGGGGAAATACAAAGTCAAATTTCAACTTGGTTATCCCCAAGATGTTCAAGGTAAATTAATAATTAATATTGGAGCGGGAATTATGCCTGTGTTGGCTCTAATCTATCTTTATCCTCGCGCGGCATTGATACCGTTTTTAATCTCTGTTTCTATTTGCCTATCCATTTGTTTAGTAATTTACCATAGCAAAAAAAATGTCAAAAATGAATTGCCGGTTTTTATAAGCTTCCTGGTTAGCGTGGTATGCGCTCTGTTTCTTACTCCCGCCAATCCGGTTTTTTTATTGTTGGCGGTATTCGTTGCAGGGAATTTATTTTTATTAATGACTAATATTATATTTTTAAAAATAAAAACCCCGCTTTATGTCGGGGAGAAAAAATTTTTTCATGTTTTTTTTATCTTGATTCTGGCCGCCTTGATTTTTTAAGGGCTGAAATGTTTAAAAGCTTGAAAAGATTGTTTTAGAGTATAGTTTTTAGTAATTAGCCCATATTCTCCCTCTTTGCCAACATGTCCGGTATCTCTTAGGGAATACCAATAAACCCTCTCAATATTTTGGGAAGCATTAAACAAAGTCATCATATAGGCTAGATTATCAGCCTGTTTTTTTTGTCCAATTGTGAAACTGCTGCAGCCGAACTCGGTAATCCAAAGCGGTTTTTTATATTGATTGGAAATTTGTATTATTTCCGCAAGATCTCCGGCCAATTTTTCATAATGGCCGTCCGCCACGCCTTGCTCGCAGTAATATGCATGGACTCCATAACCATCTATGTAATTTTGCATATTCGCTTTATAAAAGTCTTGGGCATAGTTTGGATCAGGCCAGGTAGTTCCGCCGCTAATTACTTTGGCAGCAGGGTCGATGCTTTTAATGGTATTAGAAGTATTTGCTAATAAATTGTAATATTGCTTCCTGGCCCCATTGAAAAAATTTATATCATTAGGCTCATTCCATACTTCCCAGGCGGATACTTGCCCCTGGTATCTGGTAACGGTTTCTCGAACAAAATTATTCCACTGATCAATGTTGGGAGGATAAAATTCTTTATTGGCAACATTGTTCGGAGCTTGAGCTGACCATTTCGCGCTATACGCCAAAAGGCCCAGCACTTCTACATCATAGTGCTGATAACTTTGCATAATTTCATCGTAGCGGGAATAGTCCATTTTCCCTTTTATTGGCTCAATTAAATTCCAATTAAATTCTTCGCGAACGTATTTAATGTTTGCCTGATAGATCGCATCATTTATTAATACATCTCGACAAGGTTCTTCCCGAAATGCCCAGTGCATGTTTGCTCCCAGCTTATTCGGGCTGGAATCGTTACCGGAGGAAAAATATTTATTTATTAATAAATCATTTCCATTGTCTTCGAAATTTTTAAGCGGAGATTCTTGATAATCACTAGTTGAAATGGGTTGGCTTTCTGGGGAGGTCTCCAAGGCTTTTATCAAAGTTCCCTCAATATTTTTAGCACCTGAGGATGTATTTATTATTTTTGTTTCATTAACTGCGATATTCTTGTTATTGATCAGATCCAACAAGAATTTATTGATAAAAAGCGCAAATAAAATAGTGACAATAATTGCCAAGGAAATGACAAAGGCTTTAATGATTTTTAAAATTGTATCTGCCATCCTATTATATTTTTATCTAAATAAAATAATGATATGATTAAATGTAATAACGAAATACTTTAACATAAAAAAATAAAAAAGTCAATAGATATGGAAAAATACATTATTATTCATTACGCGGAAATTGGCCTAAAAGGCAAAAACAGGCCATTTTTTGAAAATAAATTGATTAAGAATATTCGCGCCAAGTTATCGCAGTATAAGATTGACTATATTAAGAATATTTTTGGCCGGATTTTGATAAAAATAAATCTTAAAGGCCGAGATATTCAGATAGCCATCAATATCTTAAGCAAGATTTCGGGAATTAAATATTTTGCCTTTACCCAAATTAGTCCGAAAGAAATAGATAAAGTTTTAGCCAACTCACTCAATTTGCTTAAAAAATTTAAGTTTAACACTTTTAAAATTTATACTAAGCGAGCTGGCAAGGATTACCCTCTGAATTCCCGGCAAATAAATGAAAAAGTAGGCGAGCACATTTTAGATAATATCAGAGGCATCAAAGTAAAATTAGATAATCCGGAAGTGACTTTATTTCTCGAGGTGGTAAATCAATATGTTTTTTTGTATTTAGAAAAATTAGGCGGAATTGGCGGTTTGCCCGTGGGTACGAGCGGTAAAGTATTGAGTTTGATTTCTTCCGGAATAGATTCGCCGGTAGCCAGTTATCGCATGATGAAAAGAGGCGCTTCAGTCTTTTTCTTGCACTTTCATTCTTATCCTCAGACAAGCCGCGAGTCGATCAATAATGTTAAGGAATTAGTTTTGAAATTAAATCATTATCAAATAAATTCAAAAATATATTTTGTTCCATTTTTAGAATTTCAAAAAGAAGTGGTAGAAAAAGCGAATGCTAGAGATAGAGTAATCCTGTATCGGCGCATGATGATAAGAACCGCTGAACTTATCGGTAAAAAAGAAAAAATTAATACTTTGGTAACGGGAGAAAGCCTAGGACAGGTGGCATCTCAGACTCTGGAAAATATGTTAGTAATAGGCGCGGCATGTGAAAATACACAAGTATTTCGGCCGTTAATATGCTATGATAAAGAAGAAATAATTAAAGAGGCAAAACAGATCGGCACCTATGATATTTCGAGTCTTGGCGATGAAGATTGTTGTTCGCTTTTTGTTCCCGCGAATCCCAATACAAAATCAAACATAGTCGAGGTGGAAACGCAAGAAAAAAAGCTGGAAATTAAGCGGCATCTTCGAAGTATGGAAAAAAATTGGGAAATTATCATAATAAATTAATAAATTAAATATGCCAGAAAAAAAATTACGTTCAATTTTATTGGGATTGCTTTTATGGATTTTGAATTTTACCGCCGCTACATTAGTAGCCTTAAAGCTCAATGATGAAAATATCAAAATATTCATTTTGATAGTAATCCCGATTTTTACCGCAGTATTGGCTTACATTTATATGCGTTCTCCTCAAGAAAAATCAGTTTATGAGGGTACTCGGCTGGGCCTTACCTGGTTTGTATTATTATTGACGATCGATGTAATTGTAAAAGTCTATCTTATGAAATATGGTTGGGAATATTTTCGTTCTTGGACCGTATGGATTTCCTTCGGCGAGATTATATTTTTATGCGGAGTGATTGGAGCTTTAATGAAACCGATTAAAGAAGAAATGCCAACAACCGAGAGCGAGCAAAAATAAAACCTATTTTTCAAAATAAAAAAGATGAAAAACATATCAAAGATTCTGCTAGTAATTTCATTATTGTGCATTTTGGTATTTCCCGGTATGAGCCAAGGGAGCACATCTTATGTGGAAAAAATCGATTCCTATGATGTTAATATAGAAATTAACAGCGATTCTTCAATTTTGGTAACTGAAAAAATAGAATATGATTTTGGAATGCAGGATCGTCATGGTATTTATCGCTATATCCCATACAAATATAAGGCGCGCGGCGGAAACTTTTCTTTAAGATTTTCCGATTTTGACGTTATAGATGAGAAGGGAAACAGATATAAATATGAAACTTCAAAACAAGGCGATAATATTTATTTAAAGATTGGCGATCCCAATGTTTATATAAGTGGAAAACATATCTATTTAATAAAATATAAAGTTGAGAGAGCGCTTAATTATTTTGCGGATTGGGATGAATTATATTGGAATGTTACTGGCACCGAATGGCAAGTTCCGATTGTAAAATCATCGGTTACGGTTGCTTTGCCGCATGATATCGCTCAGGGCGACTTAAAAACAAAGTGCTTTACCGGAAGTTTTGGCAGTACTGAAGAAGATTGTACAGTAGATGTTTTATCCCAAGGCCAAATAAAATATAGTTCAGATGTTGAATTTAATCCTTATGAAGGCTTTACCATTGTGCTGGGATGGCCTAAACAAATTGTGGCAGCGCCCTCTTGGGGGACAAGGGCAGCTTGGATTATCGGTGATAATATATCTTTATTTATTGCTCCCTTGGTATTTCTTTTAGTATTTTTATACTGGTATTATCGGGGCAGGGATCCTAAAATCGAGGGGCCGATTGTGGCGGAATATGAGGCGCCTGAAAATTTATCTCCGATAGAGCTGGGGGCATTAACTAAGGACAAAGTGGTGAATAAATATATTTCCGCTCAATTAGTGCAGCTGGCAATAAAAGGTTATCTTAAAATAATTCAAACCGGAGAAGGAAAAAAAGATTATAAATTTGTCTATCGTAAAGATTATAATGATTTGGAAAACGACTATGATAAAAGAATATTGGAATATGTTTTTGATGGCAAGCAAGAGGTGGCGATGGGAGATTTAGAAAATAAGTTCTATCAGCATATTAATAAAATAAGTAATCTTATTTATCAGTCTTTAACCGAAAAAAAATATTATGTAAAAAATCCTCAGCGCGCCCGTTTTGGCACAATGTTTGTTGTAGGCGTCTTGCTGTTATTTATGTCTTTTATATTAGGCTCGGTATTTGTTAGTTTTACGCTGGGCGCTTCAATTTTTATTTCGGCTATCATTATGATAGTTTTTTCCCAGTTTATGTCTAAAAAAACCAAAGAGGGAGCAGAGGCATTGAGAAAAATATTTGGTTTCAAGAAATTTCTTGAGGTTACCGAAGAGGAACGTTTAAAATTTCACAATCCTCCCGAGATGGTGCCGGAAGTTTTTGAAAAATTTCTGCCCTACGCCATGATTTTGGGAGTAGAAAACAAATGGGCGAAAAACTTTGAAAAAATATATACTCAAAAGCCCGATTGGTATGAAGGCCATCAAGTTTCTGCTTGGAGTTCTGTTTATTTGGCTAATTCTTTATCGACATTTAGCAGCTATTCTTCTTCGGTTATGGCATCTGCTCCATCCAGCAGCGCTTCTGGCGGTTCCGGTTTTTCCGGTGGCGGTTCAGGCGGTGGCGGAGGAGGGGGCGGTGGAGGTTCTTGGTAATATTCATTTTGTATTTGTCAAATAAACAACAATTAAAAAGACAATTCGCCGATTAATTTAATTTCTATATTGGAATTACTTATACGACTATAAATATGCAAAATTATTAAAAGTATTTAATTAATAAATATATACAAATGACAAATATAAAGATTAAACTAATATCAGAAGATGAAAAAGAATGGAAATATAATGTTGATATTGATTCAGATAGTTCGAAATCATCTCACCAAATAATTTTAACTAAAGATTATTATCATTTATTAGCGGAGGATCAAGCAATCACACCAGATTTACTGGTGAAAAAATCAGTGGAATTTCTTTTGGAGCGGGAATCTAAGGAAAGCATCTTACCCGCATTTGATTTAAAAATTATTAATAATTATTTCCCGGAATACGAAGATGAAATAAAGGAAAGATGGTAAAATGAAAAACGGCCAAGCGGCAATTGTAATTAAAAATCTCACTAAAAAATTTAACAGCTTTTCCGCAGTCAGCGATATCTCCTTGACGGTAGCTAGGGGAGAACTTTTTGGTTTGTTGGGGCCTAATGGAGCCGGCAAGACAACGCTGATAAAAATGTTGGCTACTTTATTAAAACCAACATCCGGGCAGGCGATGATTTCCGGATTTGATGTCATAAAGGATCGCAATGAAGTCAGAAATAGCATCGGAATTGTTTTTCAAGAAACAGCCCTTGATAATAAGTTGACGGGATTTGAAAATTTAGATTTTCATTCCGTGATGTACGGCATGGGCAAAAAAGCCAGAATGAAAAAAATCAAAGAGGTTTTGGAATTAGTTGAATTGAGCGATAAGTCTGATCAACTGGTGGAAAAATATTCCGGCGGTATGAAAAGAAGGCTGGAAATCGCGCGCGGTCTCATTCACGAACCCAAAGTTTTATTTTTAGATGAACCAACTTTGGGGTTAGATGCCCAGACTCGCAGGCATATTTGGGATTATATAAAAAAACTAAATAGCGAAAAAGAAATTACCATTATTATTACTACCCATTATATGGAAGAGGCGGATTATTTGTGTGATCGGGTGGGCATTATGGATAAAGGCAAAATCGTAGCGATTGATAGTCCGGTTAATTTAAAAAATACCATCGGGGCGGATATTATCAGGTTAGAAATAACGGGAGAATATGAGATTGATATTTTTAAAAATTTTGATTTTATTAAAGATATTAAAAAACTTAATGGCTTAGTGAACTTAAGCGTTACAGAAGGAGAGTCAAAAATTCCATTATTATTAAAAGCGGCGCAAGACAATAACATAAAAGTTATTTCGGTTACTTTAAATAAGCCAAGTCTCGAAGATGTTTTTTTGAAGTTTACAGGAAAAATGATTAGGGAAAATGAAGCCAACGCTCAAGACATTAATAGGGAAAATATGCGCAGAGGAATAAATAGATGAAAATTATTAATTTTAACGCTATCTATATTTTATGGCTGCGGGAGATGAAAAGAACCTGGCGGGCTAAGTCCAGAATTATAGCTACTATTCTAATGCCCTTGTTTTTTTTGGCATTCTTGGGATTTGGTTTTCGCCGCGCATCAATACCGGGATTGCCGGAAGATGTAAATTACTCAATATTTTTGGTTCCGGGCATTATAGGCATGACGATGCTTTTTACATCAACCATAGCCGGATTTTCTTTTTTGTGGGATAAAGAGTTCGGTTTTTTAAAAGAGATTATGGTTACTCCGGTTTCCAGATTATCGATAGTGATTGGAAGAATAGCTGGCGGCGCGACTATATCAATTTTCCAGGGTTTGATTATACTTTTTTTAAGTTATATTTTTGGATTTAGAATTCCGGGCATTTTTGCTTTTTTATTGACCTTTTTATTAATGTTAATTATCTCTTTTACTTTTATTGGGATGGGGTTAATTTTCGCTTCGCGCATGAAAGACATTCATGGATTTTCTCTAATCGTAAATTTTGTAGTATTCCCAATATTTTTTTTATCAGGTGCAATATATCCCCTAGATGAGATGCCAAAATTCATTAGAATTTTAACTTATATTGATCCTTTGACTTATGGAGTGGACGGGTTGCGCAATATTCTAATTGGATCTTCGACATTTCCTTTTTTGTTTGATTTTGCGATTATGCTATTGGTTTGCGTAATATTTTTAGTTGTGGGGTCATATTTGTTTGAAAAATCAGAAGTAAACTAATTTAAAAAGTTTGTCATTTTGTGGTATAGTGTAAAAAATAGCTTATTTATGCAAAAGAGAACATATTGGATATTAATTATTGTATTGATTCTACTGATTATAGCGATTGCAGCGTGTTTATTTTGGTTTATCAATAAGGAAAATATTTTTAATGAAGAAGATGGCGAATTAATCATTAGCAATAATGCCAATGAAGATGTTGTGGGGCCTGGGGGAAATAATTATATTTATTGGCTTCAAGAAATCGGGACGGAAAAAAATCTTATGGCGATGCGAGGAGATGGAAGGGAAGCAGGAAATGTGTTTGAAGATGATGCACCATGGCCCAATACGGGAATCGTGGAAATTGCTTCGGATGGCTCTAGGTATGCCTATCTCTGTCCTGATAACAAGAATAAAATTTGCGTTTATAATTTAAATGATAAAAAACTTTTAAAGTTAGAGATTAAAAATGAAATTCAGGATTTATCATGGAGTAATGATGGTAAAAATATAATATTTATCAGTAAAGATAATTATAACGGAAAAGAAAACAATATTATTGCTATTATAGATGCGGACGGCAATAATTATCGAGAGATTATTAGCGGAAATAATTTGCTCGGACAGCCTGCGATGCCCCTTATATCACCCAATGGTGAAAAAATATTATTCCAAATAAGCAAGGAAAATGGAAATCAGGGAATTTATATAATCAATATCGACGGGCAAGAAATTAATCCATTGATTGATTCTGAAAAAAACGAGACAGACGCTCGATTTTCACCTGATGGAAATCGGGTGGTATATTGTGTTAAAAATGGGACGGAACAAATTTATATAATGAATATTGATAGAAGCAATAATCAGCGATTGACTCAACTGGGAAATAATCACAAGCCGGATTTTTCACCGGATGGAGATCGTATGGTATTTGTATCAGATCGAGATCATGGAGGAGTTTGGGAAATTTATGCTATGGATATTGATGGGGCAAATCAAACCAGGCTGACCAATAACGATATTAATGATTTATGGCCTCGCTGGTCTAGCGATAAGATTAATATACAGGTGGAAGATGAGATAAACGATCCCGGCATTGTATTGAATTCGTTTATTATGGCAAAAATATCAGATACTGCGGAAGTTATTTTGGAATTGGTCCATCCGGACTCAAGATCAAATATGGATTTAATTAATCCCTATCGTAATCTATATTCTGAAGATGTTGTGAGCTATAATTTATTGGCAGAACAAGATATGGAAGGTGGAAAGAAAGAATTTGAAGTTGTGTTAAAATATCGAAACGATAAATTAGCAGAGCAAACTTTGTATTATCAGCTGGAACTTTATAATAATAACTGGGTTGTGTCTGATGTGAAATATAAAGAAGAAAGTATTGAAGATGAAAATAATATTTTATCAAAGAATATTATTGTAGGCCCTATTGAAAACGACAGAACTGCTTTGGAAAATAAACAAGTGGCGGTTGATGATGGAAATGAGGTCTGGCTTTTAGATCCATATGAAGTTGCCAAAAGAGATAGTAATCATTATGGATTTGATCCGAACAAAGACATATACACACTGGTCTCTAAGGTTGAAATTGGCGATTATTCCGGAACAGGCGAGGCGACCATAGAAGTTAATCATGAAAATGATATTTATATCATCCAATTGATTCAGCCTACAAGGCCGGGAGATGATGGAATTTGGGCGTTAAATAATATAGTCAAAAAATAAAATAAACAAAATGGAACAAAATAAACAAACACAAGGAGTGGCAAGAGAAATTAATCGTCGTGATATTAAAAGCAGACCAAATAGAGTTTTATGGTTTTTTATAGTTCTAATTCTAATTGTGGGCTTAGGGGCGGCAGGCTATTATTTATACGGAAAAATTTTTAAGAATCAGGCAGAAATTGATGATGGTTTTGCAGATAGTGTTCGATATATTGAAATTTCAGCGGAAAAAGCCAAAGAAATGTTAGATAGTAATAAAGATTTAATTATATTGGATATTTCCAATAATTATATTAATGGGCATATTCCGACGGCGATAAATATCGAATTAAAAGATCTTGCGGAAAATTTAAGCGAACTTGATCAAAATGATGATATTTTAATATACGGAAGATTTTATATGAATAGCGTGGAAGCGGCAAAAATATTAACGGATAATAATTTCAATAAAGTTTATCGTTTGCGGGGGGAATTTGATGCTTGGGTTAGCGAGGGTTATGATATTGAAACCGGCGAGGGATCTGGCATGAAAAAAGATAGCGATAATGATGGAATTTCCGACAAGGAAGAGGAGGCCCTGGGTTCCGATCCGCATGATCCGGATACAGACAAGGATGGCTTGCTGGATGGCGATGAAATAAAATTAGGAACCGATATTACCAATCCGGATACAGACAGTGATGGCTTTTTAGATGGAGATGAAGTTGATGACGGATATGATCCACTTTCCAAGCCGGAAGATTTACAAAATAAAATCAGAGAATTAGAGGAAATTGATTTGGAAACGGTCAATATGTCTAATGTAGAGGGAACTGCCAGCAGGTATATGAGCAAAGGAAATTATTATTTAGAGGTTTCCGGCATTTTACCTAAACTGGAAGAAAAAAACAAATATATAGTTTTTTTGATAAATGATAATTCCGGTGAAAAAGTCAGAACAGGAGAATTAATATATGTGAAAGATATAAGCTCTGAAGAAGATGATGAAAATAATTATGCGCAGTACTCTTTAGAGTATCAAACTCATCTAGATTATTATGATTATTACTTAGTTGAATTAGATATTCAGCAAGAAATCGACTCAGTTACTATAATGCGAGGAGAATTTCAAAGAAGTGAATAAAAAAATATTGACATAAATATAATAATTGCTATTATCGTATTGGGAGATGGAGAAGAGGTAAAAAGAAGGCGGATAAAAAAAGAGCGGCTCTCTACAATGCCGCTCTTTTTGTTATCTAAAACTATTTTTTCTTGAATAATTTATTTGTTATGCTTGTAAGACTATAGTATATAACTGGTGTTATTAATAATGTTAGAATAGTTGAAATTATTAGTCCCGAAATCATGGCAACACCCAAGGGTTTCCAGAAAGATATTGTTACTGTTAAAGGAAAAATTCCTCCTATGGTGGTTATTGAAGTTGATAATACAGAACGTATTCTAAGTTTTGTTCCTTCTTTAACCGCTTTTTTTAAAGTTTTTCCTTCATCTCTTAGCTTGTTAAAGCGGTCTAGTAGTACAATTGAATCATTTACTACAATGCCCGCTAATGCAATAATTCCCAATAAACCTAAAAAGCTGATAGGGGTTTTTGTTAGATAGAGCCCAAAGAATACGCCGATCATGGAAAGGGGAATAACAAGCATAATAATAAAAGGCTGAAGAAAAGATTTGAATTGAAAAACCAAAACCATAAAGATCAATATTAGGGCGAAGATAAAAGCTTGCTTAAAATCGGAAAAAGCGTTATCTTCTTCTTCAAATTCTCCCCGAAAAGTGATAGCGTCGATATTTATTCCTAGTTCATTGAGCTTATTGTCATTGTAATAATCTTTGATTCTTTTAATTATTTCATTTGAATCCACATTATCTTTGAGTGATGCCTTTACTTCTACGTATCGTGTATTATCATAATGTTTGATGCTTTTTAACTCATCTACTTTTTCAACTTTACTTACATCATTTAGTTTAATTGGTCCGGTCGGGGAATTAAAAATATTGATATTTTTAAGCTGATCAATTTTATTAGTGTCAATTAGCGTATTTAAATACAGATCAACGTTTTTATTGGATTCTTTGTCAAATACTTCACCAATTTTTTCAGGTTGATAAATATTTCTGATTATTTGAGCAACTTGTACTGAAGGAACGCCATAAAAATTTAGCTTATTGCGGTCTATTTGAATATTGATTTGTGGAGATTTATCATTTTGGACGCCGTCGCTAATTTTATTTATTTCATCTTGATTTCTAAGAAAATTTGCTAAATCGATAGCTGTATTCTTGGCAATGCTTAAGTCGTCATTTGCAATTTGAACTTCAACGGGGAATTCAGCCTTGGGCGGACCTAAACTAAAATTTGAAGCTTGAATTTCTACATCTTTTATATTTGCTAATTTATCCTCGATTTTATCGATTACATCCGTGCTGGTAAGTTCACGTTTCCGCATATCAATCAATTTTACAATTAAGGAATCTTGGCTGGAAGCAGATGCAAAAGGACCGCCAAATATAGAGAAAGGTGCATAGCTAACCATTATTTTGGAAATTTCAACATCTTCAATAAACAATTCTTCTATTTTAGCTCCGATTTGGTTTAAAATTTTATCTTTAGTTTCTTCAGATGTGCCCGGAGGATATTTGGCGGATATTTGAAAAAAATCCATATCATCTTCGGCTGGCCAGAGATCAACAATAACTCTGCCTGAAGCCGGCAATGATATGCTGGCAGCAAATAATCCGAGTACTATTAATATGATCGCAATTTTTTTAAAACGAGAATTTAAAATATTTCCAAGCCTGTTGATATATTTATTAACTAGCTTCCATTCGATATTGCCTTCTTGATCAATTTTATTTTGTTGGCGGTGGGATAATTTTAAAAGGGTTTTTCCCAGGAATGGGATTATGCTAAGCGATATTAACAATGCTCCTGATAAAACAGTAATAACGGTATAAGGAATAAATTTTATAAATTCCCCGGTAATTCCACCCATCATTGCTATTGGAATAAATACTAAAATTGTTGTAAGCGTCGAAGTGATAATCGGTCCGCCAACATCAGATACGGATTTTATCGCCGCATCCTTTTTGCTCAGTCCGATTTGTAAATTATGCTGAATGCCTTCGACTATCACAATTGTAGTATCTACCAGAATTCCCAGAGTCAATATCAAGGAAAATAGAGTAACGGTATTCAATGTAAGATTAGTAAAACTAAAAACGAGAAAAACAAATAAAAGTGATAATGGAATAGACAAAGCTATTACCAATGAGCTGCGCAATGAAATAAAAACAAATAATACAATGAAAATTATTATTAGGCCTTGCCAAGCACTTCTAATCAGGTCCCCAATTTGTTGTCTGGCTTCATCTGCTTCGTCATAAACTAGAATTGCTTCGATATCTTGATCAAGCTTATTCTTTTTTAATTCAGATAATTTTTCCGTGATCTCATCTGAAATTTGAATTAGGTTTGAATTCTTAATCGTAGTGATAGAAATACTTAAGCTTTTATTAGAAATTAACTTTCCATCTTTTAAATAACCGGTTCGGGGCATGCGGTTGTCGGTCTGGTAAATATCTTTTATTGATGCTACGTCTTTAAGTAAAATCGGTTGATTCTTATTTGAGCCAACTTTAATTTCTTTAATTTCTTTATAATCTTTTATTCGCCCATCGACTTGAATTGGATAACTTTTATCATTTTCTTGAAAATATCCTCCAGGAAGACTAATGTTGTTGCTTTTTATGGCGTTGGTGATGTCTTGGTAGTTCAGCTGGTACTGGGAAAGTTTGTTAAAGTCTATTTCTATGTTAATTTTTCTTTCAGCGCCTCCCAAAATATTAATTTCCTTAACGCCCCCTACGCTATTTAATTCATCCTTAATTATCTTGGCGTTTTCAGTTAATTGTTTGTTATTATATGGACCGACTACGTTTATTAGTATGCTCAAACTGCTGGCATCAAATTTTACCACTGAGGGATTTTCAGCATCATCGGGAAGTAGATCTTTAGCATTTTCAATATTTTGTCTTAATTTATCTACGCTTCTGTCAATATCTGCGTCGGCGTTAAAGGTTATTGTTATAGCCGAATAACCCTCCATTGAAGAGGATTCTATGGTTTTAACGTTTTCGGAGCTGCTGGCCGCTTTTTCCAGCGGATTGGTTATTTTCTCTTCTACATCCTGCGGAGTAGCACCGGTATAAATGGTATTAATGCCGGCATAGGGTATATCTACTCTCGGCATTCCTTCTTTTGGTAATTTAAAAACACCTAATATCCCGCCGACAACCATTAAAATAATTATTATTAAAGATATTTGGTAATTTTTGATAAAAAATTTGGCGAATTTGCCAACCGGCTTAATATTATTCATATTTTTATTAATTTAATGTAAAAGTAATATAAATCAAAATTAATATTAAAACAATATTTTATCTTATATAAATAAGATGATTTTGCTATAATAAAAAAAAATAATAAAACAATATGGAAAATAGAAAAAATGTTATATATGGCATGCTTACTGGTCTTTTGGCAGTACTATATTGCATTTTGGTGGCACTTTTTATGTTTAATATAAATAAATTATTTAGCGATGACAATAATGGCCTATTGGGCATCATTGCCGCCTTGATTCTATTGGTTATTAGCGCTGCAATTACTGGATCATTGGTTTTTGCTTATCCGGCTTATTTGTTTATCAATAAAAAATTTAAATCTGGACTTTACGCCTTTTTAGCAAACATAATTTCAATAATTATTTTGGGGATAATAATATTTATTATTATTTTATTAACATATAAATTTTTCTAATGACAAAGATCGAGTATTCCGCTGGAGGAATAGTATATAGAAATAATGGAAAAAAAATACAATTTTTGTTTATTTTAGATCCCTATGGGAAATGGGCTTTTCCCAAGGGACATATTGAAGAGGGCGAAAAAACAGTCGACGCCGCCTTGAGAGAGGTTAGTGAAGAAACCGGGATTAATATAAGTGATATGAATATAATTACAGAAATTGGCGCGACAGATTTCCGGTTTTCCCAAGAAGGCAAAAAAATTCATAAGTTTCTGAAATTATATTTAATCAAGGCAAGGTATGATGTGGTGGTTAAACCTCAACTGGCAGAAAAAATAAAAAAAGTAAAATGGGTAGATATTAATAAATCTTTAGCCTTTTTTGATTATGAAAATGGGAAAGAAGCATTAATTAGAGCAAATGATTATTTAAAAACACATCATGGAATATAAATTAATATTAGTATTATCTTTGTTAATAGCTATTCTGTTAATTTTACTTCTAAATTCCAGGAAAAAAATAAAAGAATTAAAATTTTCTAAACGCAGCATTTCTTCCAAATATGGCAAAATGACTGAGCAATTTATGCCATTCATTGATGATTATCCGTATAATCCGCAAAATTTTAGATTTTTGGGGACTCCGATAGATGGTGTACAATTTGAGGATGATAAAATTGTTTTTATTGAATTTAAGGCATCGAATTCTCATCTAAATAATAAGCAGAAATTAATTAGAAATTTGGTTGATCGAGGCGATGTAATTTTTGAAGAGCATAATTTAGATTTATAAATAATTAAATATGGTAAATCCAGAAAATCCATTCGATCGAGCGGAGAAAAAGCGTGAAGCAGCGCGCGATTCATCTTTGTCGAATACAATCAAAGGAAAAATAAAGCTGCGAAAACAAAAACAAAGCAATAAAGAAATAAAGCGTAAATAAATGTACGCGATGAATAAGAAGATTTTTTCTGCAATAGTTATTTTTACCGGGACGGTAGTTGGCGCGGGAATTTTTGGCATCCCTTATGTAGTAGCCAGTATTGGTTTTTTCCCTGGAGTTATTTATCTAATAATTTTAGGGGCGGTTTTATGTGTTGTTATGCTTACTTATGGCGAAATCACTTTACGAACCAAAAAATTTCATCAATCGGCCGGTTATGCTCATAAATATTTAGGCAAATGGGGAAAATTAGCGATGTCATTCTCTTTGATATTCGGTATATATGGTGCGCTTTTAGCTTATATGATCGGCATAGGGGACTTTCTCTTTACTTTATTGGGAGATTACTTGGGCGGCAGTCCGATTTTGTATTCGACCATCTTTTTTATAATGGGCAGTGCTGCTATTATGTTTGGTTTAGGCATGGTAATAAAAATGGAAAAAGGCATGTTTTTACTTTTGTTGGTAGCAGCTATGCTTATTTTTATTCTCGGTTTTAGTAAAGTTGATTTAAATAATTTTACTACTTTAAATTTAGCTAATATATTTTTGCCTTTTGGCGTGATTTTATTTGCTTATTCAGGATTTTCCGCTATCCCCGACATGAGCAGGGTTTTAGATGGAAGTAAAAAAAATCTTAAAAAGGCCATTATTATTGGCACCGTAATAGTAGTTATAGTTTACTTAGCATTTACTTTTATTATCGTAGGGATTTCCGGAAAAGATACGTCTGAAGAAGCAATCGTCGGATTGAAAGGAATATTAGGAAGTAAAATTGTAATAATTGGCGCAATATTTGGTATCTTGGCCATGGCAACTTCTTTTTTAACTCTGGGCCTGGCTCTGAAAGAAGTTTATAACTATGATTACGGGGTTGATAAAACACTAGCTTGGGTATTAACTTGCTTTATTCCTTTTATCCTTCTTATTCTGGGCTTATCTAGCTTTATAGATGTACTTGGAATTGTCGGATCTTTAACTGGAGGAATTTCCAGCATTTTGATATTAGCCATGCATAAAAAAGCTCAGAAGAGCGGGGATCGGAAGCCGGAATATTCTCTTGAATTGTCTAAATCTGTCATATATTTATTGTATATAATTTTTATTCTTGGTATTATCTACCAGATATATTATTTGTTTTTAAAATAATTTAATAAAATATCATTATAATAATTATTTTATATGTTGTCCGAAATTAAAAAATATATTCCTAAACCTTTAATGCGTCTTTATCACGTCTTTTTGGCAGTGGCGGCTGTTTTGTGGTATTGGTTCCCCTCAAATAAGTTAATTGTAGTTGGCGTTACCGGCACTAATGGTAAAACTACAACATGTAACATGATAGCCAAAATCTTGGAAGAAGCCGGCTATAAGGTTGGCTTGATGACAACTGCTAATTTTAAAATTGGCGAAGAAGAGTGGATAAATAAAACTAAGCAGACAATGCAAGGAAGATTTCGATTACAAAAATTTATTAGAAAAATAGTAAGAGAGGGGTGTGATTATGTCGTCATCGAAACATCTTCCGAGGGGATTGCTCAATATCGCCATCTCGGAATAAATTATGATATTGTTGTGCTTACCAATTTAACTCCCGAACACATAGAATCACACGGCTCATTTGAAAAATATAAGGAGGCTAAGGGAAAGTTATTTAAAAAATTATTAACTTCTAATTATAAATCTAAAAAAGGGAAAAAGGTTGACAAAGTGTCGGTAGTTAATTTAGATAGTCCTCACACGGCTTATTTTTTGGATTTTTTTGCTGAAAAAAAATATGGCTTTGGTAAATTTGTATCTAAAAATGTTAAAGAAATATTTAAAAGCGTCGATGACTTTTTTCTTTTTGGAGAAGAGGAGCTGAAAAATCATGGAAGCAAATTTATTTATAAAGGGGTGAGATTTAATTTAGCCATTTTAGGAAAATTTAATATATATAATGCCGCAGCAGCAGCTTGTGTTGGTTTATCGCAAGGCATTAAAGTTGAAATTATTAAAAATGCTCTTGAGAAAATAAAAAATATTCCCGGAAGAATGGAATTGATTAATGAAGGCCAGAATTTTAGTCTAATTGTTGATTACGCGCATGAGCCAGCCGCTTTAAAGAATGTTTTCTTGTCGATCAAGCCGCATGCTTTAGGTAAAATTATTAGTGTTTTAGGATCGTGCGGAGGAGGAAGAGATAAAGCGCGAAGGCCCATACTGGGCAAAATAGCGGCTAAATACGCTGATCTGGTGATAGTTACCAACGAGGATCCATATGACGAAGAGCCGGAGGTGATAATTGATCAGGTTGCAGAAGGAGCTTTATTGCAGGGAAAAATTATGGGTAAAAATTTGTTTAAAATAATTGATCGGAAGGAAGCCATAAAGTTAGCAGTACAAAATGCAGATTCAAAAGACATCGTTCTTATAACTGGCAAGGGATCTGAACAATGTATAGTTGTCAGGGGAGGGAAAAAAATTGATTGGGACGATAGAAAAGTAAGTCGAGAGGTATTAAAAAATAAAATATAAGATCGCGGCGAGAAGAATTCCAATTAATCCGCCGACAACAACTTCGGGATAAGTATGTCCCATTCGATCTGCCAATTCATCTTCAACATTAAGTTTTTTTTCGAAATTATTTACACCAACTAATTTTTTTATAATGCGTCCTTGTTTTTCTAGTTCCATTCTGATGCCAACGGCATCGCGAACCAATATCGCGGCAATAATAAAGCATACGGCAAACAATGTAGAATAGATTCCTTCATAAAAGCCGATTGAGGTTAATAATGAAGAAAGAAAAGCCGTATGAGCAGATGGCATTCCGCCGTAATCGTCAAAGGTTGAAGCCTTAAATTTTCGAGCTTTAATGCTTTTTATCACTATCTTTAATAATTGAGCAAACAGCCCGGAAATTAAAGATATGATTAATATTTTTGGTAATAAATCCATTTAAATAAATTATTTATTTAATTTTATCATTTAATACATTATAGACAAGTTTATTTATATGTATCTGCTTATAAACACAATCAGGGAAAAGAGCTTAATAGCGCTGTTTGATTTGAAAAAAGAAATAAAGTTTAATCAATGGGATTCTCGGAATAACCAATCAGAAGAATTATTAATAGCGGTGGATAAGTTACTAAAGACAAGTAAGCGATCACTCAAGGATTTAAAAGGGGTTGGCGTTATTAACGGCCCCGGTTCTTATACCGGAATTAGAGTAGGCGTAGGGATCGCAAACGCCCTGGCATATTCTTTGCAGATAAATATATTGGGTATAAGTATCTTAGAGATAATGTCGGCATATTATTTTAGTAGAAACAAAGACAAGGAAGTAGTTGCTCTAATGCATGCCATCTATGATAAATATTATTATGCCAGATACGCAAAGAAGGGCGAAACATTATTATTAAAAGAGTGCGGTAATGAAAAAATAATTAAGATTATCAATGAAAATGCTAATAAATATATAATCTTTAATGAGGGAGAAGCGGTAAATTTTAAACTAGAAAGTTGTGAATATTTTGATGAGAAACAGAGATTATTTATTGAAAAATATTTTTTATCAGAACTTATAAAATCCAAAAAACAAAATAAAATAGCCACTCCTTTTTACTTAAATCAACCCAAGCTTACACTAAGCAGTTAAGATTAAATATTATATTAAGGAGTTGAAGGAAAATTGATTAATAAATAAAAAAATCAGCTTTAAGCAGCTGATCATGTTTTTTTAACAAGGTGCTCCGAAATCATTAATATAAACAGTTACATAACATTGCCGATCCAATGTGATTATTTTTGATGGCGAGCGATGCGCGTTTTCAGCAACCCACGTTACCATGTCGGCCAGCCCCTCATTTTTATTTTGAGAATAGTCAAAGGCGACTGCGGCCTGGTTCTTTTTGAAAAACTTGATTATAGAAGACATTAGCTTAAAGCCATAGCCTTGGCTTTGGGCTTTCGGAGAGATACAGAGGGCCGTTACATAATATAGTCTTCCTTGAGCAGTGTATTGTGGGAATCTTTTACGCAAATATCTGTCATTACAGTAGGCGATTCGGGCTTTTACCAGATTATTGGTTAATAGACATAATCCGATTATTTTTTCTCCCGCGAAAAGAATATATTTATGATAATCTGGATCTTTCATTGCTTGGTTGAATGAATCGAAATCGTAGCAAATTTGGTCTTGAGCACAGAAATCATCACAATCCGCAAAAGATTCTCTATATGCTTCCCAAGCCGCTTGAATCAGGCCAATATCCAATATTTTGCGCTCAATTAAAACTTGTTCGTCTTTGGGCATTTCGGCTCCATGTCAAAGTGCAATTAAATTTATGATATAATATAAATAGAATATTACAATGCAACATGCTTTCAATCAAAAAACAAAATAAATATTATAATCCCCAAACATTAAAGACGCCCTATTTAGTAATGGATAAAAGCATTATTGCGGATAAATATAAGCAACTCGAAAATATTACAGCAGGAGTGCAGGTATTTTATGCGGTTAAGGCTAATCCTGATATAAATATAATAGGGCATTTGCATAAATTAGGGTGCGGTTTTGAAATATCTTCACAGCAAGAGTTGAAAGAAGTTTTAAGTATTAGGGTGAATCCCGAGATGATTATTTCATCTAACCCGTTAAAATTGCCTGAATTTATTAAAGCAGCTTATCAAGCGGGGGTTAAACATTTTTCTTATGATAGTCAGATGGAGATTGATAAATTATCCAAATGGGCTCCAGGCAGTAAAGGGTATCTAAGGTTGGAAGTTGATAATTCTAAATCCGAATGGCCGTTATCAAAAAAGTTTGGAGTGGCTTTTAACGAAGCTTTAAAATTATTGGAATATGCTACAAAATCAAATATGAATCCCGAGGGCATAACTTTCCATGTGGGTTCACAATGCACCGATTCACATAGTTGGAAAAATGCTATTGATAAAACCAATGATTTATTTAAGGCAGCTAAGACAAAAAAAATAAATTTACACACGGTTAATATTGGCGGCGGAATACCAATTCACTACACCAATGATGTTCCATCAGTGGAGGATATTGGACGGACAGTCAGTCAGAATTTAAAGGAAAAATTTACCCATAATGCAATTAAAGTAATGATCGAACCGGGCCGAGCCTTAGTAGGTGATTGCGGGAATATTGTCACTAAAGTAATTTTAAAAGCAGTGCGAAAAAAAGAACATTGGCTCTATCTTGACGTCGGAGTATTTAACGGCTTAATGGAAACCCTGGAGGGGATGAAATATGATATCTTCTCAGAAAGACATTTGTCAGGTAATATGAAAGATGTAAAAAAAATTCCTTATACCATTGCGGGTCCATCATGCGATAGCCTTGATGTCATGTTTAAAAATTATTTATTACCGGCAGATTTGAGGTTGGGCGATATTTTATATATTATAAATACTGGCGCTTACACCACAGCCTACGCTTCAAAATTCAATGGGATTCCCATCCCTAAAACATATTTTATTGAAAAATAAAAAACAAAAATAAACCAATATGTTTGTTTATTTAATTTATATTCCAATCTTAATCATTCTAATTATTTTAGGCTTTTTTGTATTTATTAAAAATCGTAAAAGTCCGGTAAATATTTCTTTCAGTCTATTCGTTTTATCAATTGCTTTTTGGGTCTTTGCACTTATTTTTGCTGATGGCCTAAAAAATTATGAACAGGTATTTTTGTGGAACCAGCTGGCCATGATTGGTCCGGCTTTTGTGCCGGTGACTTTTTTAATTTTTGTAATTTATTATTTAAAAGAATATCAACCATCGATATTCACAATTTTAGCTTTATTTATTCCGGCGATTATAATTTTGATTTTTATTCCAACGAAATATAATATCAAAGAGATAAAAATAAGGGATTGGGGATCAGAGGTTGTTCCCGGTAGCCTGTATTTATTTTTTTTGGGGTATATCATAATTTATATGGGTTGCGGCTTATATCTTTTGGCAAAAAAATATTTTAGAGTATCGGGGCTGACAAGGATGCAGATAAAATATATTTTTGGAGGTATTTTTTTGGGTGCCTCATTGGGAGTTTGCACAAATCTGATTTTCCTTTTCTGTGGTATTTCTAATTTTAGTATTTTGGCTCCTTTTTCCGCTTTAATTATGTCTGTTTGTATTTCCTACGCGATCTTAAAGTATCAGCTAATGGATATTAAAGTTATTATTCAAAAAGGCTTAATTTACGCGATGCTTTTTGGCCTGACATTCATTTTTTATTCATTAATCATAAGGCTACTGACAGAGTTATTGGAAAATTCTGTTCAATTTATTTCTGCCATGACCGTTTTTATTTCTTCGCTTTTTATTGTTTTGACTTTTAAGCCGATGGAAAGATTTTTTCAAAAAATTACAAACCGCATTTTTTTCAAACAGGAATATGATTATAGCAAAACCTTATCTCAGCTGGGAGAGGCCTTAAATGAAATCGTACAGGTCAATGCTTTAGTAAAACAAGTGGTTAAAACATTATCACGATCATTGCAGGTGCGGGATATTAAGGTTTTACTAAAAAATCCCAAGGAGAAAATTTATAAAGTGGTAGGGGTAAATAAAAAAAATAATAAAATATTTGAAATAAGTATTAAAAGCGAAATAGCAAAATATTTACTAAAAAATAATGTGGCAATCAATCGCGATTGGCTGCAAATCAAGATCGAAGAAAACGAAAAACACAATAATAAAAATTATCAAGAAATTATATCTAAGCTTGATCAATATAAAGTTGTATTGGCCCTACCCTTAATATTCCAAAAAGAATTAATTGGCATTATGACATTGGGAAAAAAGTTGTCCGGCGACCCATTTTCCGAAAAAGATATTGGCTTACTTTCAATATTTTCTAATCAGCTGGCCGTTGCGATCAATAATGCCTGGCTATTTGAAAATTTGGAGCAAAAAGTAAAAGACCGCACTAAGGATCTAAAAAGGGCCTATAATGAGTTAAGTAAAATTGATAAAGCAAAAACCGAATTTATTTCCGTTGCCTCACACCAGCTTAGAACGCCGCTTACTGCCATTAAGGGCATATTGGACATGTCGCGTAGTGGTGATTTCGGGGAGCTAAATGAGCTGCAGTCAAAATATATTAGCAAGGCGTTTGAAAGCAATGAGCGTTTGATTAGATTGGTTAATGACCTTTTAAATATTTCTCGCATTGAAATGGGAAGAATGAAATTAAAGATCGAAAATTTTGCCATTGATTCTATGATCAGGAGCGTAATGGAAGAATTGTCCGAACATGCCAGGAATAAAAGTTTAAGCTTGATACTAAAAACTAAAGCCAATAAAAAATATAACGTCAGTGCTGATCCGGAACAAATTAGGCAAGTATTAGTAAATTTAATAGACAACGCCATTAAATACACCGATCGCGGGAAAGTTGTGGCAAAAATAATCGACTCAAGCGATGCGCTGGTTGTTGGTATAGCTGATACGGGGAGAGGCATTGGGCAGCAGGATTTGAAATATATTTTTAAAAAATATACCAGGGCAAAATATGAGACTAGTCGATATATTGGAGGAGAGGGGTTGGGTCTTTATATAGTAAAGAAAATACTGGAGGCGCATAACGGAGAAGTATGGGCGGAAAGTGCCGGTATTAATAAAGGCGCCAGCTTTTATTTTAATTTACCTAGAAAATAATAAAATGGCAAAGAACCAAAAAAGAATTTTAATTGTAGAAGATGATGAAATTTTATCTGATATCTACGCGGTTAAGCTTGAGCTAGAAGGATATGAGGTAATAATGGCAGCTGAGGGGCGCAAGGGTATAGAAGCCGCAATCAGCAAGCAACCGGATTTAATTCTGTTGGATATAGTACTGCCAAAAATAAATGGTTTTGAAGTGCTAAAAATACTTAAAAAAAATAAAAAAATGAAAACAACTCCGGTTGTTTTTTTATCCAACTTGGGGCAGGATTACGAAGTAAAAAAGGGCTTAGAACTGGGTGCGGTTAAATATCTAGTTAAATCCAATTATACTCCGGCACAGGTAATTCAAATAGTTAAAGAAATTATATAAATTTAATACCTTTCAATTTTAATCGCACTTACTTTTTTTCCAGTTTAATATATACTTAAAAAATAAATTAAATAAAATTGGAAGGGGGTGACATTGATGAAAAAATTTTTTACCTTGCAAAAGGAGCACAAAGGTTTTACTCTGGTTGAATTATTGGTAGTGATTGCTATCATAGGAATTTTGGCAGCTTTAGTGCTTGTCGCCTTATCGCGGGCCAGAACTAAAGCTGATGATGCGCAAAGAGAAAGTGATATAAGACAAGTGGCGCTTGCTATGGAAATGGCATATGATGATGAC
The DNA here is from genome assembly GCA_041749335.1 of Patescibacteria group bacterium. Classification (GTDB taxonomy): domain Bacteria; phylum Patescibacteriota; class JABMPQ01; order JABMPQ01; family JABMPQ01; genus JBGTBM01. The sequence goes on from JBGTBM010000007.1 coordinate 176,191, forward strand.
GATGCATATCCAATTTCAGCTGCTTATCCAACATCAATTGCCAGCAGCTCGGGAACTTATGTCGAGAATTCTCCCACTGACCCATCAGGCGGAAGTTATGGCTGGAAGGATAATGCTGGTGACGATCAAATATTTTGCGTTTCCGCGGATCTGCAATTGGGAGATTATTTCAAATGTACTCAAGATGGATGTAGTGAAGAGGCGGAAGCTTGTTTATAAGGCTAAAATCATTATTTATCTTAATAAAAGACGAGCCAATGTTCGTCTTTTATTTTAGTTCGCTTAATGTTAAAATGAGTTATCTATGAATATATTTATAGTCATATTGTTGTTTTTAATCGGCTTGATCGGCGGTGTATTTATTGATTTTTTACTTTTATTAATAAAGCATAAAAAAAACTCGGAAAGAAGCAGACTACAAATAAGTAAATGCAAAATATGCTTTATTAAGATGGATTTTCGGGATGGTAAGAATAAGCTAAAAATATTATGGCGAAATCTATTGCTGAATTTATTATCCGGCTTAATATTTGCACTTTTTTATATAATAATTTATCCGCAAAGCATTAGGCAATGGTTTTTATACTCCGGCTATATGATTTTTGTGATATTGCTGATTACAATTTTTATTTATGATTTAAAATATTACTTAATTCCGGATATATTGGTAATTCCCGGTATAGTATTGGCTGCATTATTTAGCTTGGTTAATTTAAAAAATACTTTTGGGAATGCCTTGACGGGCGCGGCAATCTGTGGAGGAATTTTTCTAATTTTGGCATTATTATCACAAGAAACGTGGATGGGGTGGGGAGATGTTAAGTTAGGAATTTTTATCGGATTTTTGATGAGTTGGCCCACTGCAATTATTGGATTATTTTTATCATTCGTTTTAGGTGCAATAGTAGGCGTGGCTTTAATTATTTTCCATAAGAAAAAAATGAAAAGCGCGGTTCCCTTCGGACCCTTTCTGGTTATTAGTGCGTTTATAGTTTTATTATGGGGGGATTACTTATTTAATTGGTATTTAAGCTTAATAAGTTTATAGAAACGAAGATGAACAAAAAAGCAGCTAAAATTCGCATAGAGAAATTGAAAAAGGAAGTAGAGCGCCATCGTTATTTGTATCATGTGCTGGATAGGCCGGAAATATCTGATGCGGCGCTTGATTCTCTTAAAAAAGAACTTTTTGATTTGGAGCAATTATTCCCCGAGCTAATAACTCCGGATTCTCCGACGCAGCGTATTGGCGGAGAGCCGCTTAAGGAGTTTAAAAAAGTTAAACATGATTATCCCATGCTGTCTTTTAATGATGCTTTTTCCGAAGATGATATGCGGGATTGGGTTGAACGGATAAATAAATACTTAAATCGGAATTTAGACTTGGAATTTTATTGCGAACCTAAAATTGACGGGTTGGCAATTTCTTTGGTATATGAAAACGGGATTTTTATTAAAGGAGCAACTCGCGGCAACGGAAAGGTCGGAGAAAATGTTACTAGCAATTTAAAAACTATCGATAGCATTCCTTTAAAAATTGAAAGCGATTATAAAAATTTGATCAGCGCAGAATTAAATTCAAATCAAAGTTTAAATCGGGCGGAAAATTTTGTAGATCATCTGCTTGACGAACTTGATTTAAGCGGCAGACTTGAAGTGCGGGGAGAAGTATATATAGAAATTAGCAAATTTAAAAAAATTAACGAAAAAAGAAAAAAGCTGGATCTTGATATTTATGCCAATCCCAGAAATATAGCGGCGGGTTCTATTAGGCAGCTTGATCCCAAAATTACCGCAGAAAGAAAATTAAAATTTTTTGCCTATAGCGTTGCCACCGACATCGGACAACAGACACACGAACATGACCATATTATATTATCTAAGTTGGGATTTAGGACTAATCCTTTAACCAAGCGGGTTGAAAATTTATCCGAAGTTTTCGCGTATCATAATATGATAGGGAAACTAAGAAGAAAGATTGATTATGAGATTGATGGTATTGTCGCGATCGTTAATCAAAATAAACTATTTAATCGTCTGGGCGTAATTGGAAAAGCTCCGCGTGGCGCGATGGCTTATAAATTCCCAGGCATTGAAGCGACGACGACAATCACAGATATAAAGGTCCAGGTAGGGAGAACGGGAACTATAACGCCGGTTGCCATTTTAAGTCCGGTTAATGTGGGAGGCGTGACAGTGACGCACGCAACTTTGCATAATGAAGATGAAATTAAAAGGCTGGGGCTTAAAATTGGAGATACTGTTATTATTCAAAGGGCGGGAGATGTTATTCCGGATATTATAAAAACATTGCCGGATTTAAGAACTGGATTGGAAAAAAATTTTAAGATGCCAAAAAAATGTCCGGCTTGCGGAGCAAAAACCATCAAGCCGGCAGGCGAAGTTAATTATTATTGTTCCAACCGGGATTGTTTTGCCAAATTTAAAAGAAGCATAAATCATTTTATTTCAAAAAAGGCTTTTGATATAGATGGATTGGGCCCTAAAATAGTTGAACAGCTTTTAAAACATGATTTAATTCAAGATCCGGCGGACTTATTCGGATTGACAGAAGGAGACTTAATTCCCTTGGCAAGATTTGCCGAAAAATCCGCGAAAAATATAATTAAATCAATTCAGGCGAGCAAAGAAATCGAGCTGGGAAGGTTTTTATATGCTTTAGGTATTAGGCATGTGGGCGAAGAGACGGCTTACGATTTAGCTAATTATTTTGGAGATTTAAATAAAATTATCCAGGCAAAACTTGAGGACTTAGAAATAGTGCATGACATTGGAGGCGTTGTGGCCAAAAGTATTTATAATTATTTTAGGGACAAAAAGAATATCGGATTAATAAAAAAGCTTGAAGAGCGCGGAGTGGCAATAAAAAAGCCGCTAAAATCTAAAAACACATTATTGGGAAAGACATTTGTTATAACCGGCAAACTGGAAAATATTAGCCGGGATGAGATTAAAAAAGAGATTAGAAATCTGGGCGGCAATGTAGCCAGCAGCGTTAGCAAAAATACTGATTATTTGATTAAAGGCAAAAATCCCGGTAGTAAATTAGAAAAAGCTTTAGAATTTAAGGTAAAAATATTAACAGAGCCGGATTTTAAGAAATTATTGAAAAATTAAACAAAATATTTTAAGGTAAAATATAAATAATTTAATATGAAAAAAATAAATAAACTAACCAAGCAAGATGTTGAACATGTGGCTAAACTAGCGCGCATTAAAATATCCGAAACCGAAAAAGAAATATATAGTGCGCAGCTAAGCTCAATCCTAGAGTATATCAATAAACTGAACGAAGTCGAAACTGATAAGATTTCAGCGGCAACTCATATGAGCGGATTAAAAAATGTCATGAGGGCAGATAAAGCCGCGGAGTGTAATATACAAAAAGATTTAATTGAAGCCGCGCCTGAATACGAAAATAATATGATAAAAGTAAAAGCGGTTTTGAAAGGAGGAAAACAATGAATATTAATGAATTATCTATTAAATTAGCTTATGAAAAGCTTAGAGCTGGCGAAATATCTTCGTATGAGCTAACAAAATCTTGCTTGGATAGAATAGAAAATATAGATCATAAGTTAAATGCGTTTTTAGCGGTTTTTCGAGATGATGCCTTGAAACAAGCGAAAGAAATTGATGAAAAAATAAGCAAAAATGAAGATTTAAATTATTTGGCGGGAATACCGGTGGCGATCAAAGATGTAATATTGATGAAGGGGAAAAAGAATACCTGCGGTTCTAAGATATTGGAGAATTATGTGGCATCGTATGACGCAACCGTGATAAAGAAATTAAAAGAAGCAGGCGCAATTATTATTGGAAAAACAAACTGTGACGAGTTTGCTATGGGATCATCTACAGAAAATTCAGCCTTTGGCAGCGTTAAAAATCCCTATGATCTTGAAAGAGTGCCGGGTGGATCTTCCGGAGGATCAGCGGCTGCTGTAGCATCAGACCAATGTATCTACGCTCTCGGGTCCGATACGGGTGGATCAATCAGGCAGCCTGCAGCTTATTGCAATATTGTCGGGTTGAAGCCTACTTATGGAAGAGTTTCTCGCTATGGACTATCTGCTATGGCTTCCAGTCTAGATCAGATCGGTCCTTTTACGAAAACTGCGGAAGATGCGGCTTGGGTATTCAGCGTTTTGGCGGGAACGGATGAGAATGATTCAACTTGCATGACCGAAGCTGCTCCGGAATTTTTCAATAATATTTACCCTGGAGTTAAAGGCAGAAAAATTGGCATTATTAAGCAAGGTTTTGGGGAAGGAATCAATGAAAATGTAAAAAAACAAATTTTAAAAGAAATGGAAAAATTTGAAAAATTGGGCGCAAAAGTTTCAGAGGTGGAAATACCGCATTTGGAATATTCGCTGCCGGTATATTATATAATCATGCCATCGGAAGTAAGTTCAAACTTAGCTCGCTTTGACGGTATTCGTTACGGATTTTCGCAAGTAAAGCATGCGCCACAGGACGTTAAAGATTTATTGGATGTATATATGAAAAGTCGTGCCAAGGGCATGGGCGACGAAGTTAAAAGGAGGATTATGATTGGAACATACGCGCTATCCTCCGGTTATTACGATGCTTATTATAAAAAAGCGCAAAAGGTGAGAACAATAATTATCAATGATTTTAAAAAGGCTTTTGAAAAATATGATGTTTTGATCACGCCAACTGCGCCGGATATTGCTTTTAAGCTTGGTGAAAAAATTAATGACCCCTTGAGCATGTATTTGAGTGATATTATGACGGTTTCAGCTAATGTAGCCGGACTTCCAGCAATCTCTATTCCTAGTGGTTTTGTAAACGGTATGCCGATTGGTATGCAAATATTTGGAAATTATTTTGATGAGAAAAAATTATTTGAAACAGCCATTAGTTATGAGCTTTATAACAAGTGGCGGGATGTTAAGCCGAAAATAAATTAATGCAAAAATATGAATGAAGAAAAAACACCCAAGATTGTGAAAAAAACAAGAGAAAAAAATAAGTCCGGATATTGCGGAATAATAACCATTACTGCCGCGATAAGCATAGTATTAAGTATGATTGTTGGTTTTGCTTCCTCCGGGCTGGGAGCGGTTTTGGCGGATAAATTAACCGGCAAAGAAATTGAAAAAACCATCCAGCAAGAAATGGTTGAAGAAGAATCAGCTACCATTACGTCAGTCGAGAAAGTTAAACCGGCGGTGGTAAGCATTGTTGTAACAAAAGATTTACAAACTTATTATCGCAGTAGCGATCCTTTTAATCATCCATTTTTTAGAAATCTTTTTGACCAATATGGTATTAATGAACCCCAGTATGAAGAAGAAGTAGAGACGGAAAAACAAAAAATTGGGGGTGGTACGGGATTTATTATTTCATCTGACGGAATGATACTTACTAATCGCCATGTGGTAACTGACAATGGAGCGGATTATACCGTGGTAACCAATGATGGCAAGGAATATGAAGCCAGAATTTTAGCTACGGATCCTATCAACGATGTTGCCTTAGTAAAAATTGATGCTGCGGATCTTCCGGTGGTTGAATTGGGAGATTCAAGTAATTTAAAGGAAGGTCAGACCGTAATTGCCATTGGGTACACCTTGGGGGAATATCATAATACGGTTACCAAAGGAGTAATATCGGGTTTGAGTCGCGCCATAACTGCCGGGGGTGTAAATGGAACTAAATCAGAAAATTTGGAAAATATCATACAGACCGATGCAGCCATTAACCCGGGCAATTCAGGCGGACCCTTGGTTAATTTAGCGGGGCAGGTAGTAGGTATCAATACGGCTGTTGATTTTTCCGGTCAATTAATCGGTTTCGCTATTCCGATTAATGACGCCAAGGAAGATATCGACAGCGTAATGGAAAGCGGAAAAATTACCCAACCTTATTTAGGCGTAAGGTATGTGTTATTAGACAAAAATATTGCTCAGGAAAATAACCTTGAAATTGATTATGGAGCATTAGTAATTCGAGGTTCCGGAGTAAGTGAGATCGCTGTAATTCCGGGAAGTCCGGCCGATAAAGCCGGAATAGTAGAGAATGATATTATTTTGGAAATCGACGACAAACAAATTAAACAGGGCAACGATCTGCAAAAGGCCATATCAAAATATCGAGTCGATGCTGAAATAAAATTAAAAATCTGGCACAAAGGAGAAATAAAAGAAGTCGCAGTTAAATTAGAAGAAAGAAAATAATTTATATATTATTTAAAAAAGAGGCGAGATAAAACGCTTCTTTTTTTGTTGGTTATTGAAAAAAGATTATATTAATAATATAATAGATTATATATAAATAGCTTTTAATTATGAAAAATTTAGAGAAAAAAATAAAGGAAGATTTGGTTTCCGCGCTCAAAAGCCGCAACGAACTGACATCGTCGGTGCTTAGAATGCTGTTGGCGGATATTAAGAATCGCAGTATTGAAAAGAAATCGGATTTAGACGATGCAGAAGTGGAAGCCGCTATAAAGAGCGGAGTTAAAAAAAGAAAAGATTCAATCGAGTCATATCTGGCAGGTAATCGTCCCGAATTGGCGGAAAAAGAGGAAGCTGAGATAAAAATACTGAAAGAATATTTACCGGAGCAGATGGGTGAAAATGAGATCGTAAAAATTGTAAAAAATGTTATCAGCGAATTGGGCGCAGTATCACATGCAGATTTTGGCAAAGTAATGGGCGTGGCAATGGGAAAATTAAAGGGTCAGGCGGATGGAAATACCGTCAGCAAGATTGTTAAAGAAAATTTATCATGAAAAATTTATTAAAATGGATTATTACCGGTGGCTTTATATTTGTAGTGGGATTGGTCGGGCTAATCAAAATTATTGGTTCTGATGATATCGACAGCGATGATGCCGGGATAAATAGTATAGAAAACAAGATAAACAGCATTGATTCAAGCTCGAGAGTACAGGATGTTGAATTTGAATTAGCGGCCGGAGGAGATGTAATGCTATCCCGCCATGTTGGAACAAAAATTCGAGAATCTGGAGATTATGCCATGCCCTTCAGAAAAATTACGGATATTTTTTCACAAGCAGATATTGCGTTTGTAAATTTAGAAGCGCCATTCCATGATCAGGGTGATTATGTAACCGAGGGAATGGTTTTTAAAACCGAACCGGAATATGTAGAGGGATTAAATTTAGCCGGAATTGATATGGTGTCGCTGGCTAATAATCACATGCGAAATCGGGGGAGGTCGGGATTAATATATACGATGGATTATTTGGCGGGGAAGGGCATTGAATATTCCGGCGCCGGTAAAAATTTTTCAGAGGCGCACTCATTCAAAACCATTATAATTAAAGATTTAAAAATTGCCTTTTTGTCTTATACCTATAGCGACGGCAATGATTTTACTTCCAGTGTCGGAGCGGAAGATCCGGATGTCGCCTTTATGGATGTTGCGCAAATGATTAAAGATGTGAAATGGGCCAAGGAAAATAATGATGTCGTAGTGGTTTCTATGCACGCCGGTATTGAATATAAGAGTTATCCTAATCAGCAGCAACAAGAATTTGCCAAGGCGGCGATTGATAATGGAGCGGAATTAATATTAGGCCATCATCCTCACGTAGTGCAAACTACTGAAAAATATAACGATGGATATATAATATATAGTATGGGCAATTTGGTATTTGATCAGATGTGGTCAGAGGAAACTCGAGAAGGCGTAATTGCAAAGTGCAAATTCATAAATAAGGATATACGGGAAATAGAGTTTATTCCTATTATAATAGAAAATTATAGCCAGCCGAGATTGGCGGTAAACGATGAATCTGCTAAAATACTAGATAGAATGGGATTGGAAAGTGAAAAAATAAAAATATTATAACTAATGCAAGAAATATACGAAATAAGAATACATGCTCGGGCGGGGCAAGGATCCAAAACGATGGCCCAGCTTATAGCTGAAGTGGCAGCCGACAAGAATTATTATATTCAAGCTTTTCCTTATTTTGGCCCAGTCCGCTCGGGAGCTCCTATGGACGCGTACGTTAGAGTTTCAAAGCAAAAAATAAATATTCATACTCCGATTAAGGAGCCCGATTTATTGATTGTATTAGATGAAACACTTTTAATGATAGATAATATCTGCCTTATATTAAATAAAGATCAGTCTTTGTTAATAAATTCATCTAAATCAAAAGAGCAGATAATTGAAAAATATAAAATTAAATCTTCAGTCCATGTGGTTAATGCCAATAAAATTGCTCGAGATGTATTTAAAAAAATATTTACCAATACTGTAATGTTGGGGGCATACGCTAAGATTTCGAAATTAGTTTCATTGGAAGAAGCAAAAATGATCGTTAAGAAAAAATTTGAAAAAAAATATGGCAAGCAGATGACGCAGCTTAATTTACAGGCGATTGAGGAAGGTTATAATAAGGTATTATGAAAAATAAAAAGTGGCAGAAATTAAATATTGGAGCGAGAATTGATAAGCCGGGGTCATCGGCAAATTATCAAACTGGTTCTTGGCGAAACCAAATTCCGGTATACAATGAAAAGGATTGCGATCAATGCGGGGACTGCGTCGCTTTTTGTCCCGAAGACTGTATTATTGTAAAAAATAATAAAATTTCGCATATAGACTATAAATTTTGCAAAGGTTGTGGAATTTGCGCACGGGAGTGTCCGAAGGGGATGTTTAAAATGAAGGAAATTAAATAATATGAAAAAAAATTATCAGGAAAAAGTAATTTCCGGAGCGGAAGCGGTAGCAGAAGCCATGCGCCAGATAAATCCGGACGTGGTTGCGGCTTATCCAATTACGCCTCAAACCCATATTGTGGAAAAGTATTCGGAATATGTCGCTGATGGCATAGTAGATACCGAGTTTGTTTCGGTCGAATCGGAACATTCCGCTTTAAGCTGCGTGATTGGGGCGCAAGCGGCCGGAGCTCGCTCAATGACAGCGACATCATCTCAAGGCCTGGCATATATGTGGGAAGTTTTGGGAGTGGCTTCGGGAATGAGGCTACCAATATTAATGCCGGTGGTAAATCGCGCCTTATCTGCGCCGATTAATATCCACTGCGACCATTCTGATTCAATGGGAGCCTCTGATCAGGGCTGGATACAAATATTTTCTGAAAATAATCAGGAAGCATATGAAAATATGCTACTTATGATGAAATTAATTGAAAGAGGAAATATTCATTTACCGGCCATGGTGCTTCAGGATGGTTATGTTACCAGCCATAACGCAGAGAGAGTAAGAATATATAACGATAAATTAGTGAAAAAATTTATCGGAGAATATAATCCATATCAGCCGCTATTGGATTTTAGCCATCCGGTTAGCTATGGGCCGATAGTGCTGCCTGATTATCAAATGGAAATCAAAAGGCAGCAGGTTGAAGCGATGGATAATGTAATTAAAGAATATAAAAATATAGCCAATGAATTAAAAAAGATAACCAATCATGATCATTCTTTATTTGAACAGTATAAGCTTAAAGACGCCAAGGCCGCCATTGTGGTCAGTTCGTCAACCGCCGGTTCGGTAAAATATGTGGTTGATAAATTAAGGCAAAAAGGTAAAAGAGTGGGATTGTTAAAAATTAAATTATTCCGGCCATTTCCTTATGGGGAAATTTTTAAATCATTATTTGGCATTAAAAATATAGCAGTGCTTGATCGCAGCATAAATTATGGCAGCGATGCCGCAATTTTTGATGAGGTGCTGTCAACCTTTGCGAAAAATAATCAGACGATAAAAATTCAGAGTTGCATTTTTGGTTTGGGCGGCAGGGATATTGATTTGGAACAGATTGAAATGATATTTCAACAATTATTGGCGGGGGAAGTCAGCCAAAAAATAAAATACATCGGATTAAATGAATAAAAATAAAAATTCTTATCCTAAAATAATTGCTCATCGGGGAGCATCTTTTTTTTCTAAGGAAAACACCTTAAAATCTTTTCAAAGAGCTATCGAACACGGGGCGGATAAGGTTGAGCTGGATGTACAAATGACTAAAGACAATAAGCTAATTATTTTACACGATGTTCATATTGATAGAATATCCCAAGGAACAGGATTAACCAGAAATTTTACCTTGGAAGATATTAGAAAAATTGATATATTCGGCAAAGAAAAAATTCCTACTTTGGATGAAGCTCTGGAGTTATTGTTAGACAAGGTCGGTGTTGTCTTAGACCTGAAGCGGCCGGATGTAGTTCCGTATATTTTGAAATATTTAAAAAATTACAAATTAAAAAAAAGTTGCATCGTTTCCTCTTTTAACAAGGAGGTGGTAAAAAGCATTAAACATTTTGATCATGAAATTAAAGTTGGCTTGCTTTGTTGGCGGCCCAGTGGAAGATTAATCAAGTTTTGTAAAAATAATAATATAGATTTTATTCACCCCAATTATCTTTTCTTAAATAGAAGGTCATATCGAAAAATAAAAAAGTCTAAACTGGGAATAAATGTTTGGACTGTCAATTATAAAAGAAATTTACGCAAATTATCAAAGATGCAAATTGATGGAATAATAACCGATCGACCCTTGAGAGTAAGGAGAATTTTAGATAATTTTTATTAAATTTGCCATTTCAATCGCGGATAAAGCGGCCTCTCTGCCTTTATTGCCATGCTTTGTTCCCGCTCTTTCAATTGCTTGTTCAATATTTTCTGTTGTCAAGATGCCCATTGATATGGGCATATTATAATCTAGGCTAATTTTTGCAATTCCCTTGGTGGCTTCGCTGGCAATAAAATTGAAGTGTGGCGTTGCTCCTTGAATAATGCAGCCTAAACATACAATCGCGTCATGATATCTTTTTTCCGCTAATTTTTTAGCAGCTAATGGAATTTCAAAACCTCCCGGTACCCAAACAACATTGATATCATCGGGATTAACTCCATGCCTAACCAAAGTATCAGTACAGCCTTCCAATAATTTATTGGTGATAAAATCATTAAAACGTGATATTACAATTCCGATTTTTAGGTTATCAGCGACGAGTTTGCCTTGGGTATTGTTTATCATATTATTTATGTTATTTATATAAATCCATTTTGGGCAAGTAATTTAAAATCAATTCCGGCGGAGCATTTATCTTTTAAAGCATTGTATGTATATTTTGCGATTAAATCAGTTTCAATATTTACCAAATTACCAATAATCAGCTTGCCAAGGTTGGTATTTTCCAAGGTATGCGGGATTGCCGCGATCCGAATAACGTTTTTATTAATTTCAGCAATAGTTAAACTTACACCATTGACCGCGATTGAGCCTTTAACTGATAAAAATTTCAGTAGATCTTGCGGTATATTAATATAAAAATTTTTAGATCCATTATTTTTCGCAATATTCCTGATTTTCCCGATTCCATCAATATGTCCTGTGACATAATGCCCCGAATTTTCTTCTCCAAATTTGGCGGCATTTTCTAAATTTACTCGATCGCTGCTCCTTAAAAATCTTATAGTGGTTTTATTTTGAGTTTCTTTAATGGCTTCAAAGGTAAAGATATTGTCTTCAATATTTATTATTGTTTGGCAAATGCCATTTATCGCTATGCTGCCGCCAATAGATAATTTATTTAAAATTTTATTAGTCCAAACATAAAAACGAATATTGCCGTTGATATTTGATGTCTTCTTTATTATTCCCAATTCTTTAATAATTCCGCTGAACATATTTGCGTAATATATTTTTTGAATTAATGCAGTCTTTATTAATTTGAAGCTTTAGGTCGTTGATATTTTCAAATTTCATTATTTCTCTAATCTTTATAATAAATATTATTTGTATTTTTTTAATTGGCGGCAAAACATTTTTATCTAATAAGTGGGATTCAATCGTTTTTCGGTTATTTTTAAAGGTAATGGCATTTCCCGCAAAGGTAGCTGCCGGATAGTAATTATTCTTAATTTTAATTAGCGATGCCCAAACTCCGGTACCTATATTTTTATAATCAGAAGAATAATATCTGACATTTAAGGTAGGTAATTGCAATAATTTGCCTCTTTGGTAGCCATTAATAATATTTCTGTGTATTCTATAATGCATATTTAAATATTTATATCAGACAAAATATGCTCTGGCAAGCTAAATTAATATTGAATATCTCAAAAATTAATGGTATTTTGGGTTTATAAATAGTATGCGCCCGTAGCTCAATTGGATAGAGCGCGTGGCTTCGGACCACGAGGTTGCAGGTTCGACTCCTGCCGGGCGCATTTCTGAGGTGTAGCTTAGTTAACTATATTTGCCCGCTGTCGCCTATGGGCCATTAACTCAGTGGTAGAGTGTCTCCATGGCATGGAGGAAGTCATCGGTTCAAATCCGATATGGTCCATTGGCGATGGCAGGAGGGGCGTTTGCATGGCATACAAGAGTCCAAAGGTTCAAATTCCATCGTCTCCAAAAGAAATAATAATTATACTTTAGATTTAATAAGATAAATTTTATCAAGAATAGGTAATTACTACCTATAATTCAAATATAGGCCATACATTCTCATCGCACTAAATGTTAAAAAAAAATAAAAAGTATCCAACCTTTGAAGAAGAATTAAAAATTTGGGGTAAGGGCTATAAATATATTGCCGGTATGGATGAAGTGGGGTGTGGTTGCTGGGCTGGTCCGGTGGTATCAGCCGCTGTTATTTTAGCGCCGGAATTTAATGATCCGGGCGTGATGGATTCCAAAATGCTAACCGGTTTAAAAAGAGAACGCTATTATGATATAATTATCAAAGAAGCTTTAGATTATGCTATCGGGGAAGCATCGGAAAATGAAATAGATCATTTTGGCCTTGGTAAAGCAAAAGTTATGGCGATGCAAAGGGCTTTGAGTAAATTAAATTTGAGGCCCGACTATGTTTTAATCGACGGAAATAATTTGAGCTTAAGGGAATATCCATACCATACAATCGTGAGGGGCGATCAAAAAGTTAAATCTATCGCTTGTGCGTCTATTATTGCTAAAGTATATCGAGATCATAAAATCATTAAGCTGGCGGAAAAATATCCGGGGTACGGATTTTTAAGCAATAAAGGGTATGGCACAAAAGAACATATAGATGGTTTGGCAAGGAGAGGAATATGCGCCATTCATCGCCAATCTTATCAGCCGATAAAAAAAATATTAAATAAAAATAAGTAAAATTTATGGGGTTTGACAATCAATTAAAACAAAAAGTATTTAATCCGAAGGAAGTAATTAAGCAGCTGAATCTTGAACAGGCTATGATAGTCGCCGATCTGGGTTGTGGCACCGGATTTTTGGCTTTTGAAGCAGCTAAGCAGGTTGGGATAGACGGCATAGTTTATGCGGTTGATATTCAGGATCATATTATTTCGGTTATTGAGAGCGGAAAAAAGCTATATGGGTTAAGGAATATAAGGACGATTAAGGCTAATCTGGAAATTCCAGGTAATACGGGAATTGAAGATGAATCAGCGGACTTTGTATTTTTGGCCACGATTTTATATCAAGTGGAAAAAAAGGAAAACGTGGTTGTTGAAGCAAAAAGAATTGTAAAGCCGGAGGGGAAAATATTAATATTTGATTGGCGCAAACAAGATGTATCTTTTGGGCCGGAAATTCAGAGGAGAATTGGACAAGATGATGCCAAAAAATTAGCAGCAAAAGCAAAATTAAAATATGTTGGTGAAATTGATGCCGGTAATTTTCATTACGGTTTGATATTTCAAAAATAAATAAATTATGACCATGGGAAAAATCAATAAGGAAATTTTTAAGGCTTATGATATCAGAGGAATATATCCTGACGATTTAAATGAGGAATTAATTTATAAAATCGGTAGAGCGTACGCTGATATAATTAAAGAAGAGTTAAACAAAGAAAATATTATTTTTGTAGTGGGCAGGGATATGCGAGTATCTTCACCGCAATTGACTAAAGAGTTAATGAGGGGAATTACTGCCCAGGGCGTTAATATTATTGATATCGGACTGGCTTCCACTCCTACTTTTTATTATGGCGTATCGATATTAGGGGCGGATGGTGGTATGCAAGTTTCTGCTTCTCACAATCCCAAAGAGTATAACGGCGTAAAGATTGTAAAAGCAAAAGCTTTCCCGGTCGGTTTTGAAACAGGCATAGAAGAAATTATGAAAAGAGTGATCGCTAATAATTTTCAAGTAGCCGAAAAACAGGGAGAAATAACAAAAAATAATGAAATTTTGGATCAGCATATTGATTATGCATTTTCCGCAGTAGATACTGGTGCAATAAAACCATTGAAAGTGGTAGCAGATGCGGCGAATTCCATGGGTGCTCCTTATCTTGAGAAAATTTTTGCCAAGCTGTCGGGAGAATTAATAAAAATGAATTTTGATCTGGATGGGACATTCCCGGCGCATGAAGCAGACCCTTATAAAGAAGAAAATATCGCCGCCTTAAAAGAAAGAGTGGTGGCGGAAAAGGCGGATTTGGGAATCGCGACAGATGGAGACGGCGATCGCATCTTTTTTATAGATGACCAAGGAGAACTGGTTGATCCCGCTATCATTCGAGGCTTGCTATCAAAAATAGTATTAAAAGAATATCCCGGCGCGACCATCTGCTATGATATTCGTCCCGGCAGAATTACCAGGGATATGATTGTAGAAAATGGCGGCAAACCTTGTGTGACCAAGGTTGGACATTCATTAATAAAAGCCCAGGGAATAGCTGAAGGCGCTAAGTTTGCCGGTGAAAGTTCCGGACATTTCTTTTTTGATACCAAGTATGGATTTTTTGAGACACCCGACATTGTAACTTTAAAAATTTTGGTTGAGATTTCACAAGCGGATCAAAAATTTTCTGAAATAGTAAAGCCGCTTAAGCGTTATTATCATTCCGGTGAAATAAATTCAGAAGTAGAAGACAAAGAAGGCGTTATGAATAAATTACAAGATATTTATCAGGATGCAAAAAATATCAGTTTATTGGATGGCGTTACTATAGAATATGACGACTTTTGGTTTAATGTGCGGCCGTCTAATACCGAACCAAAATTACGTTTAAATTTAGAAGCGGTAAGTAGGGAGATTATGGAAGAAAAAAGAGAAGAAGTATTAAAAGTTATTCGGGGATAATTACAAAAATTAAAAAAGAGCTCTATAAGCTCTTTTTTGATAGTGAATAATTAGTCTTGAAAAATACCAAAAATTATGGTAAAATTAAGTTGATACAAAAATAAAAATAAAAAATGAAATTATCTATAAAATACGTATTAGGCGCTGTTATCGCGCTTTTTATTATTTCTTTTTTGGGAATAAATCCTATTTTTGCTCTTGAAGTGAGCCCTATTCAGCCCGCCGAGACAATAAGTTATCAGGAGCCCGTAGGCGTTAATAGTTCGCTAAGTGCTACTTTACCGAGCTATTTTTTCCAGGGTATGCACGTAGGAACGCTTGATGGCAGCGGGGGAGTGTTATTTGCCAATGGCACTATTATTAATGTAACGCGGACAAAAAAAGATAATAAACCTATCCCAATTACTATGGGAGATGATTTAAGAATAGATGGTGAAATTTGGCGGGGACCAAAAAAGGGAACAGAGGATGGAATGCCTTTGAAAATATCCGATACTATGGTTCCTACTATAAATGATATCAACGATCTGGGTGATTCAACAAGAAAATGGAAAGATCTATATTTATCAGGAACGATATTTGGTAATAATGCAATATTTAGTGGAGATATTGATTTTTCTGATGCCAATATAGGCGGTTTAAGTATATCAAATGCAGATACTTTAGATGGAATTGACTCTACCGGCTTTGCGCTTAATCCGCACGATCATGACAGCAGATATTTACAGTTAACCGGAGGAACTTTAACCGGACTAACTTCTGTGGATGCAACTTTAAGGGTTAAAAGCGGTGGTTATACATTGGGAGGCGTTTCTATTACTACAGACGGAGATATTATGGCTGCTGGAAATCTAACATTAGATGAGAATATAAATGCGAATTCTTTAAATTTAACGGGAAATGTTGATAGTAAGGGAGGAGCAATATTAGGTACTGGACCAAATAATGTATTAATTACTGGAAGTGGCAATGCTTATTTTAATGGTAAAATAATTATTCCTAATGGACCTGCGATCCCCGTAGGGAGTTGCATTATTGGGGAAATATATTTAGAAACAACCACTCCGCAAATTTATGGATGTGCTGCTTCAATATGGCAAGCCCTGTAGGTTAAATTAATCCCACAGATTTTTTTATCTTATCAATATTAGTGGTCGCGAATTTTTTCGCTTTATCGGCTCCCTCATTAAGAATGTTAATAACATTCTTTTTATTTTTTAATAATTTATTTCTTTTATTTCTGAAATCTGCAAAATAATCAGAAATTGCGTTGTTTAGTACTTCTTTTAATTCGCTATATTTAATTTTACTGTCTTGAAGTTCATGCTGGAATTTTTGGTAATTATCCGTGCTGCCGAAGATTTTTAAAAGCCTAAATAAATTTTCCACTCCCGGACTAAGTTTATCAGTTGCTGCCCCGGCATCGGTTATCGCCTTTTTGATTTTTTCTTTAATAAGTTCCGGAGTGTCGGATAGAGCGATATAGTGTTCCGGTCCTAAACTTTTACTCATTTTTTTCGTGGGATCTTTCAGGCTCATTATTTTGGGCGTTTCGGTCAATAAAGGTTTTGGTTCTCGGAAAATATTACCAAATTTATGATTGAATTTTCTCGCCAAATCCCTAGCCAGCTCAATGTGCTGTATTTGATCTCTGCCAACCGGTATTAGGTCGGCTTGGTATAAAAGGATGTCGGCTGCTTGCAATACCGGATAAGTAAATAAGCCAACATTTATATTTTCTTTAAAGCGTTCTGACTTTTCTTTAAATTGTGTCATTCTTTTAAGTTCGGCCATAGGCGTCAGGGTATTCAAAATCCATGCGAGCTCGGTGTGTTCCGATACTGCCGACTGGATGAATAATGTGCATTTTTTCGGATCTATGCCGCAAGCGATAAGGTCAATGGCGGTATTAAGAATATTTTCCGGCATGATTTTAGAGTCAAAGGGAACGGTGAGGGCGTGGTAATCAACAATACAAAAAATACATTCGTATTTTGATTGCAATTCAACCCAATTTTTTATAGCGCCCAAGTAATTTCCAATATGAATGTTGCCGGTCGGCTGAATGCCGCTAAAAACTTTATTCATGTTTATAAAAATTATTTATACTTCAATAATTACGGGAAGTACCATCGGTCGGCGTTCAGTTTTTTGGAATAAAAATTGTCCGATATCGTCGCGCAGCTTGTTTTTTAAGTAAGTGTAATTAGCTGCGACGCGGTTATCTTTATTCTGCAAAATACTTCTGACTTTTTTTCGAGTTTGTTCAACCAAAGCCTTTGATTCTTTCATATAAATAAATCCGCGGGAAATTAAATCGGGGCTACCGATCAATTCTCCGGTTTTACCATCAATGGTGGCAATGACTACAAACATTCCATCTTCGGCCAGCATTCTGCGGTCTCTGATCACGATATTACTGACATTATTATCTCCCAAGCCGTCTATCATAATCGGATCAGATGGCGCCTTTCTCTTGGTCAAATATCCTTTGTTGTCAACGAATTCCATAATCTGGCCATTATCTACAACAAATATATTTTTTTTATCCATGCCGATGCTTTCTGCCAATTCGCCGTGTAAACTGCACATATAATGGTTGCCATGAATGGGGATTAAATATTTTGGCTTGCACAGCTGAATCATTAATTTTAAATCCTCTTTTAGCGCGTGGCCGCCAGTATGAACATCCATCATTTTATAGTGGTAAATTTTAGCGCCTAACCTGGCGAGTGCGTCTTTTAGCTTTTGCACGGTACGCTCATTTCCGGGAACAACCGATGAAGAGAAAATTATTGTATCTCCTCTTTCAATTTTTACATCGCGGTGTTCATTATTTGACATTCGAACTAAGGCTGCTCTTTCTTCTCCTTGAGCGCCTGTACAGGCGATAACAACTCTATTTCCCGGTAAATTTTTTGTTTCTTTAATTGATATTAATGTGCCCTTTTTAGTCTTAAAATAGCCGAGTTTTTTGGCAATTTCTGCGTTTGATTTCATACTAAATCCATCTAAAGCTAATTTACGATTATATTTTTCCGCCAGCATGGCAATTTGTTGGAGCCTGGTTAATAAGGAGGAAAAGGTGGCGACAATGATGCGCCCTTTGGTGCTTTCAAAGATTTGATCCAAGTTATTCATAATAGTCTGTTCCGAAATAGATCGGCCCTCTTGTTCCGCGCCGGTGCTATCTGACATCAAAGCTAAGACATTTTGTCCTCCCAGCCGAGCGATCTTTGCCATATCTGCCGGTTCATCTCCAACGGGCGAAGGGTCAAACTTAAAATCTCCGGTATGTATAATTAATCCTTCGGGTGAGTGAATGGCGACGCCAAAGCCGTCAGGAATATTATGGTTCACTCGGAAAAATTCAACTTTGAAAGTACCTAGCTTTAATACGTCGCTAAAATCAATGTTATAAATGTTTAATTTCTTTTTATGCTTAAAATCTTCTTGTCTTTTTTGAATGATGGCACTGGATAATTTAGCCGTAAATATTGTAGGGTTGCCTAATCTATCCATCAGATGGGGGATAGCCCCAATATGGTCATAATGCGCGTGGGTGATAATCACGCCCCTGATGAAATTTTCTTTGCCTTTGAGGTAGGAAATATCGGGAATAATATAGTCAATTCCCGGCTGGTCCTCTTCAGGAAACTGCAGACCCATATCAACAATAATTATATCGCGATCATACTCAAAAATTGTCATATTTCTGCCAATTTCTTCTACGCCTCCCAGGGGGATAATTTTTAATTTTGGTGGTTGTCTTTTCATATTTTAATTGTTAATAACAAAAAATTTTTATTATAATAAATTGAATAATAAATAATTCATAAAGATTGTCTGAATTGTTTTTTTAGTGGGGAGTAAGTTTATTTCCAGCGCCTATTGATTTCGACGAACCAATTTTTGATGTCTGTGAACCGATCGCTGGGAATGGTAATAAAATCCAGTTCTACGCCCCTAATTTTTTTATTTAGTCCGTAAGGATAGGTAGGACTACAGATAAATAATGCCGGCAATTCTTCGGCCATTATATTTTGAAAATGTATATACTTAGTTTGGCGCTCTTCTGCCTTATTGGTTTTTCTCGCAGTTTCCAACAGATCGTCAGCAGTTTTATCTTTAAAAGACGTTAAATTTAAGCCTGGATCGTTTCTTTGCGATGAATGCCAAAAAGGATAAGGATCGGGATCATGGCCTAAAAGCTGCCCATAAAGCAAAATTTCATAATTTCTTGATCGTAAATAATCAGTTTGCAGTTCCGTCGGATCTAACGCTTTAATCTTAACATTTATGCCGATTTCTTTCCATTGTTTTTTTAAGATATCTGATAATTCTGAAAATTCCTTTTGATTGGTGGTGGTAATCGTCAATTCTAGAGCCTTGCCATCTTTTTCTCTTATTCCTTCTTTATTTATCTTATTGAAACCGAATTTATGCAACAATTCTCCGGCCTTATCTTTATTATATTCATATTTTTTTATTTCCGGGTTATAGCCCAAAAAATTTTCTAAAATAGGAGAATCAATTTCTACGCCTTGTCCGCCGAATACCGCTTCAATAATTTCTTGTTTGTTTGTTCCGTAGGCCAGAGCTTGCCTTATTTCTTTGCTACCCAGTAAATCATTTTTAGGCTGATTGAAAAATAAAGCGTAATATCGAGGTAGTCTTAAATTATAGAAAAAAAGCTGATTTTTAACTTCGGGTTTAATATTTTCTATTTCTTCCGAGGGGATAAAGCTGATGTTATCGATTTCTTCTTTATTCAAAGCATTTATCAATTCAGAATAATCATCGTAAAATTTGAAAGTAATATTGTCGATATAAGGCGATCCGGCAAAATATTCTTGATATCTTTCGAGAGTGTATGAAGCGATTATGCCGCTTCTTTTATCCTTTTTGAACTCTTTGAATTTGAAAGGGCCGGATCCGATTGGATTTAAATTATATTCTGATAAAAGAGATTTATTGGGAGATACATCTTCCCAAATATGTTTGGGGATAATTCCAAAAGTGGTACTCTCTTTAAGAAAGGGGGAAAGCGCTTCTCCGGTCAAAGTGAATGTCACGGTATAATCATCTATTTTCTTTATTGCCACATTTTCAAAATTGGGCAAATAAGAACTTTGAAAATCAGGATTTTTTATAGTTTGTACGGTAAAAACAACATCGTCGGCATTAAGCGGCTCTCCGTCGTGCCATTTAATATTCTGCTTGAGCTTAAAAGTATAGTTTTTATTATCTTCGGATACTTCGTAGCTCTCAGCGATATCCGGCGCTAATTCTTGATTGCTGTCATATTTCATTAGTCCGGAAAAAATTAAACCGGCAAGATCCATATCGACATCATTGGCGGATGATAATAGCGGGTTAATATATTGAGGGCGTCCCACAATACCTTCAACAAAATTGCCGCCAAAATCAGGTTTAATATCCACATGTCGGGCATATATATTAAAAAATATAAAAGAAGATGATGCCAAGGCAGCGCAAAACAAAAACAAAATTATCACTTTTTCCTGTTTGGTTAGTACATGGGAGAGGTATTTTAAGCGGATTTTTTTCTTTTTGTCCTCCTTATTAATCTTCTTTTTCTTAAATAAAAACGAAGAAATGCTATTTAAGGATTTCATTAATTTAGTTATATGAATAAGTTGATGAAGGCGATGCCTAAAAATGATACCGCCAAAACCACGGTTATAATGAAGATGGTTTTTTCGGCGCCTCGTCGGGCTTTAAAAATATTGCCTTCTCCGCCTCCGCCGAATGTTTGCGATAAGCCGACTCCTTTATTTTGAATAAGGATCACGGCAATAAGCGCGATGGATATAATTATTTGGATTATACTGATTGCTTTATTCATTATGATTATTACTAATTAAGTGTTGAATAGAATTTATCACTACTTATAGTTTTTGTCAATCTAACTGTATTTTTCATAATTTATAAAAAGGGTTGATTATTTTTTAAAAATATGTTACAATTTAAATAAGAAATTGAAAGACTTTTTCTATAAAAAACAAAAATAAAAATAAAAAATATGAAGAAACTAATTATGCTTTTTGGCGCGATGGCTCTGATTTTTAGCACATTATTTGTGCTAACAGCAGTAGCTTTGGCGTCAGATGCCGATTTATTGCAGCCGGCATCAACAGTCACTTATAATGAGGATTTGAACGTGAATGGTACCGGAAGATTCAATTCCGTTTATATCGGATCCGAAGGAGTGGGGGGAGTAACTTTCTTTAATGGAACGATCGTAAATGTGGGAGAATATGTGCCGGTTACTTTTGGCGATGATGTTCGTATTGATGGTCAGATCTGGGGCGGACCCAATAAGGGCAATGTTTCCGATCAGGCTCTAAAAATCGCCGATACTCTGCTTCCCGGGCTTACCAACGCCAATGATCTTGGATCTGACAGTTTAAAATGGAGAAATCTTTATTTGGCCGGCGTTTTATACGGCAATAATGTAAATTTGGATGGAACGTTAAGTGCTACGGATCTGCTTTATTCCGGTAATCTTTATGGCAACCATGCAAATTTAAATGGAACATTGACAATGCAGCCTGCTGGAGATTCGCCGAAAACCCGCATAACTTTATCTAATCAATTAATAACACAAAATCAAGCCGAAAATAGCGCTTTCAAAGCGCAAGGTTTACGTTTTGAAAATTATGCTGAAAAATACGATATGAGCTTTGGAAAACAAGTGATTACGAATTTTGGTAATTCAGGCCAAGATATCGTTTTACATGGCTTGCAGGGAATGAACGATAATCAGACAAATCTCTTATATATGGGATTGGTCAAGGGATACCCGGATTATGACTCAGTTTTATGGAGTGCTGATATATCCGGCGAAGATAATGCCAGATTGGGTATTTTAGCGAATGATATTGATATCAAAGCAAGGTCAATCTACATGGAAGATTTGAAAACAATGCGTTTTGAAGGGGTTGATGTAAAAGATAATGGGGATACAAAATGCGAGGTTAAAATTGAGGGTGAATGGAAGGATGTTATGCCCGGTACTTTGTTGCGAGGGAATGATGGAATTAATACCAAGTTGCGTTATTGTGAATCCAATAAGTGGGAAGATCTATATCCATAAAAAAAATAATTTTAAAAAACAGGTCCATCCGGGATCTGTTTTTTTATTGAGTTAAGTTTTTTGACCTTAATTTTTTGTGGTAGGTAATCGCAAAGCGATGGGCTTCGTCTCTGATTCTTTGCAATAATTTTAACGTGTCGGAATATTTATTTAAACTAATAGGATTTTTTTTATGAGTAAGAAATACTTTTTCTTCTTTCTTCGCCAAAGCAATTAAGGGCATAGCCAGTTTTTTTGCCGTTAGTAGATTCTTTATTTGATTAAGCTGCGGTTTGCCGCCGTCTAAAATAATTAAATCGGGATAAGGCCAGGAAATATTTTTTAATCTTCTTGCAATAATTTCTTTCATCATGGCAACATCATTGGCGCCGCGGACGGTCTTTATCTTAAATTTGCGATATTCTTTTTTATCAGCCTGCCCGTTCGTGAAGACTACCATTGATCCTACGGCCAAAACCCCTTGAATATTTGAAATGTCGTAGCATTCTATCCTTTTGGGAAGGTTGGTCAAATATAATGAGGTTTTTAAATTTTGTAATATTTTTTGGTTTTTGGAATTTATCGTCGGTCCGATTTTTTTTGCTAAGAAATTTCTGGCATTTTGAATACCCAGATTTATTATTGCTTTTTTCTTGCCGCGCACCGCCTGAATAATCTTTAATTTTTTATGGGCTTTTTTGCTTAGGAGTAAGGCAAGAGGGGCAGCATTCGGGATTGCCGCTTGAGTGATAATCTCCTTCGGAAAATCAAAAGCATGCAGATAATATTCTTTAATAAATGATTCCAGCAATACATGTTCGGAAAATTTTCCCAAATTATCAATAACAAAATTTTCCTTGCCGATTATTTTACCTTCACGAACGATAAAAACATTTACGTAATAATTATGGCGGTATTTTATATAAGCGATATAATCTTGACTTTCATTTTTGGTAGAAATCACAGATTGCTTTTCAATAATTTTGGTTAAATCGGAGATTTGATCTCTAAGCATGGCCGCCTTTTCGTAATTTTTGCTGCGGCTCGCGAGCGTCATTTGCGAGCCTAGTTTTTTAATTATCGCGGAACGTTTTCCCAATAAAAAAAGTTCACAATTTCGGATAATATTGTTATATTCGTCTTTATTTATTGCGCCGATGCAGGGAGCTAGGCATTGTTTAATGTGGTATTTCAGGCACGCTTGATTTTTTCCAAATAAATTTTCACTGCAATCACGGTAAGGAAATAATTTTCGCAGCATTTTTAAAGTTTGTCTGACTGCTTGTCCGTCCGTGAAAGGCCCAAAATAAGCGGATTGGTTGTCGTCAATTTTTCTTACGGTATAAATTTTGGGATATTCGTTGAGATTATCAATTTTAATGTATAAATAATTTTTATCATCCTTGAGCCTGATATTATAAAGGGGGCGATATTGTTTGATTAAATTTGACTCCAGTAAAAGCGCTTCGTATTCATTTTTGGTGATAATATAATCAATATCCGCGATTTTATTTATCATATTGATTTTTCCGGCTTCCAAATAATTTGATTTGAGAAAATACGAATTAATTCTATTTTTAAGAATTTTCGCTTTGCCAACATAAATAACCCGGCCCTCACTGTTTTTAAAAAGATAAACGCCGGGTTTCAGGGGAATATTTATTAAGACATTTGCAATATTTTTGGTCATATTGATAGTTTAAAAATAAAATTCGTATTTAACAAGAATATTTGTGTAAAAAACTATTGACATACACTAATAATGTGTTTAAGATTAACCTATGCTAAAATTAAATATGTAATAAACGCCTTCTATTTTATAAAGGCTCATTCTTTAATATAAGAAAGAGAGTTATTTTTATGCTACAAAAAATGTCAATTTTAAACATGCCCATGTCAAAAAGAAAATTTTTTACCAAAAAGCACGAAATAATTGATCTGCCACCCCTTACCGAAATTCAAATCGATTCATATGAATGGTTCCTAAGAGAAGGAATGATGGAGCTATTTAATGAAATATCTCCGATTAAAGATTTTACCGAGAAAAAATTCGATCTTAATTTCACCGATTTCTTAATTGATGAACCTAAGATGGATGAAAGATTAGCGAAATCAAAAAACGCCACATTTGAAGCTGCCGTGAGAGCTAAGGTGCAGCTTATTAATAAAGAAACGGGAGAAATTAAGGAACAAGAAATATATTTAGGCGAGTTCCCCTTAATGACCGATCGAGGAACTTTTATTGTTAATGGCGTGGAGAGAGTAGTGGTTAGCCAATTGATCCGCTCTCCCGGTGTTATTTTTACTATGCAGGAAAATAAAGGCGAAAGATTGTTTGGCGCTAAAGTTATTCCTAATCGCGGCGCTTGGTTGGAATTTGAAACCGATTATCACGGTGTAATTAATGTTAAAATTGATCGCAAAAGGAAAGTTCCCGCCACTTCATTAATGAAAGCTTTCGGCATTGGCCTTGATAAAGAGCTTAAGACAATATTTAAGGATGTTGATACTCATCCCGATAAAAAATATATCGCAGCAACCCTGGAAAAAGATTTGGCTAAGAATGAAAATGACGGACTGATTGAAGTTTATAAAAGAATCAGGCCGGGTGATTTGGCTACCGCAGATAATGCCAGATCATTAATTGAAGCGATGTTTTTCAATTTTGAAAGATATGATTTAGGCAAGGTGGGACGATTTAAAATGAACCAGCGGCTAGGTATAGATATTCCGATCAATAAAAAAACCAGAGTATTTAGAAGAGAAGATTTAGTGCTTTTGATAAAAGAGATAATCAGATTAAATGTGCTTGACGGCAAGCCGGATGATATTGATCATTTAGGCAATAGGCGTTTGCGCGCTGTCGGAGAATTAGTGCAAAATAAACTAAGAATAGGTTTAACCCGCATGGTGAGAATTGCCCGGGATCGAATGAGCACCATTGATCCGGAAACTTTAACTCCAGCCCAGCTGATAAATGCCAGACCGATTATTGCTGCCGTGAGAGAATTTTTCATGTCTTCACAGCTATCGCAATTTATGGATCAGACAAATCCTTTATCCGAATTGGAACATAAAAGAAGAGTATCGGCTATGGGGCCGGGCGGATTATCCCGAGAAAGAGCGGGCTTTGATGTCCGCGATGTGCATCGATCTCATTATGGCAGAATTTGTCCGATTGCTACTTCGGAAGGTCCTAATATTGGATTGGTCGGACATATTTCATCCTACGCAAGAGTCAATGAATATGGATTTATCGAAACCCCTTATCGCAGAGTGGCCAGAGAGTTTAGCTTAAAAGATCTTGATCGGGCCGTGGGGGAATATACATATAAAGATATTGAAGATCCTAAAACCAAAAAAGTATTAATTCCGGCTGAAAGCAAAATTACTCATGAAGATGTAAAGAAACTTAAAAAATCAAATATAGAATCTTTGGTCGTTAAATCGCGAGTGACCGATGAGATAGTTTATCTTGATGCGTTTGAAGAAGAGCAGGCGATTACTACGCCGGCCACCACGCCGATTGATGAAAATGGATTCTTTGCTAATAAGCGAGCCGAAGTAAGAGTGAAGGGCGAACCTTCACTGGAAGCTACCGGAAAAATTGAATATATGGATGTTTCTCCCCGCCAGATTATCAGCGTGGCTACTTCGATTATTCCCTTTTTGGAAAATGATGATGCTAATCGCGCCTTGATGGGAACCAATATGCAGCGTCAAGCGGTTCCTTGTATAAAGCCACAAGCTCCAATTATCGGAACGGGCGTTGAAGGCAGAGTGGCTAAGGATTCGGGAGCGGTCGCGATAGCAAAAAAAAGCGGAGAAGTAATTGAATTGAGTTCAGATCTAATCAAGGTTATGAGCGATGATGGCGAAGTGATTGAATATAAGCTTCATAGTTTTGTCAGATCAAATACTTCCACTTGTATAAATCAGCGGCCAATTGTAAATATCGGTGATAAATTAAAAAAGGGACAAATAATTGCCGATGGTCCCGCGGTGGAAAATGGAGAATTGGCGCTGGGGCAGAATCTATTGGTGGCATTCATGTCATGGCATGGCGGTAATTTTGAAGATGCAATTTTAATTTCAGATCGTGTTTTGAGAGACGATCGTTATACTTCAATACACATTGAGGATTTTTCGGTTGACGTGAGAGATACCAAGCTTGGACCCGAAGTTGTGACCAGAGATATTCCCAATGTTGGAGAGGAAAAACTAAAAGACTTAGACGAAGAAGGAATTGTAAGATTAGGAGCAGACGTTTCTTCGGGCGATATTTTGGTTGGAAAAATTACGCCCAAAGGAGAAACTGAACTAACCGCGGAAGAAAGATTATTGCGAGCTATTTTTGGCGAAAAGGCGCGCGATGTTAAAGATTCATCCTTATATCTTGAGCATGGCGAGCAAGGCAAAGTTGTGGATATTAAAATATTTTCACGCGAGGCCGGCGATAAGCTTCCCACCGGTGTCATTAAAACTATTCAAGTTTCCATCGCGCAGATGAGAAAGATCCAGGTGGGTGATAAGCTGGCCGGACGCCATGGAAATAAAGGTGTAATTTCAAAAATAGTCCCGGCGGAAGATATGCCTCACTTGGAAGACGGCACTCCGGTTGATGTTGTTTTAAATCCTTTGGGAGTGGCATCGCGTATGAATTTGGGCCAAATATTGGAAACTCATTTGGGCTGGGCCGCTAAAAAATTGGGCTATACGGTAGCTACGCCGGCACTAGACGGTTTATCCGAAAAAATGATAAAAGTTGAATTGAAAAAAGCGGGAATTCCGGAAGATGGAAAGGTGCAGTTGACAGACGGCAAAACCGGAGAAAAATTTACCGAAAGAACAACCGTGGGCATTATGTATATTTTAAAACTTTATCATTTAGTTGAAGATAAAATCCATCAACGTTCTATTGGACCATACTCATTGATTACCCAACAGCCATTGGGCGGTAAAGCTCAATTCGGCGGCCAAAGATTTGGAGAAATGGAAGTGTGGGCTCTGGAAGCTTATGGCGCCGCTCATACTTTGCAGGAAATGCTGACTATCAAGTCCGACGATGTCTTGGGAAGATCAAAAACTTATGAAGCCATTATTAAGGGCGAGGAAATTAAAAAACCCAATATCCCCGAATCTTTTGGCGTATTAATTAAAGAATTAAAAAGCTTGGCGCTTGATGTAGAACTGGTGGAAAGTGATGAGAAGAAGAAAGAGCGGGAAAGGAAAGAGCGGTTCAGAAGTAAAAAATAATTATTATTTAATTTATAAAAATTTAAATATTAAAAATATATGATTCCTACAGACTTCAAGGCCATGAGGCTTAAACTGGCTTCTCCCGAAGATATCCAAGAATGGTCTCATGGGGAAGTGAAAAAACCCGAGACTATTAATTATCGTACCCAGCGTCCGGAAAAAGACGGGCTTTTTTGCGAGAAAATATTTGGACCAACTAAGGATTGGGAATGCTACTGCGGTAAATATAAAAGGATTAGATATAAAGGCGTGGTATGCGATAAGTGCGGAGTGGAAGTAACTCGATCAATCGTCCGCAGAGACCGTATGGGACATATTTCTTTGGCCACTCCTGTTTCCCATATTTGGTTTTTAAGAGGCGTGCCTTCTAAAATCGGCTTACTGCTTGATTTATCATTCCAAAAACTGGAGAAGGTGATATATTTTGCCGATTATATTGTTACTTCAGTAGATGAACAGGCTAAAGAGGAAGCTATCGAACAGCTGAAGGCGGAATTTAAATCTAAACAAAAGCAGATACATGATAAATATAAGCAACTCGCTTCTGCCACCAAGGTAAAAGAGGGAGATAAGACAAAAGATTTAAATAAAGAATTAAATAAACAAATCAAGGAAAGAGAAGCGGACTTATCTAAGTTGGATAAACTTTTTAAAAAAGAAAAATCTAATTTGGATCAACTGAAAAAGCTAAAAATAATCTCTGAAATGGAATATCGAGATTTGTCTTTGAAGTATGGGCATGTTTTTGAGGCGGGAATTGGAGCGGAAGCGATTAGAAAAATATTGAGCGAAATCGATTTGAAAGAGCTGGAAAAAGAAATGGAAAAGAAAGGCGAAGATATTCCCGCAACCCAAAAGAAGAAGCTTAAAAGAAGGTTAAATCTTGTTCGCGGCATGATGAACGCCAAAGTCAGGCCGGAATGGACCGTATTGACGCACCTGCCGGTTATTCCGCCGGATCTAAGGCCAATGGTGCAATTGGATGGAGGTAGGTTTGCCGCTTCAGACTTGAATGATTTATATCGCAGAGTAATTAATCGAAATAACCGCTTAAAAAGATTGATAGAATTAGACGCTCCGGAAGTTATTTGCCGGAATGAAAAAAGAATGCTGCAGGAAGCAGTTGACGCTTTGATAGATAATACCGCCAGACACGGCAGCGCCGCCGCCGCGACGACCGGCAAGAAAAGGCCGCTGCGCTCTTTGGCAGATATGTTAAAAGGAAAACAGGGCAGGTTTAGACAAAATTTATTAGGCAAGAGAGTTGATTATTCCGGAAGGTCGGTCATTGTGATCGGTCCGAATTTGAAATTAAATGAATGTGGAATTCCTAAAACCATGGCGCTGGAATTGTTTAAGCCGTTTGTAATTAATAAATTGATTAATAGCGAATTGGCGCACAATGTTCGTTCAGCTTCTAAATTAATTGAAGAGGGAAGAACTGAAATTTGGGATATGTTGGAAGAAGTGATTAAAAATCATAAAGTGCTTTTGAATCGCGCTCCGACCTTGCATCGCCTTGGCATCCAAGCCTTCCAGCCGGTATTAATTGAAGGCAAAGCGATACAAATTCATCCAATGGTTTGTTCTGCCTTTAATGCTGATTTCGACGGCGATCAAATGGCGGTGCATGTGCCGCTAACTCCGCAAGCCATGAAGGAAGCCGACAAAATAATGAGTTCCGACGTTAACTTGTTAAAGCCGGCGACCGGCGTGCCGATTACGACCGCTTCACAAGATATCGTTTTGGGCTGTTACTATATGACCAACATTAAAAAAGGAGTTAAGGGTGAAGGCCGCTATTTTAAAGATTATGATGAAGCGATGTTGGCCTATCAGTGCGGTGAATTAGATGTTAGGGCCCAAATGCATATTAGATTAGACGGAAAAATTATTGAAACTTGTTTGGGCAGAGTTATTTTTAATCAAATTCTTCCCAAAAAATTACAATTTGTAAATAAAACATTAGATAAAAAATCATTAACCAAGTTGATATCTGAATGTCTGGACAAGTACGGCAAGGAACGCACGGTTGAACTGATAGATAATTTAAAAAACACCGGATTTGCCAATCTGACTAAATCGGGGCTTTCTTGGGGAATGGACGATTTGAAATTACCGGAAGAGAAACCGGCGCTAATTGAAAAAGCGACGCAAGAAGTTGAAACAGTGAGACAACAATTTAAAATGGGTCTTTTAACTGATGATGAAAGATATCGAAAAATTATTGAAATTTGGGCAAATATTAAAGAAGAGATCACCAAGGTGGCGGTCGGGAAGTTGGATAAACATGGACCGGTTTATATGATGATTGAGTCGGGCGCGAGAGGAAGCTGGCCGCAAATCGTTCAACTGACCGGAATGAGAGGCTTGATGGCGGCGCCATCCGGAAAAACTATCGAATTGCCGGTGAAAAACAGCTTTAAGGAAGGGTTGGGAGTATTGGAATATTTCATTTCTACCCATGGAGCGCGCAAGGGTTTATCCGATACCGCATTAAGAACCGCCAATGCCGGATATTTAACCAGAAGGCTAATTGATGTTGCTCAAGATATGATTGTCAAGGAAGTTGATTGCGGCGATACCGAAGGAATTGAGGTTACCAGGCAGGAAAGCGAGGATATGAGCAAAGATTTTGCGAATCGCTTGTTGGGCAGGACCGCTTTAGTCGATATTAAGGATGAAAAATCCAAAGAAGTAATCGTTGAAAAGAATGAAATTATAAATGAAAAACAAGCTCTAAGAATTGATGAATTGGGTTTAGACAATGTTAAAATCAGATCGGTATTATCTTGTCAGGCGAAATCAGGACTTTGTTCCAAATGCTATGGCTGGGATTTAGGTACCAATAAAGAAGTGATTATCGGACAAGCGGTGGGAATCATTGCCGCACAGTCTATTGGTGAGCCCGGTACTCAACTTACCATGCGTACATTCCATACCGGTGGTGTTGCCGGCGAAGGCGATATTACTCAAGGTTTGCCGCGCGTGGAAGAATTATTTGAAGCCCGAGGAATTAAAAAACCGGCGATAATTGCGGAAATTAATGGAATGGCGCATGTAGCGGAAGAAAAAGAAAATAAAATCATTCGAATATATTCTACCAATATCAAAAAAGATGAATATAAAATCGCAGGTTTAAAGCCGGCGGTTAAAGACGGTGATAAAGTGGAAAAGAATCAAGTAATTGCTAAGGATAAGAAAGGTAAAAGCATAAAAGCCAAAAATGCCGGATTTGTCAAAGTAAAAAACGACTTATTGTCGGTAATTCATGAAGGAGGAGAAGAAAAAGAATATATCTTACCAGCCAACGCGGTTATCTGGATTAAAAAGGGAGACTTGGTGACGAAGGGACAACAATTAACTGAAGGATCAATTGATATCCAGAGCTTGTTTAAGCTAGGCGGGCCAATTGCGGTGCAAAAATATATATTAAGAGAAGCTCAATTTATTTATTCTTCACAGGGGCAAGATGTTAATGACAAACATATCGAAATTATTGTCAAACAGATGCTTTCCAGGGTAAAAATCTTATCTGCCGGCAATAGCGAGTTGTTAGCCGGTTCCATTGAGGATAAAATTAAATTTGAAGATACCAGAGACAGGCTAAAAAAAGAAGGAAAAAGACCACCGGAAGCCTCTTCGCTGCTATTGGGCATTACCAAAGCTTCGTTGACCACTCCCAGCTTTTTATCAGCCGCTTCGTTCCAGGAAACATCTAAAGTATTGATTGAAGCTTCCATTATCGGAAAGACGGATAATCTTCGTGGATTAAAGGAAAATGTAATAATCGGCAAGCTTATTCCGAGCGGAACCGGATATAAAGCGACGGAAAAGTAAAATAAATTTGAATAAATCAAAAAGGTCCGATGCGCGGACTTTTTTGATTGGCAGATTGACTTTTATATTATTTACCTTTTGGTTTTTTTAGGCCAATCAAGAAAAGAATACCGGCTATCAGGAAGGGGAAAGTTAAAATAAAAATAGATAGCGCTTCATTTAAACCAATGGTTAACCAAGTAAAAATTATTAAAATTAAACCGGAAATAATAATCGTTAGGCTTCCCGACCTGGCATTTTTCCAAGATATAATTACTCCGGTAATATTCAATACCATTAGCGTAGTGAGCAAAAATTTTGCCAGGCTTAAATCTTTTTCTGCGGATATTGCTTGCACCAGCAATGTTGCTCCCCAAAAAATCGCAGCTAAAGCGCCGATTATTTTCCCCAGCAAGTTAAAAATATTTTGCGTTAAAGCTGTTTTTTTTGTAAAATTATTTGGCATAATTTAAATATTATAATAGTGTAATTTTACCGAATTTTATTTATCTTGACAATTGATAGCCGAGCTGATAATTTCACTGTAATTTGCACCTTATTGGATCAGATTCCAAGGAGAAGAAAATGTTAGGATCTTTGAAAAAATATTTGGTTTTAAGATTTGGATTTGTTTTTATGGCAATTCATTATGGGGAAATTCGGGAAGTTGATTTATTTGTTAAGGCCCTGCGTGGTGTTTCCGGAGTGGACTTGATTTATTATCAGGAATACGCTGATCAAGTGATGGTTAAAATATTGGGAGATACCAATCGGGTAGAGCGGGCGATGCGGGAATTGATTCCCAGATTTCGATTAGACATTTCTCGAAATGGCATTAAGGTTCACTGATGGACTTAGCCAGACTGAAATTAATTAATATTCCGGCCGATTGGATTCCCGGGCGCGACGCGTTTGTGAGATTAAGGATAAATCCGAAACAATCTGATTTCTCTGATGAAATATTGCCATATGCTGAAATTGCCGCTTCAATATTTGTTTGGCTAGCTAAGAAGAATAACGGATTTAAGCCGATTCCGTATCAGAATTTGTCTGAAATAAAATCGCCCTTAGTGCGTATTACCAGTCCGGAAGGCGATACTTTTGAAGCAACGCGCTTAGCGGCAGGAATAAAAATATTAATAGAGCTGGGCTGGGTGGAAAATGATGAAGAAAATAGGTTGTTTATAGTCGATCAAGGCATTTTGAAAAATATTATTTTTTGTCACCAGGTTTTATTTTCATCTCCGTGCGCTTAAAAAATAAATCTCTTTTTAGGCGAAGATATTTTACTAAATTCCCTCGAAGTGAATTATGTCACATATCGAGGGTTTTTTAATTAATTTAAATTTTTTATATTAAAGAGAAAAAGGAGAGAAGGAGTATTTTATTGATAAACTTGACAAAAATTATAAATATGATTAAATGAATAGTTCTCAACATATGAGCCGTGAAGGCTAAGGAGGAACAATGTATAAGAACTGGAAGGCAATTTGTGAAGTTAAGGATAATCATATGATGTGGGCGCTGGCGCTCCTTGATCTGACATCCGATCTTGGTCGAAGGTTCGTGGAGCAACTTCCGGAGTTTTTCTCACAGGAAGAGACTGCCGGACCTTATCCGCTGTCACTTATGCGGGAAGCAGCGCAGGAAAATGGAAGAAAACAGGGCACTGACAATGGGGCAAATTACATTGTCTCTCACGATGGCGTACCCGGCCACATTCCTGTTAAGATGTTTGACAAGTTTGGCAAGAATGTTGCTTCTCTCAACGGACCAAAGCTGCCTGACGAGATCAGTCCGGATGCTCGCGCGGGTGAAACAGTTACCTGGGAGGGTAAACAGTTCGTTGTATTGGAAAACAACGATAGCTGTGAAGAGCTAGCGATTGCGCCGGCAGAACTGATCTTTGTTGATTGATCTTTAATCCAATTAAATTTATTAGTATTCCGCATTGGAGAGTTAATCTAATGCGGTTTTTTATACAAAAAAATATTCAAAACAATTTTAGTTATTATTCGGGAAGAATGTGAAGTAAAATTGAATCTGAACAAATAGAATTAGATAATTGCAGCCCTATTATTTTTATCTCTGTGCGTTTAAAAACAATGTCTTTTTACGTGAAGAGATTTTACTAAATTCCCTCGTGCACATCGAGGGATTTTTAATTAATTTAAATTTTATAGACCAGCAAAGAAAATTTATAATATTGCGACAATCTGAAACATGATAAAGTCGGATTTTATTCAATTTCTTTTACTAATTTTTTAATTAATAATATTATTTGATTTCTTACTTTGCGATGTAAATTCAATTCTCCTTTATCCGGATCTTCAATATCCCAAAAAGATAATTTATTCGACTTTTTTAAAAAATCCGGCCAACCTTCCTTTTCTCCAATTACAATTACTTTTTCTGCTTCATCTATCATTTGTTTTGTTAGTTTTTTTGAGAATTTGTCATTTATATCATAGCCAATTTCAGCCATTACGGAGGCAACAAATTTTGTTTTAGATAATTTTTGGCCTTCCCATAATTTTGGGGGATTGAGCCCGGCACTGATAGCTTTATGTTTTTTGGTGATTGAATTAAAAATTGCTTCCGCCATCTGGCTTCGTCCAACGCTTGCTCGGCAAATAAAAAGTACTGTCATATTTTTAAAATAAAAGTTTATTGATTTATTTCGATGTGCTTGCGCGCTGAAACAACAGCGCCGATATTACAAAGAGCATGGCAAAACACGCATTTAGAACAAACACCCGAAACACGCTTGGCGACCAGGAGGTAGTAGAAGGCGGCCAGATAATGAGTGCTATCAGGGGAACCGACATTTGCGCCACAGCCGTCGTAAATAATGTTATTGCCATTCCGCGCGGCTTAAAGCGTGCCATCAAGGAGCCGATTAATCCGACCGCGAATACTATTGTATACATCAGGTTGGCGGGTTGATCTTCGTTCCCGATGATGCCGACAGCGCCATTCACGAAAAAAAGGAAGAAAGCTCCCATAAGTCCAATGCTAAAAGCGGCTCGGTACACGGATTTCTCCACCCTTCTTGCAATTAGCTCATACGCAAAGGCAAGGCTTGACAGGACAACGCCCATTAAGATGAAATCGAACAAGCTCCAATTCACTTCTTTAGTAAATTGCATTGCGATAAGTGGTATCATCAATACGAGCGCGATGGCGGCAGCCCACACAATTATTCTTTTTGCAATATTTTGCATCAAGATTTAAATTAATTATATAAACATCCAATAGAATAATTTTCTCTTTTACAAATAAAAATTATTTCCGTCATGAATTAGGATCCGCTTTCTTAATAATTTTTACGGTGCCATTTTTTGTATTTACTTCGACTACGTCATCATTTTTAATTGCTTTTGTGGCAATTTTAGTAGCGATTAATGTTGGTTTTTTTAATTCTCGCGAGATTATGGCGGCGTGGCAAGTTAAACCTCCTTCATCAGTCACTATCGCGGCAGCTTTTTTCATTGCCGGTAGGAAATTTGGAGCGGTCATTGCCGTAACTAAGATTCCATCCTTCGGAAAATTATTTATATGGTGACTAAGGAAGATTAAAAAAGCTTTGCCCCGAACTGTTTTTCCAATATATGCTGATTGTCCTTTAAAAAAATTTATTCCTTTTTCAAAAAAATCAAAAGTATAATTTGCATCTTGCAGTAATTTTGGAAAAGACTTATTAACATATAATTTGCCATTGATAATAACATAGCCCTTCTGCCTTGCTTTTAATTTATCTATATTTATTGAATATTTTTCGGCAAATAATTTATTAAATTCGGATAAAGTTAAAAAGCGGGCGAGCAAAGGATCCGCATTTAGATATCTTAGCTTTTCAGCTACTATTTTTCTAATAAATAAATCCATTGATTCAAAAATTCCTTCAATTTTTATCCTAAGATTAAAAAAGTCATTGATGATTCTTTCACTGTCGCTACCGCGCAATTTTTTAAAGTCATCGGACCATGGTCCGGGTAAAAAATTTGCCAGCATATAACCCGGGTACATTTCAGACCATAAATGAAAAATTTCATCTATCAGGTCGGTATAATCATTTTCTGTTTTTTTGTTAAGTAAAAATTTTATCCGTTTTACCGCAGCAATGGTTATTCGAATACGGTTTTGAGAAAACAGCGGGTGATTCGTTGGCAAATTAATTACATGATTTTTAATTTTTTCGACTTCATCGTGTATGCGATACGATTCAATTACTTTGCCATTAAAATGAATAATTTGGTCAGAAATAGTAATTCCCCAAATTTTCTTTATATCCTTGAGAAGCAGTTGGTCCCGCCAAAAAATACAAGTAAATAAAGAAATATCTCTAGTGAAGATTAAATCCAATTTTTTTAATTTTGTCATATATGTTATTTATAATATTTTGATAAAGATGCGGGAAATTTTACATTTAATATACAATTACCAATCAAATTTTTCTACAAAATTCACTAAAAAGTGAAAAAAAATTATTTTAGTTTATATTTGTCAAATGATTCCTGTCTTGTTCTGATGTCCATTTGAAAGGATTATTTTGTACGTATTTACGAATATTAAATAATGATTTTTCATTGCGAATAATATGGTCATAAAAAGATTTCTGCCAGACAAATTCATCATTATTTTTTTCACGAAAATATTTAGTAACGCCTATTTTGAAACCGCGGATAATTGATGATAGCGATTTTGATAATTTTGTTTGCCATGGAAGGGAACAAAAATTTTTGTTCCCTTCATCATTATTTTTAATTATCACGATTCCGTGAATATGGTTTGGCATAATTATAAATTCATCCAATATCACGTTTGGGAAATGATCCGGAATTTCCCGCCAGCATTTTTTTGTGATTTTCCCATATTCATTCAACGTCAATTCTCCGTTTTTTATTTCACCGAAAAATTCCTGCCGATTTTTGGTACAAATGGTGACAAAATAATACCCATTTTGGGAATAATCATATCCTTTCAACCTGTTTAATTTGCGATCGGGCAAATTTTGCCCTCTTTTACCCGATTTCTTTATTATATTCTTCA
Source organism: Patescibacteria group bacterium (assembly GCA_041749335.1). Classification (GTDB taxonomy): domain Bacteria; phylum Patescibacteriota; class JABMPQ01; order JABMPQ01; family JABMPQ01; genus JBGTBM01. The sequence continues at coordinate 212,523 of JBGTBM010000007.1, forward strand.
ATTTTTTTATTTCTTTTATGTAAAAATACTATATAATTATTTTCCATTTATTCCAATTTATTATGGTATTTTATATTACAAGAAAAACCAAAAATTGGGATTTTTGCAAGCCGGTGGCGGTTAAAGATTATCTTTTTTCACCACATTTCAAACAAGAATCTCTATGTACACAAAGCAATTCTCCACATTTTGGGCATTTCCATATTTTTTGTTCGGATTTAACAAATTTCTTAATTCCAAATTTATTAATAAATTCTAGATTTTCAAGCATACTCATTCCGTATTTGGTTCGATACCTCTTATCGAGATTTTTTAATCTTGTGCAGGGGAATTTTTTACACTTATCCGAACAAAATTTCCATTTATTTTTCTTTAGGATTTGGCAACTTCTTATGATGCATTTTCTACCATAACTTGATCGGTATGCATCCATTTCTCTACAGCCGAGACATTTATTTTTCTCTCTAAGATAACCCAAGCAAATTCCACAATTCATTCCGCAAGGGGCAACTAGTTTGGGATTAATTGTAGATTTTTTGTTCATATAAAAAAAGAAAGTCCAATTATTTAAATTTATTTAATATCGTGGTCTGGATAATATTGAATATAACATTTGCGTATATCTGATGTTTTACGGAGTGAAGGCTAGGCAAAGTTTCGTAAAAATTTGCCTGTCCTGAGCATGTCGAAGGGAGCATAGCCGTTTAGCCGTTGTTATGCGAAGTCGCGCAGCGACTATCGGCTAGCCGCCGCCATTAGGCAAAAGAGCGAAGCGATTTTGCCTAACGTTCCAGCGTATGCGATGTTTTTGCGACCAACGGGAGCAAAAATATGGGAGAGGGGCGAGCCGAGCCCCGAACCGCATACGCTGTGTTATACGCCCCGACGACCGAAGGGAGGAGAGCGCAGCGGGGCGCGACTGAAAGGAGCGAGTTCAAAAAATATTTTTCATTCAATTTCATTTTGACAGGCTTTTTATTCAATAATCATAAATTTGTTTTTTTGTTTTGGATTTTGGGCAGAGGGGTTAGGGGTGAATGCCCAAAATCCAAAACTCCTTATTATTCAATTCTGTATCCTATTCGAACAATTGGTGTATATCCAGCATTTGAGCATTGTCGTTGCCATTCGGCGAGTTTCATCATAAAAATCAGTGATTTGATTTCTGATATTTGTGTAATTTCCGTTTGCCGATCAAGAATAAGCCAAAGGCAGATGTTTTTGGGTTTTATGTCTTGACTATCAATTTGGATCGTAGACGTTTGGCTCTGTAAAATTTTTATCGTGGCAACGGCTTGATCTATCACATATCCTAATTTTTGTGGCGTGCCAATTTTTACAAAATAGGCCACGTCATCTTTGTATAAATCCAATTTCTCTATTTTGTACTGTTGTAGCGACTCAATTTGGCGATCTAAATTTTTATAGCCATCTCTCTCTCGTAAGGTATTGAAATAATATTCTGCGTAGCCATGTGAAGCTCTATCATCGTCAGACAAACCATCGCGCCACTGTACGAAGGCGGAATTTGAAAAATTAACATCTGGCTTTTCAAGTGTAATTCGCTCATCAATTTGCTTCTGTAAAAACTTAATGTAGTTCTGATTGAAAGTATGCCATTTGCCATCCAGTAAAAAGTGCCGCTCATCGTCAACATAATCAAGAAAATATTTAAGCGGCTTGGTGTATCCTTTGTTATGTTCATCGGATATCTTAATCTTTATCTCGTTTAGGTTTGTTGGCAAGTCAATATTTTGTTGATTAATAAAGTCTCGTAGTACGGAAAGGTTTAATTCGCCGTCAATATCGTATTTTTGGCGGTTAAAGATAAAACGGAATTGATTCTTGTCCAAAAACACAAAATCGACTCCAGAAACCGAGGCTTCCGCTGGTTGAAGTTCAGCGTTGGTGCTATTCAAAATTTCCTGCGCTACCTTTTGATCTAATTTTGCGATCTTTGCCTCATCCGAAATAGCTGTCGCACGCGGCAAAATTATTCTCGGCTCTTTTTGTAATTCTTCCTCAATCGATTTAACTAATTCCGGCAAATTATCCGGCACAAATTCAAGATGAAACTGCGCGGAATTTCCGAAACTAACAACTTCACCCCACTTCTCAATATCAGTAGTTTTAGCTTTTACATAGTGAATAGACTCACCACTATCATATTCAAATTCGCTATTTTCCTGATATGAGATAATCGTTTTGCTTTTCTTCCCTCCAAAAAGTTTTGAGTTTTTAAGTTTGAGGTGTTTTTGGTCGGCAATTCTTTCAGCCAAATTTATACCAAAATCACCATCACAAAAATCCTTCAAATAAAAATGAGATTTTCCCATGCTGACGGCGTAAAGCAGAGAGGAATTTGAAATAAGAAAAACTGCAAAATAAGCTTTGTTCTTTGGCTTCTCGGTTGTTCCGAGATAATCAACATATAAGTCTGTCCACCAAATATCTATCGCTTCCGGCTCTTGTGAAAGGTAAAGCGAAAGAATGAAGCCATTAATGGTCTTCTGGCCAGAACGCGAAAGCCCGACTGCTTGCAGCTTTTCGAGCAAGCCCGCCTCCCTTGCTTTGTCCAATTTGTAGATATTAAACTTTGCCATAGCTTTAACTCAAATACAAAAATTTCCAATCCTTTAAATCATCCGGATTGTAAGCGTATTTTTTACTATCGTTGAACCTCCAGCTATTCTTGTCCTTCAAAACAATGCCACCAAACAAGTTTTTGCCTTTCTTGTTTTCGGTAGCAATGTATTCTGCCAATCCTTCGGCGCGTTCCTTGGCGGTTTTGGCATAAATCCCGCCTTTTGTATCAAACAAGCCAAGTCGTCCGTCGTTGAGCATTACCACGAAATCAAGATAAAACGGCTTCTCTTGCCCATTCTCAACATAAGGCACGGCAAAATACGAACCGTCCTGCCGGCCATTCTTAAACCACCATTTCACTTGTTTGGCTTTTTCCAAATATTCAATAAACGCAACTTCAATATCGCTGTCTTCCTCGAAAAGCGAGAGGTTGTTAGTACCCTTTGTTTTGGCAAAATACGGCTGAATAATAGATCGTTTGTAATCCTTTTCAACGAAATTCAAGTTATAGTTGATTATCCGCGACACATTCCACGGCTCGTCATTTTGCACGAGTTCCTGTTTGCCTTTGCCAACGCCATCTTGGTAAAGCTCTTTGGCCCGATTGATAACATCAATCACAACTTGGCGGTTTTCTTCTGCCAAAACAATGGCTTGGACTTTTGGCCAGTCATCAACACCCATCTTGAAGGACTTATCAAAGAAACGATATAAGGAATCGTTAATACGTTTTATGGAACGAAGCTCCGGAGCAAACGGCGCAAGATTTTCCCGCGCGAAGTAATCAAAAGCATTTTGTAACTCGACCTCATTTTTTGGAATATCTAAAGTGCCTTTCTTTTCAATGCTTTTGGTTTCCTTGTCCACATCGGTAATTTTTCCGCTTGCGATGAGCTTGGTATCAACAATGGTATGTTTGAGCAAAATTCGCTCTTTGAGTTTAAGTTCGTCCGCCGCTTGAAAGAAAATAGGCACAAAATCTGATGACAAGCGGGTTTCCTCTCGGAACCGTTTGGAGTGATAGGAAATCAAATCAATATCCTCATAATCCTCACGCCGTTTGCCCTCAAAAATCGTTATATATTCTTTGGCAATATCTTCGGCAATGCCAATATTGCTCAAACTGGTATAAACATAGCCGATATTTAATTCAGCATTTTTATAGTGATCGTGTTCGGGCATACGCATAATGCGCCCAATGGTCTGAATGGAAAACACTATGCTTTTCCATTCGCGGAACAAAACCAAAATTGCGGCGCGTGGACAATCCCATCCGACGGCGATGGCTTGTTTAAAAATCATCACCTCAACCTCGTTTTGGTTTTTCTCTATGTTCTCAAGATTGATTTTACTGTCCTTGTCGGAGAGATAAATCGCCAGCTTCCCATTTTCCGTTGTAATGCCGTATTTGCCAAGCAATTGTAACATCGCGTCTTTTTTATCAATCATTCCTTGGCGCGTATCTGGTATTTGTATGAGCATGAGCGGATTAACATCTGATCCTTCCACTTCGTATACTTTGGCGAGTTCCGCGCGTTTTTTTAATCCCGCTTCAACAACAATTTCATCAGCCGTTTTATCCGCAAGTTTCTTGTCCAGCTTAAAGTTTTCAAAGCCAGGGTTAATAGCGATTTCTTTCTTGATCATTCCTTCTTCTTTGACATCTTTCAGTTCCACTTCCACACCGCGAAATACGCCTTTAAGCTGGGGTGTTGCCGAAACCTCAATTGTTATCTTTGGACAGATATCTTCGATCAGTTCTTTGGATTTTTCCGTTTCAGCGTTGCGGTGGCTTTCGTCAATGAGAAGAATAATAATCCTGCCTTCGTCTTTTGTGCGGGCGACTATATTGGAAAGATTATTATTCCGCTCATTCTCGCGGACATAAATATTGCCTTTCTTATTTATGCTCGCCCAGTTCAAAAATAAAATCTCGTTTTCGCTGATTTTTCTATCGTCCAAATCTTCAAAATAAGAGCATTTGAGACCAACTCCAAACTGGTCGTAGTATTTTTTCAGACTATTGCGACTTTGGTCGTGCAGTTTATTAACGGCGATCCAGATAAAGGAAAATTTTTTGCCGTCAATGCGCGAATCAATAAGCCGTTTCAAAAATTCCGCCATCATCAATGTTTTGCCGGAGCCGGTGGGCGACTTGAAAATGCAGATTTTGTTTTCTTCCGCATCCAAAAGATCGTTGACTTCCTGCTTCAACTTTACAATGGCTTTTTCTTGATAGTTTTTAAATTCAATCCACATAGTATTTATTTAAAAATTTCACGATATACTTTTAAGATTACTTCAGGGATAGCGCAAAGCGTAACCTTGCTTTTTACATCGGTAAATTGTTTTTCGTGCGGGTCGTCGCCGAGTGAAAAAACATAAGTGTTAAAATGCCCTTTAATTTTTTTGATTGCTTTTTTGAAATCGTCAATAGCTTCCTCGTAAAAAACAATACCGAGATATTTATCGCTATTTTTGAAAATCTTAAAATCGCTCTCGTTCTGCACCAGATCAAAAGCGTTTTCACGGATACAAAGCATTTCCGTTGATTCACTTACAAGTTTTCTTTTATTTCTGTCTGTCGGCTCGGCTTCCACAAAGTCGCAAACAAAGTATTTCAAATTACCGCCAAGTCCGGCGACGTTTTCGTCTTTAGTATTTTTGTAGCCCTTGATGATTTTTTTTAGCCGAGGATAACAAACATCGGTGCAGATATTGTTTTCGTTGTTTGTGCAAAGAATAAACTGCCGATTGCCGCTGTCCTCTTTATTTAATTCCAATACAGCTTGACCTGTTGTGCCTGATCCGGCAAAAAAATCCAAAATTAAGGCATCTTTTCTATTGGTTCCTGCTAAAATACAATCTCTGACTGCATAAGGTGATTTTGGATATTGAAACATTTCTCTTGAGCCCATAATAGAATCCAAAATTTGGGTACCATATTCGCTAGCTGAATACTTTGCGTCATGCCAGATACTTTTTGGCATTTGCCCTTCCAAGCCACCTCTAAATTTGAAGTATACCTGATAACCACCCTTGGTTTTTTGTACCCATAGGTCGCCGTTTTCATACATTTCATCAATAACATCTTTTGAACGCCGCCAAATTCTTTTTTCGCCTCTTTGATCAATCGGCAATATTTCAACTATTGATTTCTTTTTTGTGCTTATCTGTTTGGTCTTTGGATCAAAATAAATCGGATAGTATCGCTCGGATAATTTTCCTTTTCGGTTTGTGGCGGTACTGTCGACACCTTGCTTTCTTAAATTAACTGGTAAATACCACGATCCGTCCTCGTCCTTTTTGTAGTTATGAGTTTTCTCTTCGGGGGCAATTGGCAATTTTTTAATAGTTGCAAGCGGTGATTTTCCAAAGAAAAGTGCGTATTCATGGGTAAGCGAAACCTTGCGGGCAGTCATTCTGCCTTTAGGGTTATTACGAATTACAACCGTACCAAGATGACTGAACTCATCAAAAATTTCATTCATTAACATCCAAAGTGGGGCTAATTCATTATCGTCAATCGTTACACATATAATTCCGTCCTCTTTAAGCAGATTTTTTGCTAGTTTTAATCGCTTATACATTAAGGAAAGCCATTTGCTATGACGAAAAGGATCAGTGATGTCAACATAATTATTGTTATACATCCAATCGCGCGCGCCAGTGTTATATGGGGGATCAATATAAATAAAGTCCACGGACTCATGATGAGTAAAATTCAAAACGGCGAGTGAGTGATAATTATCGCCTTCAATCAGCAAATTTACCGGCTTGCCTTTGTCGCCGGTTATTTCTTTCCCTTTCGTTTCTTTCAAAATCGGAAATGGTTTTCCCGCCATCTCATTAGGAAACATTTCGTTGGGTGTGTGTGCGTCAGGGTTAATAAGAGTGTCAATTTTTTCTTCCGGCAAATCTCTATGCCAAACAAGCCCGTATTTCATTTCCTTAATACGGCGAAGCTCTTTTATCAGCTCTTCTTTTGACCAATTATCGTAGTTTATTTTTTTAGCCATAGTAGTTTGATTGTATTATAATTCCCCTAAAATTAAAATCATTTTCGGAGCGGAGCGGAGAAAATACCTTATCCCCCTCTATAAATAAAAAACAAATTTATACCTTATTTAAAAAGCCTATCAAAATATCATTAATTTAAAAGAAAAATATTTTTTGAATTGCGTATAATGGCGGCGGTATATCCGAAGTCCCGCGCTGTAAATTTATTTGCATAAACGGGATTTTGGATATACCGAGTTAGGCGAAGCCGCGCAGCGGCGCAGTCTAACGAGGCGAAAGCCGCCGCCATTAGGCAA